>PBDG01000044.1 GCA_002717225.1 Rhodospirillaceae bacterium | reverse complement strand
AGAATTTGATTTTTATGGTATTGCGGCTTATCGGCAATATAAGGAAAGATCGTTGCGGCGGCTTCATAGACGGCTTGATGGAATTCTGGCTCGCCGGGATTGCGCTTTTTTACGCCTTCCATATAGCGCTCAAGATATTCCTGCGTCTTTGAATCGGTTACGTTCGATTTTGACATTTGGCCCTCCTAGTAGGACGTTTGATTGATCTGAGTACTCAAGCCAGAGGCGGCCATGCATCGCACTTCGAAAATTGCCAGGATAGGCTAATAGTCCTGAGCCCCAAGCAATCCTCTACACCCACACCGAGTTCTAACTGCTTAAGTTTATTTAACTCTTCCTTCGCCGAACCGTCGAGCAATTTTACTTATTTATTTTAATATTTGTCTTATCCGGCAGATTGTTAGAGCGTGACTGGTTCGATTGTTATAGGATTCCAAAAAGGGCAAATTGGAAACCGAGGGGCCATCAATCAATTCATCTGCAGCACAGCTTTGTATCTCGTTTAGCATTCAGGAGTGCCTTGATTTCGTCTTACAGCAAATTTGCAAAAATTTCACGCGCGGCTGCGTGGCGTATGCCCGTTTAGGTATGCGACTGCTCTATTGGGTGTCCTCAATAGCGCTGGTCTGCGCATTATCACCAAGCTCGCGCTGAACAACTGCAATACGCGCGAAATATTTCCAGTTCAACATGACACGATCAGTTCCGTGATAAAGCCGGGCAAGGCAAAAGACGCACTCTGCAATGCTGGCGTGTAATAGCGCGTCGCGATTGCTGAGTGCTCAAAGCGGTCTTGAAGGTCTTCCACTGGCGTTTGCCAAAGCTTGTCATCGTCGGTCGCCCAGCCAAGCGCCAAGGTGCCACCGATATAGCTCGGAACATTGGTGAGGTAACAGCGGGCATCAGCAAAAATTGATTTGAGTGCTGTCATGCTGTCACGCAATTCTTCGCTTTGGGTGAAGGGCACGCCATTCTGTGTCACCAGAACGCCGCCAGGCGTAAGACAGCGCCTGCAATCGCGATAAAAATCTGTTGTGAAGAGCGCTGCGCCTGGTCCGATAGGGTCTGGTGAATCGACGATCACAATGTCGTAGTGCGCTTCGGTTTCCGAGACAAATTTTCGGCCATCGGCGATCACTAGATCGAGTCGCGGGTCTGCGAAGGCTTGTCCGCAAATTGTACCCAGGAAGCGCTGAGAAAGTTCGATCACCTTGTGGTCTATATCGACCAATGTCGCGTGCTCAATGCTTTGGTGTTTGAAAAGTTCTTCCAACGCGCCGCCGTCGCCACCACCGATGATGAGCACACGCCTCGCGGCGCCATGAGCAAGAACCGGCACGTGCACGATCATCTCGTGATAGATGAATTCATCTTTCTCAGTAGTCTGCACGATACCGTCAAGGACAAGTACCCGGCCCATAATGGCATTTTCAAACAGCATGACATGCTGATGGGACGAACGTTCTTCATACAGCATGCGGCTGACCTTATAGGTGGCGGTGAAGTCGGTTGGTTCCAGGGTCTCTGACCAAGTTTTCATGACTTTTCACCACGTAAGATCTCTCGCACTTCGACCCGATCGGGAGCGAAGGCCGAGGTCATATTTGCGATGGCCGCTCTCGGATCGGTATTGCCGCAGGTAAAGATGTCGAAGGCAGCAAAGCCAAGTTCGGGCCATGTGTGGACGCTAATATGGGATTCTGCCAGTACTGCCACGCCGGAGACGCCGCCATTGGTCTTAAAACTATGGGTATGGACATGAAGTAGCGTGGCTCGAGCTACGTTGACGCTCTCCTTGAGGACCATTTCAATATACGCTGCATCGTTGATACGTCGGGGACCCCACATGTCGATTATATGATGCACGCCGGCATAGGATTTGCCGTTGCGCTTAATTGCATAGTCCAACTTGTCTTGCGGGTTCGCCGGGGTTGGGGGGCTTAACGAATTCACTCTCTACTTGTCTCCGATTTCGTTTTTGCACTAATGGCGGAAATGCCGCATACCGGTAAAGACCATCGCCAGATTGTTCTCGTCCGCGGCGGCAATGACCTCGTCATCCCGCATTGAACCACCTGGTTGGATGACTGCCGTCGCACCTGCCTCGGCTGCAGCTATTAGACCGTCGGCAAAGGGGAAGAAGGCGTCCGACGCGACTACCGAGCCCATGGCTCGGGACTGCTTTTCACCCGCCGCCTCGGCTGTTGCTGCTGCTTTCCAAGCGGCGATGCGAGAAGAATCGACACGGCTCATTTGGCCTGCGCCAACGCCCACGGTAGCGCGGTCTTTCACGTAAACTATGGCGTTAGATTTGGTGTGCTTGCAGACGCGGAAGGCAAAGATTAGATCCTGTAATTCGGTGTTGTTGGGTTGTCGCTTGGTCACAGTCTTCAAATTGGTGCGGTCGATTCGGCCATTGTCGCGCTGTTGGGCCAGATAGCCGCCAGAGAGCTGGCGCAATGTCAGCCCGGATGCTCCCGGGTCAGGAATGGCGCTACTCAGGAGCACGCGCAGATCTTTCTTGGCGGCAAGTATTTCGAGTGCCGTCGCGTCCGCCTCTGGTGCAATTACCACTTCAGCGAACAACTTGGCGATTTCCTTGGCCACTGCACCGTCGAGTGGCCTGTTGGCCGCTACAATGCCGCCAAAGGCGCTGAGCGGGTCGGAGGCGAGCGCCTTAAGATACGCTTCCTTGAGATCACTACCCTCGGCGGCGCCGCAGGGATTGGCATGCTTGATGATGGCAATTGCTGGCGCGTCCAACTCGGCGACTAGTTCGAATGCCGCGTCGGTATCGTTGAGGTTATTGTAGCTGAGTTCCTTGCCTTGAACTTGGCGTGCGTTGGCGACGCCAGGCCGGGTTATGCCACCGGAATAGAAGGCACTGGCGAGATGCGGGTTCTCGCCGTACCGAAGGTTTTTTTGACGCTTGGCCGAGACCGTGAGGCGTTCAGGAAATATCTCACCCACCTGGACGTTAAACCAGTTCGCGATAACCGAATCATAAGCGCTGGTAAGCGCGTAGGCCTTGGCTGCGAGGCGTTGCCGCAACGTTCCTGTTGTGGCTCCACCATTTGCCGCCATCTCTTCCATCACGACCGTATAGTCGCTGCTCTCTACCACCACTGTGACGTCGCGGTGATTCTTGGCCGCCGCGCGGATCAGAGAGGGTCCGCCAATATCGATATTTTCGATACAGGTGTTGAAGTCGGCGCCACCGCTGAAGGTTTGCTCAAAAGGGTAAAGGTTGACCACTACCAGGTCAATCGGTGCGATCTGATGTACCGCCAAGGCGTCTTGATGGGTAGTATTATCGCGTATTCCGAGTATGCCGCCGTGGATCTTGGGGTGGATTGTTTTCACCCGGCCGTCCAGAATTTCAGGGAACTGCGTGTGTTCCGAGACGTCTTTTACACCTACGCCGATATCGCGCAGGGCCTTCGCTGTGCCGCCGGTGGAGAGTATTTCGACGCCTGCATCAGACAAGAATTTTCCTAACGTCGCGAGCCCTGTTTTGTCGGAAACAGAGATCAAGGCGCGGCGTATCGGATTGGTATAGGCGGAGTCCTGTTTCATGTTGATTTCTCTTGTTTCTGCAAGGTGCTGTAAATTGGGGTCTGCGACTGGCAATTAGCGTATGGCGCGACGTGTCGCCTTGGCGTTACTTCCGGGTGCTAGGCCTTGAAACTCCGTTACGATGGCTCCTATCTCTGCAAATGCCTGCTCGCTGTCACCCGCCGCTGCTGCGTTACAGAGACGGTCTATCTGAGTCTTGAGCCGCGCTAGATCGACAGGGCGCGAGGCGGCGCGTTGGATACCAGAGACAGATGTGCCGGTCAGTGGCTCTTTTTCGTGGAATAACTCCTCGGTCAATTTTTCGCCTGAGCGCAGTCCCGTATAGACAATTTTGATATCCCGCTCTGGTTTCTTTCCAGCAAGACGGATCATTTGGATCGCCAAGTCATTGATCTTCACCGGCTCTCCCATATCGAGCACAAATATTTCGCCCCCCTGACCACGTGCACCTAGCGCCGAAGCCTGTAATACAAGTTGCACTGCCTCGCGCGTGGTCATGAAATAGCGAGTGACCTCCGGGTCGGTTACCGTCACCGGACCGCCGTTCGCGATTTGCTGCTGAAAGAGCGGAACCACCGAACCCGATGAGGCCAGAACATTTCCGAAGCGCACTGTTACGAGGCGGGTATGAGCCTGGTCCCCTTCGGCAAGCGAGAGGCCGAGCGCCTGGCAATAGCTTTCGGCGATACGTTTAGTCGCGCCCATGACGTTAGACGGGTTTACCGCTTTGTCGGTCGATATCAGCATCATTACCGCGACGCCATGTGCGATGCAGGCATCAGCCACATTGCGCGTGCCGAGGACGTTGGTCAGCACACCTTCATTGGGATTGGTCTCGACCATATGAACATGCTTAAACGCGGCGGCGTGAAACACTAATTGCGGATGGGCGTTAGCAAAGATGGTATTTAGCCGACACCTATCGCGCACATCGCCCAGTAGTATGTCACGCGGTATGTCAGGGAACTTCCCTGTTAGCTCCATGTCAATGCTGTACAGATTATACTCCGAGTTATCGATCAGGGTCATATGGGCTGGTCTATGTCCCGCAATTTGACGGCACAGTTCCGAGCCGATGGATCCGCCGGCGCCGGTGATGCAGACGCGCCGTCCGTGGATGAGAGCTGCCATCTCCTTGTTGTCGAGTGCTGTTTGCGGTCGGCCGAGCAAATCCTCAATTGCCACCGGCCGGATATCTATATCGCCGACTACGCCGGAGCGGAAATCAGTCATCCGCGGCAGCCGAGAAAAGGGCATAGCGAAACCGTCCGCTAAATCAAGAATTTGGCGCAGACGATCGGACTCGAAACTGTCCGAGGTGAGAATCAGGCGTTGCGGTTGAGTGCCTCGTTGTTTCAGGGTCTGCAAGATAGCAACCAGATCATGTGCCGGACCATAAACCCTTACGCCATGGATATGCCGGCCGGTTTTAGCCGTATCGTCATCGACCAAGCCAACTACCCGGTAGTTGGCAGCGCTGCCGCTCAAACTAGAGCGGATAAAGAGTTCGGCATCGTCTCCCGCACCGAGCAGTAACACCGGCACCCGGTGCCCGTCATTCGTCCTCTGAAAAAATCCGGTGAGGCCACGCTCCATAAAGCTGCGATAGAGAATTCGTGGTCCGACAAGCAAGGAAACAAGGACCATCAGATTAATTGGCAGTGCCGAGCGTGGATAGGCCTCTAATCGGGTGAATACAAAGAGCAGAGCTACGAAGATTAGAATCGCGATTCCCGTTGCCCAGGCAATCTTGCTAACGTCGCGCGACGAGGTATAGCGCCAAAAACCACGATAGATGCGCATACGCCAAAAAACGATAGCTGAGATCGCACTGAAGGCGAGGATCGCCTCGAAGAAAAAACCGCCAGACTCATGCCAAAAATTATCAATACCGCGGCGCAGCAGAAGCGCCACGACAAAGGAAATAGCCGCCATGGCCACATCGAAGGCGGCGACCGCATAGGTCCTGTTGATGCCACTAGTCTGCATGGACCGCTCTAATTCGGGAGAATCGAAGATACCATAAAAGGACTGCTGTAAGCAGAATTCCAGCGCCGAATGCGCACCATGCCACATTGGGTGAAATCGTGGTTGCAGCTGCTAGTCCCACAAGCAGAAGATTGACCGCCGTTACCGCCATAACCACATTGGTGTGGCTGCGTCCGGCCTCGATGGCATATTGGTAGTAATGTTCGTGATGGGCTTGCCAAATTGCTTTGCCGCGGACAAGGCGGCGTAACAGGGTAAAGGTGGTATCGGCGAAGAAATAAAGCACGAGGAGCAGCGCTGCCTGCCAAAGGCCGAAACTGGCAAGCGCCAGCAGAAGCCAGCCGACGCCGTAGCCAAGCGGTACGCTGCCGACGTCACCGAGAAAGATACGTGCTGGCTGCCAATTCCAAGGCAGAAAGCCGAGCGCCACAGCAGTAAGCGCGAGTCCATAAGGGCCGAGGCTGGAGGCGTCAGTGAAAATTATAGCGAGGAGGAGCAGGCCTAATCCGGCTGTTGCCGTCTGGCTGCTTGCGATGCCGTCAATTCCGTCCATGAAATTAAACAGGTTGATGAACCAAAGCCAAATGATTCCGCTAAGCGCCATATCGAGTGTCGTTGGTAGGATGCCCTGAAACACCGCGCCATCGCCGGGCAGGGCGAACAATCCGGCGCCGACAGCGGCTGCTTGTGTGCCAAGCCGAGGAATTGTAGGCAAGTCGCCACGCACATCGTCCATCCATGAGATCACGGCAAGCGCTCCACCCGTCACCAGAATAATCCAGAAATTGGAAGTCGCCACGGTGTCGTCACCTATCAGCCAAAAAGCTAACCAGGTCATGAACAGCACGCTTACTACAGCGATTCCGCCACCTCGAGGTGTGGGCGTGCTATGGCTCGATCGCTCGTTGGGAATGTCTAGTATATCGTGCCGTTTTAGAGCGCGTAATACGGCGCCCGTCAAAAGCCAGCAGGCTCCCAAGGCCACGAGACAGCCAATTAGGGTCACTATTAGGCTCATCGCCGACGTCCGTAGACCGCTTGCTCGGTCACCACGTAATCAACTCGGTCGTCTGCCAGCGCGCGGGCGCATTCTTCGGGACGGTTGATGATCGGTTCTTCATGCACGTTGAAACTAGTGTTGATGATTGTGGGCAGGCCGCTGCGTTGTTTGAACGCGGCGAGGATATCGTAATAGAGCGGATTGTGCGCGCGTCGAATAATTTGAGGGCGTGCTGTCCCGTCGACGTGAACCACTGCTGGAATGCGCGCCCGCCACGCCTCTTTAACGTTGCAGGTGATAGTCATGAACTGGGCGGCGTAGCGATTGCAATCATCAATGTCGAACAGAGTCTCGGCATCCTCCGCAGAGACGACCGGAGCGAATGGCATAAATTCTGAGCGGTCAAGCCGCTCATTAAGCGAATCATTGATACTAGCATCGGCAGGCGAGGCGAGGATGCTGCGTGCACCGAGCGCCCGGGGTCCGTATTCCATGCCATGCCCAAAGATTGCTACCGCTTTTCCTGCCATTAAAAATTCTGCTGTCTTTCCCACCGGGTTGTTGGAAATTGTGACGAGCTCAGGCGTATTTTCCAGAACCTTGTCAGCGGTGTCACCCCAATCTCGGCCGCAATAAAGTGTCTCCAGTGGATAGCGTGCATCTAGCCATAAATTTATGCCGTCACGCTCTAATAGAAATTGTAGCACTCCTCCTGCCGGCAGGCCTTGGTCGCTCATCGCCGGGTAGACGAATATCTCTTCAACACCGGTTTTCTCTGCGAGAAGTTGGTTGAGGCGCACATTTCCAAACACTCCGCCGGAGAGACCAAGGTGATGCACGCCGTGCTGCTCCAACAGGCGCTGCACGGAAGTTAGCGTAATGCGCTCCAGTACTTCCTGAATGGAAGCTGCCATATCCTCTCGTGAGATTGTTTCGGAAATTTCGAATATGAACCTGCGAAGCTCGGTATTGGTTGAGAAGGCGCAGCGGATTTGCGCCTGATCATCGACAATAAATTGCGCCGCTATGGCGTCGGCAACGGAAGGTTCTCCGAGCGCGGCGAGACCAGTAAGTTTGCCTTCATGGCGGTTGATACTCCAACCTAATGCCTGGGTAGCATAGCCATAGGCGAGGCCAAGGCTGTCGATGCGGCCAGGATCGGCGAAACAATCGTCTCCGCCATAAAGAGTAAGCAATTCGCCGGCGCGGAAAATCCGTTGGCTGTATTGTACATTGTCTCCGCCGCCATCCGAGGTATAGAGCAGCGCATCCTCCCAGTCGGTATGAAAAAGGGTGGGAAGGGCATGGGCCAAGTGGTGATTAAAAAACGATAGCTGCGTCGTTTGGCGGAAGCCAAAGTCGGAAAGGAATTTTTTTTCGTTGAACAACGCCATTGAATCGGCATGGCCGGCGCGGACAAGCTCGCGCTCCATGCTTTTATGCTTCTCTTTACCGATTGCCTGACGGAGCTTTCCTTCAATCATCCGGCCGCCATGAAAATGGCTGTAATAGCGCCACGGAAAGGCACCGCGTCCGAGCACCACCGCATCGACTTCCCCGCGCGTTAGGCCGGCAATGGCGAGGCATTCGTCGATGGCTTCCTCCGGCACTCGCCCGCCATCAATTTTGCGCCGCGTCAGCCGTTCGAGCGAAACCGCCGAGACCAAGCGGTATTCGTCGAATAAGCAAGCAGCGGCCTCGTGATACCCGGGGTGGACACCGAGAATAATCATTCGCGTTTTCGGCTCGAAGATCTGGGAAAGGCTTCTAGATAAACCTACAGGTGAGTTAGGTTGCCCGTCAATCCGCTGCCCCTGATAACCTATGAGTAGACTTAAAATTCTGGCGGTTTGCTGCCCCCCGGCTGCGGTGTTACATGACCATAAGCTAACTATCCCTAGCATGAAGGAGTCGGACAGGTGTCCGTCACGAACAATAATAGGTGGGCGATCGCCGCGGTTATTTTTTGCGGCATTGGCGTGCCGCTCGCATCGTCGAGCCCAACCGTATTTGGCGTTGCCCTAGCGCTCGGCGTGCTGTTGTTGCTCGCGGCACCGGGCCGACTCGAGTTGTTTTTGCGCTTTTCTCAGGGACTGCGCTCACCACTGGGCCTTGCGATCATTTTCTCCTTCCTCCTATGGCTGCCTGGCACTGCCGAGTCGCCAGATTTGGGACGTTCCTTCTCTATCTGGGGGCGTATGGTCGGTATGTTGGTCATCGTTACCTTTATTCACTATTTTCTCCGGCGCGGTGGTGTCGACACTTGTCTCCGTGCGATGATCGTCGCGGCTTTGTTTTGCGCGTTGATCACCCTTCTCGGGCTCTATGCCACAAGCCCGATCTATGGCCTTTTTCGCGGCAAGGGCTGGGTCGAGGTGAACACGGCGCAAATTCTCAAATATTATGGCTCCGCGCTAGCCTGTCTTGCGCCGGCAGTGATTTGGGCTGGGCTGCGTCTCGGCAGGCGGTGGCTTTTTGCTGGTCTTCTCCATCTTGCCGCCGCATTTGCGATTATTCTCGCGGTTGATAGTTTAGCCGGGTTGCTTGGCCTTGTTGCCGGTATGGTAATCGGCAGTGTCGTCTATGTTTGCCAACGCTGGAGGTTGCTGGGTGGGCGCGCGGCGGGGCTGTTCCTGGCCCTACTGGCGTTGTTTCTTTTGGCGGCAATGGTCTGGACGTTGGATCGGTTGCCAACGCTGCCGGACCCAGATCAGATTATAGACCGTGTCTATGGTGGCCCAGTGGAAACCGAAATACCTACTTCATTGGTCGATGCGCATCGGCAGTATATTTGGGGTTTCTCACTCGATAAGGCTCTGGAGGCGCCCTATTTTGGCCATGGCATCGACATCAGCAATTATCTTCCTGGGGCATCGGTATTGGTCGCAAAATTTAACCAGACGTTTATTCCATCTCACCCCCATAGTTGGTTTCTAGAAATATTTCTTGAGACCGGTGCATTCGGTCTGGTGGCGCTGCTCGCGGCTTTGGCGCTTTTGGTGCATCTCTGGCTAAGGCTTGGTGCGACATCGCCGAGCACAGCAGCTGCCGGAATTGCCGTTTTTGTTGCTTTCTGGTCTTCCTCGATGCTCAACTTCTCTATTTGGTCCGCTTGGTGGCAGGGGGTCTTTCTCGTATTGACCGCTATATTGCTTGCCGCCGCGCTGCGCGACGCGCAAACCAGTCCTTTGCCGAGAGAAGAGCGACAGCCCCCAGGATGACGGTAAAGGGTTCGATTGGAAGGCGGTATTTGGGCGAAGCGATAGGCCCGTTCACCAGTAATATGTAGAGCATCCACAGCATCATGAGAGTGAGGAGAATNGGCACTTCCCGCCCCGTTCTGACGAGGATTCCGCGTGCGAAACCGCCAAACTGNACTAGGCGCATTAGTAAAATAGTAAAAAACCCGACCAGCAGCACCCAGCCATAAGTNGAATTGTCGTTGTCTAACAGGAAGNCCGATATTTTNTGCCACTTGCTGTCTCCTGGCATGTCGAAAAATCCAGTGCGCGGCAGGTTNCTCACTGGTGGCGAGAGAATGGCGGCAGGTGAAAACAGGCTGATCGCTGCGCCGGTAAGCCAGGCCTTAATTATGGCGCCGGTGCCGAGATCGCCGATGGCGCGCCACGCCGCTTCCGACATCTGTGCAGACCGCTCAAATGGATTGACTGATTGCGGTCCGCCTAGTCCTTTTTCGTAGCGCGTCTGCATGATCCGCGCGCCTTCCGCATGCGGTGTGCCGTCGACTGCTTCCAGAACTGCTGGTGCAAGCCAGAGTAAAGTGTGGGCGCCTGCTTGGCTGGTAAGCTGCACGGATCCGTACATGCTAACATTGCGCACTAATATAGGCGCTTGAAGCGTAACGCAAATAATGACAAAGGCGACAACATGGGCAAGTGCCGCCACACGGAAGCGCCGTAACCAAACAAGAGCGAGCGGTAGTACGATCGCGAGTGCGGCAACCGCGGGCAGTAGCATGACTCTAGTGGAGACGCCGAGGCCCAGGGCGAGACCCAGCAGCAGTGTCCAGCGCCAATTCGGCTCGCGTAGCCATTTAATGGCGGCATAGAGCATGAGACAGACGAAGAAAAAGAAAAGGGAATCTGTGAGTATCATAGCGCTGACCACAAATTGCGTCGGATTGAACGAGGCAATTAATCCTGCAGGCAGCAAGAGGCGGGGATCAAGTAACGCAGCGGTCCGTGCAATCAAGACGCAGGCAAAGGCGTCCACCGCACCTTGTGTCAGTGCCGGGAACAGAGGAGTCATTGACCCGCTCAGCCATTGATGGATCGCTAGCCAAATGATGTAGAGTGGCATGCGCTCAGTCTCAACCCGATAGCCGGGCTCTCCATCCAGCAGGCGGACAAAATCGCCTTCCGTCACGAAGTCCCGTCCGAGAGAAAGATAGAGGTCTGAATCCTCGACGAGGAAGGTTTCGGCGCCCAGGGCGATATATAGTCCCAGCGTATAGGCAAGACGAACCAGGGTTGCGGCAGTAAATATGAGCCAAAGCGTGCGTTTTTCGATCATTATGCTGCTATCACGCTTCTATCTCCGCTCCAAATGGACCAGGAGTCGGAAAGCCATGGCTGGGCCGAGAAGCTTGAGGAGCGCGTCTTCGCCCAACAGAATTGGACGGACCAGAAATGCCGGGACTAGACTCCAGCGCCGGTATCCGCCGGAAAGCGGGTAGGCGAAGAGGCTCAAATAGCGCACTTCCCGTAGTCGGAAATCCGGAAAATAACGTTCGAATCGTTTGCGGTGGCGGTGAAATAATAGAGTGGGCACCGCCTGATTGGCGTCATAGGGCGAGCGATTCGGGTCTGCTTTTGGGCTGATGAACGGATCCGCGCGCATATCGACCGGCTCGGGATGCATATAGCGGTAAAAGAACCCGCTGAGGGGTGTTATCGCCGGCTCAACCATCGCTACCCGCCCACCGGGCTTAAGCACGCGTGCCGCCTCGGCGAAAAACCGCGGCGGATTCTCGATATGATGCAGCACATCCAGCATGAGAACACTTTCGAAGCAGGCGTCTTTAAAGGGAAGCATTTGCGCGTCCGCAGTGGCATCGAGCCAGGATGCTGGCTGAATATCGGTTAGCACCACGTCGCTGAGATGCTCGCGCAAATGCCCGCTACCCGCGCCTAGTTCGAGGGTCGGACCGGCTTTCAGTCCCTTCACCATGCGCCGGTAATAGTCACCGTAGATCGCGCGAAGTGCCGCCTTGCTGCGCCATGTTCCTCGATAAATATCAAGAATCGCAGCCGCCGGCGTGGCGCCCAACATCATAATGCCTTGAGTTTGCGGAAAGCGAAGATCACCATGCGCAGGAGCAGCACGCCGTGGCGAAAGCGAGAAATCTGCGTCGTGCCATATGTCCGCTCGGCATAGCGTATGGGAATTTCGATCACTTTGAGGTTCAGCTTGGAGGCGCCAAAAATCAGGTCGAAATCGCCGAACGGATCGAAATTTCCGAAATAGGCGCGGTTCTTCGCGATGCTAAGATAATGTGCCTTGGATAGCACCTTGGTGCCGCAAAGAGTATCGGTAAAGCGCTGATTCAAAAGCCAGGAGAATATCACTGAGAAGGAAAGGTTGGCGATCAGATTGAGTGGCCGCATGGCGCGTTTTTCCATCGGATAGACCAGTCGGGTGCCATTTATGAATTCACCCTTCCCGCTGACGAGCGCTTCGTAAAATTTGGGTAGCGCCTCGGGTGGGACGGTGAGATCAGCGTCGAGGATCATGAGAACTTCGCCGCGCGCCGCGTCGAACGCCTCGCGCACGGCGCTACCCTTACCTTTTCCTGTTTGTGTTATCAGCTTGATATCGAGCTCTGGATTGCTATGAATGACTCGTTCGATCTCCTCTTGCGTGCCGTCCTTGCTATGGCCTTCAACGAAGAGGATTTCGACGTCGCTGCAGAAATCTGGCAACCTGGAGACCGCAGGCGCGATATTGCCACGCTCATTACGGCACGGAATGACGACAGTGGTCGAGGGATTGTCGAGCCCGGCAAAGCGGCGCGAGCGGGCGATTACGTAATGGCGCACGCTGAGGCGACGGAGGATAGGCAGGGTGGCCAGGGAGTGGTTGATAAGCGGACCGAGGCCGAACAGTCGTTTTGGCACAAGCTGGCGCCAATCGCGTTTGATGACGTCGAAATCGGCGAGTTCCAGGAGTCCCGACACATCCTCAGGCCCTAGTCGGTTAAGCGGGACCTGGCGCATTTTGGCACCCAAAAACTCGGCAAAAGTAATGGCCGGCGTCCACAGCCAGGAATAATAGGCGACCACAATCCGGGTTTCTCTGGAAGATAGGCGGTGAAGACTCGCGAAGGTAGCTTCGACATCCTCCAGGAGACCAACGGTATCCGACAGGATGATCACTTCGAATGGGCCGTCCAGCGCATCGAGAGCCGCGGGGTCCTCAATATCGCCGGCCATAAATTCAAGGTTGGGGTAGCTCTTAGCCGGGTAATTTCGCTGTGCTGCCTCGATCATTTTTGGGCTAATATCGATGCCGACGCCTTCAGACGGTTGGAGTTTGGCCAGCATATGTCCGGTGCCGCAGCCTAGATCCAATACCTTAAGCCCGGAAGGAACAAGAAAGCGCGTATAACGGCTGTCCTCATTGTGAAAATAGGCGTTTCGCGCGATCCATTTATCACGGTTAGGTGCTAATCGATCATAGTACTCGCGGATCTGGCTGGCGCGACGCACGCGCGCTTGTTCGGCAGTGTTATCGGTGTTGAGACGGAGTGGTTTGGTATGTGAGTTCATTGCAGCGCGGCCTCGTTGCCGGATTTCTTTTCATTTACCCGTGTGAGCACTGTGCTGCGCCGCTGGAACAGCCAGAAGATCGCGCCAAATAGACTGACCGTCAATAACGAGAGACCAAACAGGATCGATAGTGTCAGTGCTTCGCTCGATGCGACACCGGCATAGCTCAGTGCCGTTACCGCTGCTCCTTCACGCACGCCCCACCCTGCGAGGGATATTGGCAGCGTGCCCAACAAAAGAACGATGGGCATGAGCGCCAAGCACGCCTCTGCTGAAAGTTCGAGATCAAGCCCGAGCGCAATCAAGTAGGCAGCCAATACCGCAGTGAGGTGCATTGATAATGAAAGCAGGAAAGCCGTTGCGGCGGGTTTTAGCATAAAGCTAGCGCGTCGCGCCTCGCTCGCGATGTCAGCCAGCCTGGAAATCATGGCTACGCTTCGCCATTTGGTCATTAGATGTGGGAGAAAAGAAATTCCAAATAGGGCAAAGATTCCAGCTGCGCAGATGGCGACGACCAAAATGACAACCAAACGGATGCTGGTGTCGTCGATATAGGTAAAGGTGAGGGGCAACAGGGCAGCGATTAGCACTATATTGCCAATCAGTCCGGTAAGACGCTCCAGAACGACACTCGAGGCGCTCGGTCCGACGGCATTTCCATGTCGTGCCAAAAGCCAGACGCGCACCGCATCATTTCCGATTCCTGCAGGCAAGACCTGGCCAAGAAACTGGCTGATGAGATAGATACGAAAGGCAATACCTTTGCCGAGCGGTATTTTTAGCGCTCGCGCATAAATTCTCCAGCGCACTGAAGCAATAAGAAAAATTGAAGCCAGCGCCAATACCGCGAGCAAGCCCCACCCGACATCGAAAGATGCAAGATGCTCGCCGCTTTTTGCTAAATCTACCTTGCTCAGCAAATACCAAATCAGAACGCCAGTGACTGCGAGTTTAGCGGCGATCATCATGAGTCGCTTGACAGAATATTTTGAGCTTGCGGTAATTTGTTCCGGGGGCATGGAATTTGCTTGATTGCGCGCCGCGCGAAGTCTACTCGGTTCAGGGGCTCGTTGGAAACGGAAACTGTTCGGAAGACAAATGCGAAATTGGTACGTGGTTCATTGTAGGGCCAACTCGGAACGCCGCGCTGAGACCAACCTCTTGCGCCAGGATTATGAAGTCTGGCTACCGATGTATTATAAAATGCGTCGTCATGCGCGCCGAGTCGAAACTGTTCTGCGACCACTTTTTCCGCGCTATCTCTTCGTTCGCCTTGATATGTCTTCCGAGCCCTGGAGGCCGATCCTTTCAACTTTTGGTGTGCACACGATTGTGTCCGGCGCCGACGGTCCACTCCGTATTGGCGATGACATTGTCTCGGGTTTGCGCGCCCGGGCCGGCGAGGATGGCAACTTCGAGATTTCACGCAGCGTTGTCAAAGCTGGTGACCAGGTGCGCGTACAGGGCGGGCCTATGGCCGATCTGGAAGGCATATTCGAGACCGAACTCGATTCCGACCGGGTGATGATTTTGTTGAAACTGATGGGCCGAGAGGTGCGGGTTTCGGTTTCCGGTAACGATATCGAACCACTTTAATACGGGGAGTTTTGCGATGTGAGAAATTCCCTGAAACGCCGCGCTACTTGGGATGGCGTTATCGTTGGTCGTCCAAGTGGGGTGAGCGAGCCCGGCGCGATAAGGAGATGAATCAGGCAAGGCTTGGCGCCTGCCAGTCCATCTTTTAGAGCGGCTGCGAAGCCGTCGATCGAATCGCACGAGTGGGATTTCGGATACCCGCAAGCTCCGGCGGCGGCGGAGAATGAGACGCTGGGCGAGACCGTTGCCTGACCGCCTGTCGAATCGTGCACGCCATTGTCTAGCACAAGATGGACGAGATTTTCTGGCCGGTAGGCTCCAATGGTGGCGAGTGTTCCCATCTTCATAAGTGCTGCACCGTCGCCGTCGATGACGATCACGGGGTGGGATGTGTTGAGTGCGACGCCAAGCCCCATTGCGCTTGCACAGCCCATTGAGCCAACTTGGTAGAGTTGCTGGCAGCGATCGTCCAGAGTAAATAGTTCTCGCCCGGTCTTGCCCGTTGTTGCGATGATAGCTGTGTCTTCCGATACAATATCGAGTAATTTCTGCAACACAGTGGCACGCGCAGGGCGCGGGCCACCTTTCGATCTGTCCTTTAGGAGGCTTGCAAGTGGTGTTGTTGGTTTGGGTTGGTCGAGCGGTTCATCGCCAACCGAGCCCTTTTCCATGATCAAGGCGAAAGGGAGGCCAGTCTCAGAAATGTGTTGCTCCGCCGTTTCCAGCGCGCCAGGGATTTCTCCAGGCGACCTGGGGAAAGTTGTGTGACGCACCTGGATTGTATCAAGTAACTGGCCGGTAACTCTGCCCATCAATTCGTGCTGAGGCTCGTCCTTAAGGCCAGGCTTGCCGCGCCAGGTGACGATCAAGAGGCTTGGAATGCGGAACGGCCAATTCAGTGATGTAAGTGGGTTGACCATGTTGCCGAGGCCAGAATTTTGGCACATCACCACCGTCTTGCGACCGGCAAGCCAGGCGCCGGACGCAATTGCCATCGCTTCGCCCTCGCTTGCCGCGCCGACATAGTTGAGTCTGGGATCGGATATAACCCGATTTATTAGCGGCGTAAGAAAAGAGCACGGCACACCCGAGTAAAAATCGTAACCCAGCTCCCGGGCGGGCTCAAGAAAATCGGCTGCCGTGATCATGCGCTATACTTTTCGCTTATCGGGCTCACACCACATTACGTGCCTTGGCAAGGTCGAAAGCATCGTCGACATCAAGCCAATGCCCTGTCACATAGAGTACTTCGACGGACTCACCAGTGGCGATTAGACGGTTGAGGAGGTTCGGCAGGTCGGCCATGTCAAGGACACCCTCAGATTTCATCGCTGCCAATTCACGCTTTACAGCCGCCGCCCCTTTTGTGCTTAATTTGATAAGGCCGATAAATTCGCCAGAGAATTCACCGTCGTTGTTATCTTCACTGTCACCGTCTCTCGTGTGAAGGGCAGTTAACAGGATCGGTTCCTCGTCAAGATATTCGCCGGTGAAGGTGCGACTACAGCTAGCAAGATCCACCTGCCGTCCAGCTTCCCAGTGACCGGCTCCGCGCCAGCGCGCGTCGATCACTGTGGTGATGTCGCCTGTGGTGGCGAGCAGATTTTCTAAAATATAGGGCCGGAATAGGATATCACCGTAGGAGATGATTGTCGCACCATCTAATTGATCGGTAGCGCAGGCCAATGACGTCGCCTCGCCAGACTTAGCATAAGCGTCATTGTCGATGGCACGGATATTGGCAAGGTTAATGGCTTCCTTCTGGTAGCCGCGAACTACGCAAATATCGCGCAGGCCACCTTCGTTGAGTGTTGTCACCAACCTATGAAGAAGCGGCTTTCCACGGATATCGAGCATGCATTTGGGCAGACGCTCTGTGAGGATTCCAAGAGCCGAGCCGCGCGACGCGGCTAGCACGATGCATTTATATTCACCGCTCTTGGGTTTAAGATATCTTGCTTCGGCCGCTGCCAATTCACCTTGGCCCACGATATCGAAGACTTCCTTGACACTTGCCACCTCGCTTTCCACCGAAGTTAGGGCCTGCTCTTCCATGATGCGCCGACTGGTCTCACGCATGGCGCTCAAAGCGGCTCGAAGATTGTGATTGGCCCAAATGACGAGAGAAACACCTGTCTCGCGAAATACGTCGGTTGGTGTCTTGTAATACATGGTCGGGACTATCACCAAAGGTGCCCGTCCCGCCCATTCGCGACCAAAATCGAGAATTTCATCTGCTTCAGCCTTCTTCGAATGGATCAGGATGCCGTCGGCACCGGCGGCGTGATAGGCTTCAGCGCGCCTCAACGCCTCTGTCATCCCATGACCAGAAATCAGGGCCTCAACACGGGCAACTATCTGGAAATCTGAATCGTCCTGACTGTCTTTGCCAGCCTTGATACGGCCGGAAAATTCTTCGACATCGGCGAGTGGTTGACCTTCGCCGATGAAGCTGTTGGTCTTGGGAAAGAGCTTATCTTCGATGCAGACGCCGGCGATGCCGCGTTGGCAAAGCTTTTTTACAAGCCGACGGACATTGTTAAAATTGCCATAGCCGGTATCGCCGTCGACTAGAATTAGGATGCTGGTGGCATCAGCCATGAATTCGAGTTGCTCGAGTATCTGGGTCCAGGAGGCCTCATTATTGTCACGCACGCCGAGGGCCGCGGACATAGAGAGTCCGGAAGCCCAGATACCCTCGAATCCTGCTTCCTCGACAATCTTCGCCGACAGGCCGTTATGCGCTTCCATGACGAAGGCGAGTTTTTCTTTGACTAGCGCATGCTTAAGTTTCTGCGTTTTGGTGCGTAGCGCCGCTCTGTTTGTTGCACCCTCGATTTTTGTCGCCATGTTTCGCCTGTCACTTCTATTTAGCCAGCCGCTGAATCGTAGCACGTGGCAAAGCTGAATAAAAAGTCCATGCTTTGAAATGAATTCTCAAACTTTCTACGTTCAAATTTTGAACAAATTTCTTGATTTGATGTTCAATAAATGAACGATAACGGTCAGCACACGCGTTCATAGAATGAACATTGGAGTCGTTCTAGATTTTCTGGCGCCATCCGGGTCCGGTTGTTGGGCCCTTAATATCGGCTGACCGGGTTGCCATCGGGCACCTGGAACGGCGGTAGCGTCTCAAAATTATGCATTATATCAACATGTTATTAGTTCATCCGGTGCTTCCAATCCGAAAACGGCGTATTATGCCTGCCGGACCCTGCGTATGAGCCGCAAAGATCGTGACGACGCTATTATCCGCGACATTTTGGTCCGTGTCGGCGAATCGGAAAATGTCAATCAGCGCACTTTGGCCAAGGAATTAGGCATCGCGCTCGGTATGACCAACAGCTATGTGAAGCGGTGTGTGCGAAAAGGATTGATCAAAATTAGCGAAATTCCACCGAATCGCTACGCCTATTATCTAACGCCCCAGGGGTTTACTGAAAAAACCCGCCTTACCGCAGAATATCTCTCAGATTCGCTGACCTTCTTTCGCCGCGCGCGGGTGCAATATAATGAAATCTTCATGCAATGTACTGCAGCTGGCTGGCGCCACTTGGCCCTAGCTGGTGATGGCGAATTGGCGGAAATCGCCATCCTTTCGGCACGCGAACACGATGTGGTGCTGCAAGGGGTCGTTGCCCCTGGGCGAGCTGGTGAGACCTGCCTGGGTCTTTCAGTAGTTAAAGCGCTCAGTGCGTTAGACCGCCCCGACGCGGCAATCCTTACAGCACTAAACGAGCCACAAGCTATCTATGATGGGCTGATCGGCGAACTACAACCGCTCCGCGTGCTCGTTCCTTCGATACTTGGCGTGACCCGATCGTTGGAAGCGCTGCCGAGTAGCAACAGGTGACTGGGCGGTAGCAGCTTTATCTACTCTACCTTGGCGAGTGAGATCGATTATCTGGTCGTCAACGTTAACAAACTTAACTGTGTTGGGAATGACATTACCACTGTGGAAAACCACCGCGGCCTAAAATTCTCTTGTCCGGGGGAAAACACCAACCACCATGGCTTGATCGACTATTTTGCAGAGGAGAGGTGGCACCGGGCATCGCTGTCAAATAAGCAGAGAGCACTAAGTTTGAAGGCGCCAATTTCCGCGATGATACAAAGGCTTTGCTCCGAGACATGACATGGAAAGATCAAAAATGTGTGGGCTAACGGACGTAACTGTTGTTGCGACGCTGGCGTCCACTGGCGATGCGCTCGCGCCACCAGTCGATGCAACGGCTAAGGCCGTCTTCAAGAACGGTTTGCGGCTGCCAGCCGGAAAGGTTGGTCAGACGCGTTGCGTCGGCAACGAGCGAGCGAACCTCGGAATGTTCCGGGCGAATGCGCGTCTCTTCACTGACGATCGGCTTGTTGCAGCCTGTGATATCGCCGAGTTGGGTTACCACTTCGCTGACTTTGATTTCGACGCCGGTGCCGACGTTGTAGACTTTACCAAATTCTGCGTTCGCGGCGCCGCCAAGGGCGAGAAACGCACGCACTGTATCGCCGACGAAGGTGAAATCGCGTGTTGTGCTGAGATCTCCCAGAAAAATCTTCGTGCAAGCCGGATCGAGCATTTGGCGAATAGTCGTCGGGATCACCGCACGCTCACTTTGGCGTGGGCCGAAAGTGTTGAACGGGCGGAGCGTTACCGCTGGTATGCCATGCGAGCGGACGAAGGCTTCGACCATCTGATCGGCGCCGATCTTGCTCGCTGCATAGGGTGACTGGCCATGCAGCGGATGATCTTCGCAGATTGGTCTGGTTTGCGCCGAGCCATAGACCTCGCTAGTCGAAGTATGAATGAAGCGTCCTACCATGC
The DNA here is from genome assembly GCA_002717225.1 of Rhodospirillaceae bacterium. Taxonomy (GTDB): domain Bacteria; phylum Pseudomonadota; class Alphaproteobacteria; order UBA828; family UBA828; genus PTKB01. The sequence goes on along the minus strand of PBDG01000044.1, from coordinate 22,453 downwards.
CGGTGCGCGACGCTTCCAAAAGATTGAGCGTGCCGTGGATGTTGACGTCGACGTAGGATTGCGCAGCAACATAGGAATAGGGAATGCCGATCAACGCTGCCAGGTGAAAGATGATATCGATGCCCTCTGCGAGGGAGCGCATCTGTACGCCGTCCCGCACATCGCCGAGCTCGATGTGCATGGCGGAGCGTGTCTCATTAGCGATTTCATCGAGCCAACCGCAGGTGCCAAAGGAGTTGTAGAATGCAAGTGCGGTAACCTCAGCGCCTGTGTGCACCAGTGCTTCGGCCAGGTGGGAGCCGATAAAGCCGTCGGCACCCGTCACCAAAACTCGCTTGCCGCTGAATTCATTGTCACTGTTGGTCATGGCGGCGCTCATATCACACCCGCTTCCAATTCGTCCACCGGCGGTATTCGAATTTGAATTGTTGCGCACCTCACATCTGCAATTTGCAGCGTCACGTTTTCCATTTTTGGCTGATCGAGACCTAGTCTGAGAAATAGTTTTAGAGAGGAGATGCTTTCGACGCTGAAATTTGGGCACAATTTTATGATCTGCTCGTCTGCTCAATTCCTCGTTTTAAGCGGTTACTGTGACTTAGTTTGCAAACTATTCTTGGTCGCACGCTATGACACGCCCGTGCAAACCACTGAAAAATCCAAGCCCCATGACTAAACAACCAATTCGAATCTATGTTGGCTGGGACAGCCGCGAGGATATCGCGTACCAAGTGTGTCGTCATTCGATTTTAGATCGCACTTCTGAACCCGTTCAGGTCATCGCATTGCGGCAACAGGTTTTGCGCGAGGCAGGAATCTATTCGCGGGCGACTGATCCGCTAGCATCCACCGAATTTACCTACACCCGGTTTTTGGTCCCGCACCTTGCTGGATTTGATGGCTGGGCAATCTTCTGTGATTGCGATTTTTTGTGGCTTGGTGACGTGCAGAAATTAATCGATCAAATCGACGACCGTTATGCGGCGATGTGCGTACACCATGATCACCGGCCACCCGAAACCATGAAGATGGATGGATCTGTGCAGACAGTATATCCGCGCAAGAATTGGTCTTCATTGGTGCTCTACAATTGCGGTCACCCTAAAAACCGCGCGCTATCCCCTGAAAAGGTAAGCGCCGAGACCGGTGCTTTCCTTCATCGTTTTCAGTGGTTAGAGGATGACGAGCTCGGGGCCGTTGCAGAGACTTGGAATTGGCTTGAAGGATGGAGCCAACCACCCGAGGACGGCTATCCGCCGAACGTGGTTCACTATACGAGAGGTGGCCCATGGTTCGACAATTGGCAGAATGTGTCCTATGCCGCCGAGTGGTTGGCTGAAGAGGAGGCATTTCAGCGCGAGGGCGGTGTTGATGTTTGGAATATACTAGATTTCTGGTTTGAGGAGGCGAATCCGAAACTGTGGCATGCCAAGGACGTGGTTTTTGACAGAGAGGTGCGGGAGAGATTCGTCGATCTTCACGCGCGCGCGGTTCTCGGTGAGATGCGCGGTTGGCGTGTGACTCCCTGGGGCGCGCTTGCCGAGATTCTTCTGTTGGATCAGTTTTCCCGTAACATTCATCGCGGCGGCGTGGGTGCCGTCGCCAGCGATGCGATGGCACTTGAGGCGCACCGCGAATCCATGGCGAAAGGCTTTGATCGTCTCCTGACGCCCGAACAGCGGAAATTTCTCTATCTACCACTTCAGCATAGCGAGGATCTGGCGCACCAGGCGGAAGCAGTGGCCCTTCTCCAGGCGCTGGGCTGAAAAACGAGGCATGAGGCAGGAAAGTTTCTTGCGAAACACCACTAGGAAATCCAAATGGCTGCGAGATTACGACCTGGCGTTGTTGAACAGCTCTGCGATCCCACGCCAAGTTTCGTCTGGATAAAAGCGATGCCCGCCATCCACGGAAATCTTACGGATCCTGTCCTTGGCGCCAGCCGCGGCAAAAATCTCGGTGGTGGAATCGGCAACTGCAACCATTCCGCTTGCTGGCCAAATATGATCATTGGTCCCCGAAATCAGCAGAGTGGGACGCGGTGCGCACAGACCGACAACATCATCCATCTCCAGCCAGTGCAGAATACCCGGTATTATGTTTTGGCCACCGCCATCGGCACGTCGCATGATCGTATCACTCCAATATCCGACGCAGCCGCTGGCGACGATGCCGTTGAGACGGGGATCCAACGCGGCCGCAAGGAGAGCGGCGCTGCCGCCGGAAGAGTGTCCGAGCACAACAGTAGGGCTACCGCGCGGCGCTTTGGGCTCGGAGTCGGCATGCAGCCAGTTGAACACGGCACTGATGTCGGATGCTCGCTCACCGATCAGGGTTCGCCCCAGGAGAAGCGCATGGTTGGCTGCGTCGATACAAGGATCGGCGGAGCATTTCGCCAATTGCTTCTCCCGCCGCTCACCGAAACAGCTTTGCTCAATCACGACAGCCAGCCAGCCCTGCGCAACTGCTTGCAAAGCAAAATCCGCACCCCGGGCCAGCCTTTCGTGGTCGGCCGGCAGGCGCACTTCGCCCCAGGCCAAATGTGCGCCGGAATTGGTACCGTGCAGACAGATCATAACGCGTTGCGGCGACTTGCTCTCCGGGCGGGTAATGATATGAACCGGGACGTCACGACTAGGTGCTACGCGCAAATAGTAGGAAGTGCGGTAGTAGCCGTCGGAAAGCGTCGTCGCGTCCCAGGTCATCTCTTCGGGGATCGTGGTCGAAGCGCTGTATCCAGTGAGCTCGGCGAGTTTTTCGCGCGCCTCAAGCTGCCATTCGCCGATATCACCGCGCGCCGCACCGATATGGGAAAGCTGGGGATGAATGGCACTCATCTCGGCCCAGTGGCTTTGACTCGGGCTGAGATAAAGATTTTCCCTGGCCCGTGGATAGGGATCGATGGGTCGACCGAGAAGTGCCATCGCCCGCCGCTGGGCCGCCATGATCCGGGCCTTCCATCTGGCCCTGCGCGGGCGGTCATGAACTCGCTGAGACATGTTCATTAGGAATACCGCGAAGCTGGAGCGATTGATAGCGCAAATGGGATCGCTTGGGTGGCGGCTTTTGCAAACAAACATTCAGACTGGGGAGACTCATGACAGAGAGCCGCACGGGTAGGTTTTCCGGTGGCCGTATCCGGATTGGGTTGGCTGAAGTAAGGGCGTCCTTCCGCGCGCCGGAGGACGAGCCAATTAGCCTCGCCTATTTTGCCCGCCCACTCGCCAATCTGATGACGCCGGCGTTCTACAATTTGGGCGTAACCGCGGATCAAGTGATTTTGCTCCGCCTTCTGATCGGCGGTTTTTCCCTGGTGCTGTTCGCCATCGGTAACTATTGGGTTGGCTTTGTCGGGCTTGTCGCTTTTACGCTCGCCTATGTGCTCGATTGCGTCGATGGCAATCTTTCGCGGCTCGACGACAAGGGCAATTACTGGGGTAAGTTCATTGATGGATTTGCAGACGATGTCGTTCTGTTCGCGGCGCCCTTCGCTATCGCTATTGGTCTTTGGGAGGATGGTGGCGGCGGTGCGGCGATGGTGATCGGTGGCATCGCCAGCATCATTGCGCTGCTGACCGGGACGGCACGCCACCGTTTTAGCTTCGTGCGCGAATGGATGATCAGGCGAACCGGACCTCTCAGCGATAAAGACACAGCACGGATCAATTATTTTGAACGGATAAGAAATTGGCCAGTCCGGCTGTCGATGAATCTCTATTGCTTTGCGCCTTGGCTAATCCTTCTGCCGGAAGGACGCTGGGTCTACCTTGGCCTGACCGTAGCATTCGGAGTGAGCGCCAACCTGATCTGGCTGGCTACGACGGTCGGCCAGGCAAGTGCCGTACTGCGGCGTCCACGCCAGGCTGTACATGCCGGCGAGCCGGCAAGAAAGAGCGATGTATGAGCCAAGCTCATGCCATCTTGAACTCCAGGAATACGAGCCATGAGTGATGCTTTGTCACGAATTTTCGCCTTGCCAGGCTCGGCCACGCGATTCGTGCAATTGGATGTCTTCGGACTCCTAAAAAAGCATCACGGGAGCGAAATACATCTCTATTGCAACAACAAACAGGACATTCGGTTTTACGAGACCTACCGCGAATCCGGCGTGATTGATTCCGTCAATCAGGTGTGCACGCTCTATCAGAGTATAGGTGCACAAGATCTTGATCATGGTGCCGTGCTAGAACGGGCAAGGGTGCACGAGGCACGTCTCGGCTGTACCTATAACCACCTTGCTGTATCCGATCGTCATCTCGGGCGGGGCTATGCCTTGGGTGGATTCCGCCATCCGCGTTCGCGTTATTCCACGAAGACGAGCTACGTCCAAATGCTGCACGCCTACAATGAGACGCTCGATTATTGGGAGGCGGAAATTGCCAAGCATTCGCCAACGCTCTTCATCAGCGGTGGCAAAATCCCCGCGACCGTTGCCCGAGCGCACGGCGTCCCCTACCGCTTCATGGCTGGTGCCCGCTATAAGAATTACTACTACTGGGCGGAAAACGAGTATTTTTCAGCACCCAATCTTGAGGCTGCATTCACGTCGACCAGCAAAGCGAATAGCAAGGATATTGAAAGTCCGTATCACGATCATCTCGTCAACCGCGCAAAATTTCTCAAATCCCGGGGACTATTCGAATTGAGCCATGTGCTCGCGATGACCGCTGCGCGGCGGGGATATTGGTGGTTGCGCGGCTATGAGAAGGGCAGAGGTTATTACATGATGGACGAGTTGGCTCTTCACATCCGGCGCTGGCGCGACACACGCCGCCTGACCGGTCCTGGCATGTGTCGGCTAAGGGAATTGGCGGGGCAGCCGTTCGTATATTATCCACTCCACACCGAGCCGGAAATGGCTTTGCAAACGTTGTCGCCAGAATATTTTTACCAGCTCTCCTGCATCGCTGCGTTATCCCGTGATCTGCCGGCAGGAGTGATTCTAGCTGTCAAGGAAACCCTAGCAGCGATGGGCCGGCGGCCGCGCGATTTCTACGCGCAGATCAAGGAATTCAAAAACGTCCGTTTACTCGATACTCGCGAATTGGGCCTGGAAGTTGTCCGTGCTGCCACCGCAATAGCCACAATTACTGGTACCGGTGGTTTCGAGGCGGCAGTCATGGGCAAACCGGTCATCTCCTTCGGGCGCCACAATCTTTATAATTTCCTGCCGCATGTTCGGTTGAAGACCGATGAGGCGCGGCTGAAAGGTGACCTCGCTTGGGCTTTGTCGCCGGAATTCAATCATGTGGGGGCTCAGGCCGACGGTAGCCGATTCCTTTCCTCCATCATCGCGACCTCGTTTGATATGGGCGACTACACCACGTCCGACGGTAAGAATTATGATCAATCGGGCGTGCAGCGTGCTTACGAGAATTTGTTGTCCAGTTTAAGCGCCTGGGAGGAAACCGGGCATCGCAAGGGCGCCGCCCAATGAATGTGCCGCCGGTCCGGATTATTGCCCGCATCGATATCAAGGGCCCCAATGTGATCAAGGGTATTCATCTGGAGGGACTCAAGGTGGTCGGCCAACCAGGCGCGATGGTGCGAAAATATTATGAGCAGGGTGCAGACGAAATTATTTACATGGATGTTGTTGCGTCGCTCTACGGCCGTAACAGCATTCTTTCCGTGGTCGAAGAAGCTGCCGCCGAGCTCTTCGTGCCGATGACGGTAGGCGGCGCTATTCGCAGTGTAGAGGATATCGTTGCCGCGCTCAGGAGTGGTGCTGACAAAGTGGCCATCAATACTGCCGCCCTTCAGCGACCCGACTTTCTCACCGAAGCTGCCGAGGCCTTCGGCCGGCAATGCGTCGTGCTGTCGGTTGAAGCGAAACGGCGGGACGCCGGCAAGTGGGAGGCGCTGACCGACAATGGCCGTGAGCAAACCGGGGTTGACGTTTTGGATTGGGTAGCTGAGGCCGAGGCACGGGGTATTGGCGAGATCCTTGTCACGTCGGTAGACATGGAAGGTACTGAAAAAGGGTTCGACATCGAACTGGTCAAGGCGGTACGAGATAGAGTTTCGGTGCCTATCATCGCTTGCGGCGGCGCAGGGGAAGGCGCGCATGTTCAGATGCTTCTGGAAGAGAGTCGGTGCGATGCGGTTTGTTGCGCCTCGTTGTTTCACTATGACCGCCTGCCGCTACCCGCACTCAAATCTGAGCTGGCGACTGCCGGCTGGGAGGTTCGCCAGTGATTGCCGTCATCGATTATGGCCGCGGCAATCTGTACAGCCTGTCGCACGCACTCTCGCACATAGGCGTCGACCATGCGGTGAGCGAGCGACCCGAGGATATTCGGGCGGCTGCGGCTATCGTTCTACCCGGTGTTGGGGCGTTCGCCGACGCCATGGACGCGCTGGCGGACCGGGAGTTGGTGACACCATTACGCGACGCCGCCTCCCAAGGTATTCCGCTGCTCGGCATCTGCCTCGGCATGCAGATTCTCGCGGCGAAGAGCGAGGAATTTGGCGCACGCGACGGGCTCGGCATTATCCCCGGCTTGGTGCGTGCGCTGCCGGAGCCCTTCACACAGGGCGGTATTCGTATTCCCAATATGGGCTGGAGGAGACTTGACAAGCATCGAAACGACCCTCTGTGCAAAGGCTTGTCCGACAATATCATGACCTATTTCGTTCATTCCTACGGCTTCTTTGCGGAAGACGATTCAATCGTAGCGACCAGCGATGTCAATGGGCTCGCAGTGCCGGCGATCGTGAGGCAGGAACAGGTGGTAGGCTGTCAATTTCATCCTGAAAAGAGTGGGCCGGTTGGCCTGCAAATGTTGCGAAATTTTTTTGCTGAGGTTGGCGTGACTGGGACAAAGTGAATGGTGGTTTCGAGTAATAACGCGGTGGATTTCATCGACGATCCCGTTGATGGTCGGCTGGAAGTCAAATACGGATTGCCGGGCGAGGTGAAGTTCTGCGGTCGTTGCGTTATCTCAAATCAGCGACCGTCTTCTTCCGTCGAGTTTCAACATCGCCGTGATAGCAAGAAGAATACGATTCACTTCGGCGAGGACGGTATCTGCGACGCTTGCCGCTATGCCGAACAGAAGGATGTCGAGGTCGATTGGGAGGAACGCGAACGGGCGCTTCGTGCGCTGTGCGACAAGTACCGCTCACGCAACGGCTCCTACGATTGCCTAGCGCCTGGCTCTGGAGGCAAGGATTCGGTGTATGCCTCGCATATCTTGAAGACCAAATACGATATGCATCCGCTGACGGTCACCTGGGCGCCGCATCTCTACACCGATGTGGGCTGGCGCAATTTCCAGAATTGGCTGCATATGGGCGGGTTCGACAATTATCTCTTCACGCCGGACGGTCAGGTGCATCGCAAGCTGACCCGTCTGGCCTATGAGAATCTGTTGCATCCCTTCCAGCCGTTTATTCTCGGTCAAAAAAACTTCGCGCCCACCATGGCGCTCAGAATGAACCTACCGCTGGTTTTTTATGGCGAGAATGAAGCGGAATACGGCAACCCCATCGACGAGAACGAGGGCGCGCGCCGGCGTGAGCGCTATTTCGCGCAGAGCCAGGGTGAGGAGATGTATCTTGGCGGCGTGCCGATTTCAGAACTGCCTGAGCACGGCGTGTTGCCGGCGCAAATCACGCCCTATCTGCCGGCCGATACCGATGTCCTCGCGGGTGCTGAGATCGAGGTGCATTATCTCGGCTATTACCTGCAATGGACGCCACAGCAGAATTATTACTACGCGGTCGAGCACACGAATTTCGTCGCTAATACCGAACGCACCGAAGGTACCTACTCGAAATACAACTCGATCGACGACAAGACCGATCCCTATCACTACTGGACGACGTTGATTAAGTTCGGCATTGGCCGCGCAACCTATGATGCGAGCCAGGAAATCCGTAACCATCATATTGAGCGCGACGAGGCGGTCGCTCTTGTGCATCGTTACGACGAAGAATTTCCGCGCAAATTTTTTCCCGAGTTCCTCAACTATTTGGGTCTCGACGAGACGGAGTTTTTCGAGATCGCCGACCGCTTTCGCTCGCCCCATCTCTGGCGCCGGATCAATGACGGCTGGGAGCTGCGCCATCGAGTGTCGTGAGGCTATGGCGTTCGTCGCGGGAGCTATTTGATGACCCGGTCCTTGGGTGTCATCGTCGCCCGAGGTGCATCGAAGCGGATTCCACGCAAGGTGATTCGCCCGCTGCTCGGCGCACCGCTGCTCGCTTGGGCCGGCCGGCCGGCGCAGGCAAGCCGGCTTGACCGCGTCGTCGTCTCCACTGAAGACGAGGAGATCGCCGCAGTGGCGCGGACCTGGGGCCTCGATGTTCCCTTCCTTCGGCCCGAGGTGCTGGCTGAAGATTATGTCGGCCCGGATCAGGTCTTGCTGCATGCTTTGGAAACTCTTGACCGCGAATGCGGTGAAACATTCGATCTGGCGGCGCTCATCCAGCCGACGGCGCCGTTCATCGAGGCCGATCATATCGATGCCTGTCTCGACCGGCTCGAGGAGAGCGATACGCGCTGCTGCTTTCTGGCCCGGCAGGTTAGCGAGCCGCCGCAATGGATGTTTCGCAAGACGGAACGGGGCGAGGTCGAATTGATGATGGGCGGTGACCTCGCTGGCACACGCCAGCACACTCAGCTCATCGAGCCGGCGCTATTGCCGGCGGGTGCGGTCTGGGTGGTGCGGCGGGCGGCGCTGCAGCAAGAAAAGCGTATCTACATGGCGCCCATGCGCGCCGTCGTAGTGCCGCGCGAGCGCGCCGTCGATATCGACGAGGAGTACGATTTCATCGTTGCCGAGGCAATGGCGCGGCATCACGATTTTGCGCCCCCGACGCGCGCCGATGCAAGGCAGGAAAGAGATTATGGCTGAAGATTCCGCAACGCCGCCTTACGGAATCGCTGACACTGCGTCGAACGATTTGCTGATTTGCCGACCGGGGGCAACGATCCGCGAAACACTGGCGCGCATCGAACGGGCATCGCCGAATTTGTTTCAGGTGGTGCTGGACGACGAGCGGCGTGTGCTCGGCACGGTCACCGACGGCGATATTCGCCGTGCCATGTTAGCCAGCATGGATCTTGACGAGCCGGTCAGCGGGTGCATGAACACCTCGCCAAGGATCGCGACCCAGGCTGAGGCCGACAACAATGAAGTGGTGATCGACACGTCCTTTTTCCTGCCCGTGGTGGATGCTGACGGACGGCTGGTTCGAATTCTGACTCGGCAGCGCCATGACGGCACGATCGGGCGGGTTCTGGTGATGGCTGGCGGCTTCGGCCGGCGCCTGGGCGATCACACTAAGCAGCGCCCCAAACCGTTGCTCGAGGTGGCCGACAAGCCGGTGCTGGAGCATGTTTTGAGTCAGCTTGAAAAGGCGGGCATTCCCGAAGTTCACATCGCTGTTCATTATCTCGCAGATCAGATCGCATCGTTCGTCGACGCGCGCGCCAATCAGGCCGATATTCGCCTCATCAACGAGACCGAGCCCTTAGGAACCGCCGGCGCGCTGGGCCAGCTGCCGGCCAATCTCGACGGGCCCGTTCTGGTGATCAATGGCGACGTTCTGACGGAGGTCGATCTCAAGGCGCTCACCGAATTTCACTTCCGTCACGGCTATGATGGGACGGTCGGCGCCGCGCCCTATGAGGTCGACATTCCCTATGGCGTGTTGCGCCATGACGATAGCGGTCTCCTTACCGGCGTCGATGAAAAGCCGACTTATCAATATCTCGTGGCCGGCGGCATCTATTTGCTGTCGCCGCGAATCATCGGGCTGGTGCCGCCGGATCGCCCTGTCGATATGCCGGAGATTCTCGAATTGGCCAAGCGCGCGGGATTCCGGCTCGGCATATTCCCCGTGCATGAATATTGGCGGGATATAGGCCGGCCCGACGATCTCAAATCGGCTCATGACGAGCGCAAGAGCTGACGCCGGCCGTTGTTTGCGCGGCAAGCGCACCGCCGGCGAACCGACCAAGTATTTCTTGAACATGTTTTTCTTGGGGAAGCAAACAGCGGTTCTGCCGGGGTGAGTTGCACTCCGACGAGAAGGAACGTCCTGCCATGACCCGCTCCATGACCACGCAAATCGATGCGATTACCTATACCGACGCGGACCAGTTATCCGATGTTGCCGGGGTCAAGCCGGAGTTGTTCGACAAGGTGATCGATAATCTCCGCGAGTCCCGCCGGGTGCGCGATGAAGGCGGCCATGATTGCGGTATTTACGCCTCCTATATTTTGTATAACGGCGAGCATCGCAAACGCATGGCGGCGCTGGGCGAACAGGTGACGCCCTATGTCGACGAGATATACGCCTTGCCGCTCTACAACCAGGGCGACCTCGCCGCCGAGCGCGAGACGGAACTGGAGTGGACGATCACAGCGGGAAATCCCTGCCGTGTCGGCGCGCTGCGCGATCCGCCGCCGTGCTGGGCTCTCTTTACCGAGGGGCACATTACCTGGGACGGCATGCTGGCGGCATGTTGCTTCGACCATGACGGACGCTTTCACATGGGAAACCTCAACGAGACGGATCTTCTCGACGCCTGGCAAAGTGAGAAATTCAAATCGCTCCGTGCGGCGCACCTGTTAAAGGATGTGCGCGGGACCGTGTGCGAGAGTTACGTCGCCTATGCCTGATGCGAGCGACGGAAGGTAACGCCTCCGAATGCGCCAGCTTCTCTCTTTAATGACAGCGCAGGAGCGTTTCAAGCTGCCCTTCGTGCTGCTTGTGATGTTAAGCGTTGCCGGCGTCGAGGTGGTGGGTGTCGCCGCGATTGCCGGCTTCGTCGCGCTTGTCAGCGATCCCGCCGCGATGGCGTCGAATCGCATTCTGGCGCCGCTCATGGAGGCGGTGGGACCGATGGAATATCGCGAGTTCTTGCCCGTGGCTGGGATCGCGCTGTTCCTCGTTATCGCATTCCGCAACGTGTTCGGTGCGTTCGCGGTCTGGGTGCGCCTCGCCTTTTTGCACACCATGCGAAAAGCCCTGGCGACACGTCTGTTGGCCAGTTACATGGCGCACCCGTTCAGCTTCTTTCATTCCGCCAACAGCGCAACGCTGACCAAGAACATCACCTATGAAGTCAATCAGCTGATTACCAGCTATCTCTACTCCTGGCTGGTGATTATCGCCGACCTGGCGATGTTGGCGGCCATTCTCGGAATGTTGTTCTTCAACGATCCGCTGGTTACGCTCGGCACGCTCGGTGTACTGGGCGGTCTGGCCGGCGGCATTCTGTGGTTGTCCCGCCGGCGGCTGCTGCGTCTCGGGCAGGCCAACCGTCATTACAACGAACTTCTCTACAAAACCACGGGCGAGGCGATCAACGGTATCAAGGAGATTAAGGTTCTCGGGCGCGAGAGCCATTTCACCGAGAAGTTCTTCGGCGTGTCCCATCGCTTTGCGCGCAACTCCATCATTTACCAGATGTTCGTGGAAATACCGCGCTTCGGCCTGGAGATCCTTGTGGTTGGCGGCCTGTTGGTCATCGCCTTCGTGATGTCGCGCAGCGACGCCAGCACCGCCGAGGTGACGACGACGCTGACCTTGTTCGTTGCCGCGTTCTACCGCTTGATGCCGTCGGTCCACAGATTGTTCTCGAGTTTTGCCGGTCTCCAGTTCAACCGGGCCATACTCGACGATCTCAGCGAATCGATGCTGGCCAGCACGGACGAGCGTCTGCGCGCCGACGCGGAAACGCCGGACGCGATGCCGTTTTCCGATCGCATGCGGTTGGATGACGTGCGGTTTCGTTATGGCGGCGCGCCGAGCGATACGCTGAACGGGATTTCCCTGACGATTCCTAAGAACGCTTCGATTGCGTTCGTCGGCCCAACGGGTGTCGGCAAGACGACCCTGGTAGACATGATCCTTGGCCTGCTGGAGCCCAGTTCGGGGCGGCTCACCGTCGATGGCACCGTCATCGATCGTGACAATGTACGCGCCTGGCGGCGCAATGTTGGCTATGTGCCGCAGATGATTTACCTGGCCGACGACACCATCCGGCGAAACATTGCCCTCGGCGTGGCCGAGGACGAAATCAACGACGGCCAGCTGCGCGGCGCCATGCAGGCGGCGCATCTCACCGACTTCGTCGACAGCCTGCCCGATGGGCTCGATACGATCATCGGCGAACGCGGTATCCGCCTGTCGGGTGGGCAGCGCCAACGCATCGGCATCGCCCGCGCGCTCTACGGCCAGGCGTCGGTCCTCGTGCTCGACGAGGCGACCAGTTCCCTGGACGGCATCACCGAAGCGGTGATCGAGGACGCCATTCGGGATCTGCATGGTCGGGTCACGGTGATCACCATCGCCCACCGGCTGACCACCGTCCGCCACTGCGACATGGTCTACATGCTGAAGGCTGGCGAGATCGAGGCATCGGGCGCCTATGCGGATTTGCTGCGCGACAATGACACCTTCCGCCAGATGGCGCGGGCGACCGGCTGATGGTCGAAGCCGTTCTCGTCACCCGTGCCGATTGGCGTAATTTGACAGCGGCGGACGTGCCGGCAATCGACAACGTGTTGGCGCTTACACCCAACGCTCGATCAGTTGCCGAAGATGGGCCTTGGTCGGTGATCGACGCAATGTCGCGTTACGCGGATTGCGCGGAGGCGCGTACGGTTGCGCGCGTGACGAAAGCGCGGCGCGCGGCCCTCGCGGCCTTTGTGCCGGCATCGCCGGCGGAGCGTGAGATCGTTATCGATCAAATTAACCGCGTGGCATACGGCGCGTGTCGACTTTGGTATTCGCTTGGCGCCGCGGGGCCCTGGCTGGTTCCCGCCGGTGATGATTTTACCCTCGAAACCGAGCGAACGGACGCCTTCCGGTCCGTCGCGCGGCATTTCCTGACGCCCAAGATTGCCGGAGAGGCCAAGGCCGCCCGCATCGCGCCGCCGCCGTTCGCCGATCTCTACCGCTTGCTGCGTCGCCTGGCGCTGCGGCCGCATCGTCATTCCCAGGCACGGTTGGTGTTGGGCACCGCCAAAGAGCAATTTGGCCTGTTTCAGGCGTTTGGAAAGCAGGGGCTCGTGGTTCGCAGCTTGGTTGTAGGCTTGCCCCGGTCCGGTTGGCGAGAATATCTTAAGCTTGGGCGAGAAATCGTGAGAGCGTCCAATCCCCACGGCATGGTTCAAGTGTCGATGGTCGATTCCCCCGATGACAAAGCGGGTAGCCGGCTTGCCGATAGGGCGGTCGCTTCGATGTCCGATCCGGTTATCCGTTTTCCGCTCGAACTGTATCGCGACCTGCTGGCTTATAAATTTGCGCGCCTGCCATCCCTTCGCGAAGAGGCCGAGCGCATCGTCGCTAGCTATGATCCGCATGCCTTCATCGCGGCAGAGGTATCCCACATTCAAAGCTATGTCCTTGCCGAAGCCTGCGGCGATATAGGAGCGCCACGGGTGGTCATGAGTCGCAACGCCCTGGCGCCGCCCGAAGGCGCGTTGGCGTATGATGGTTGCGTGGGATATCTGAGGGCGCGATATCCTGACGGTCTTGTTGACGAACCGCTTTTCTTCTCTCCGGCAGGCGGCAAGGCCGCGCGGGTCGCATTTTCCGAACCGGTGAGAAGTAGCATTCGGCCTATCGTTGCGCGGCCCGTCGCGCCGCCTGTGGCACGCCCGCCGGGCGAACGTCTGATCCTGCTGGCGGATACCTACGCGGCTTGGTGGTTTCCGCACTCCTATGTCTTCCTGACCGGCGATGCCTTCGTGACGGTGTCGCGGGCCCTGGCGCGGGCGGTCGACCGAATGAAGGACACGCGCCTTCTCATTCGCGCCAAGTACAAGCCCGAATGCGATCTCGAGGCGCTGACGAAATTGGTGGCGCCGCCGGCGAACTGCGAAATCAAGATGCGCGACGTGCCGTTCGATGAGGATCTTGCGCGCGCCGACCTCTTGGTCAGCTTCCATTCGACCACAGTCGAGGAAGCCATCTTCGCGCGCAAACCCGTTTTGCTGTGGGGTGCGACGTCACGCTACAGTTTCCTGCCGGCTCGGGATGAGCTGCCGACGAGGGATGACCGTTCGGTTCTCTATCGCGCTCGCAAGGCGGCGCAACTGCCAAGCATGATCCAGGCCATTCTGGATGCCCATACGGGCCGCCCCCTCGAGGACGCGGAAATCGCGCCCTATCGCTGGCCGGCCGACACACCCGGTATCGACGCTCTTGCCCGGGAACTGGGGACCCGCGTTGCGCGCCAGAGCGTGTCTCACCAAAAGGAGGAATCTCTTGTCCCACTCTAACACGAAAGACGACCGTCAGCGCGTTGGCATCGCCGGGATCGGTCCGGCCGGGATTCAGCATGCCCGCGCCGTGATCGCCAGCGGTCACGAGGTTGTGGCGGCGGCGGGGAAGGATGCGAATTCGCCACGGATCGAGGAAATTCGCGGCGTGGCCCCAGAAGCCCGAATAGTCACAGGAGTCGAGGCGCTGCTCGATGACGACAGTCTCGATGCGCTCGTGGTGGCGCTGCCGTGGTATGCGACCCCGGATTTGCTGCCAAGGCTGTTGGCTCATGAAAAACCGATGCTTATCGAAAAGCCAATTGGACTCGATGCCGCTTCGATCGAAGCCGCGCTGAAGTCTCCCGACGCCAAAATCGATGGAAAGCTGATCGGGTTCAACCGCCGTTACTATGGGACGGCTGAACGGCTGCGCGCGCGTCTTGGCGAGGGCGGGCTAAAGGCGGTTTATGTGACGGTCTCCGAGGACCTGACGCGTCAGCAAAAGGCCCATGGCAGCGAAATCATTCCGCATTTGTTGACGTTTTCCTCGGCCCACACGCTCGACCTCGTCCTGCATTTGCTCGGCCGGCTTTTGATTGTGAAGCTTTATCGTAAGCGGGAAAAGGAAGTTCCGTTTACGTCGATCAATGGTTTGTTGGAGACGGAGGATGGTGCGCCGGTTCACCTCGCACTGAACGCCAGCGATCCAAGCCCCGCCGGAATGCGATTTCTTTTCGATGACCACACCAATTGGTCCCTGTCGCCATTGGAGATGCTTTCCATCTTCGATCGCTATGAAATCATGGAAATTTCGCCGCGCTCGAAAATCAGGCGTTACATGCCGCACGTTGCCGAGCTCGTTGACGAGCCGGTGGAATTTAAGCCGGGATTTCTGGCCCAGATGGAAGCTTTCCTGAGCGGCGATTTCGGCCCTGGCGCAAGCGTGGGTCAAGCGCTGGCGACCCAGCAATTCATAGAAGAAATTCAATAACTGGATCAGCCGCGGATCCAGCGGGGAACTCATTATGACCGATACTTCAAACAGATCGCCTGACTTCATCGATCCGCACCTGACACACCGCAAGGCGCAGGAAAAAGAACATTTTTCGCGCCAGGTCGATGATCGGCCGATGGCCAGCCTGTTGACCATAGAATTGAACATCACGGAACTGTGCAACAGGGTCTGCGTGTTTTGCCCGCGTGTCGATCCCAAGATTTATCCCAACCGAAATCTCAACATGGATATTTCACTGGTGGATCGACTGGCCGATGAAGTGGCGCGCCTCGGTCTTTCCTGCCGTTTCTCCTTTTCCGGTTTCGGCGAGCCGCTGTTACATAAGGGGTTTACCGAGATCGTCGGTCGCATTCGCCGCCGGTGCCCGGAAAATACCATTGAGATCAACACCAATGGCGATCGCTTGAATGCCGACTTGATAACGGACCTGTTTGAGGCCGGACTGACATACCTCTATATCAACCTCTATGATGGCCCCGAGCAGCGGCCATATTTTGAGGCGCTGGTAGCGGAGGCTAAGGTTCCCGACGGGCATTGGAAACTTCGTCCGCATTGGGTCGGGGCGGGAGAGGATTTCGCTCTCACGCTGAACAATCGTTCCGGCGTGTTGAACGCCCCGGAGGCCGATGTCGGCCCGTTGGCAAAAGCATTGGAAATGCGCTGCCACTACCCGTTTTACAAAATGCTGCTCGACTGGAACGGCGACGTGCTTTTTTGCTCCAACGATTGGGGTCGCAAAATCGTGGTCGGCAATCTCAACGACAAAAATTTGGACGAGCTTTGGCTGGCCCCGCGTATGCTCGAGGTGCGGCGCAAATTGATGTTGGGAAAGCGCGATTTTGCGCCCTGCGACAAATGCAGCGTGCACGGGACTCTGTCAGGCGAGCCTTCGTTCAAATGTTTGATCCATCACTATGTGGCGGAAGGAAGTATCGGGGCGGGCGAACTGCCGTTCGATCTGAAAGGCCATCTTGACTGAAATTTCCGACGATATTTTAGCGGCCATCGAGCAAGCCATTGGGCCCGCGGGCGCGCCGGTGCCCTTGCACGAACCTGAATTCGGCGCGGCGGACCGCACGGCAGTGCAGGACTGCCTCACCAGCGGCTGGGTCTCGTCCGCCGGTCCTTATGTCGAGCGCTTCGAGGAAGCGCTGGCCGAAGTCACCGCTGCTCGCCATGTGGTGGCGGTAGTGAACGGCACAGCGGCGCTTCATATATGTCTGCGGCTTGCGGGGGTGCGGCCGGGCGACGAAGTGTTGATGCCGAGCCTGACTTTCGTCGCCAGCGCCAACGCGGTCAGCTATTGCGACGCCGTCGCGCATTTCGTCGACAGCGATCCGGAGCGCCTCGCCATCGATCCGGACGCGCTCGCCGCCTATCTCGAAACCGTTTGCGAGGACACACCCGAGGGGACGGTCAACCGCATGACGGGCCGCTCCATTCGTGCCTTGTTGGCGGTGCATGTGCTAGGGGTGCCGGCCGATATGGCCGCGCTTCAGGAGCTGGCGGCGCACTATCGGCTGGCCTTGGTCGAGGATGCCGCCGAATCGCTTGGCAGTTATTTCGCCGGGCGCCATACCGGAACCTTCGGCATCGCCGGCGCTCTCAGCTTCAACGGTAACAAGGTGATTACCACCGGCGGCGGTGGTGCCGTTCTGATCGACGATTCGGAAATCGCGGCTTATGCCAGACACCTGACCACCACCGCTCGTCGCGAAGGCGGGGTTGGATTCGTCCATGACGAGGTTGGCTTCAACTACCGGCTTCCGGGATTGAATGCCGCCCTCGGCCGCGCTCAGCTCGATTCGCTGGGTGACCAACTTGCCCGTAAGCGCAAACTGGCCGAACGCTACCGGGCGGCGTTCGGGTCGGTTGACGGGGCTACCCTGGTGGCGGAGCCGGCCGACGGCAGCAGTAACCATTGGCTCAACGGTGTGATGCTGGATGCCGCCGATCCGATGTTGCGCGATCAGGTAATTGAGACGACGAACGCCGCCGGTTACCTCACGCGACCGGCCTGGACGCCGATGCATCTTCTGCCGATGTATCGCGATTGCCCGCGAATGGCGCTGCCCGGCGCCGAGCGTATTTTCGCGAGCTTGCTCTGCCTCCCAAGCAGCGCGCGGCTGGCGGCGGCATGAACGAAGCGTGTCAGGCCGTCCCACCGGCCTTCGAGCGCTTCGGCGGAGAATTGCCCGCAGGCTGCGACGTTCTCTTGCAGCGGCCCACCGCGCCCGATCCCAAGATTCTGCTGTTTTCCCACGGCCGCGCCGCATTGGCGTGGTTTCTCGAAGCCTTTGGTCCGTTTAACTGCGCTCTCGTTTGCGCCTATACCTGTCCGACGGTGCCCGCATTTTTTCGCCGGCGCGGGCTCGCGGTGACGCGATTCGACTATGGCGAAACGGATCTTTCAAGTCTCGCCAAGCGTGCTGAGGGGCGAGCGTTGGTACTGTTGCCGGCACCCTTCGGCATAGCGCCCTGGCTCGACGCCGGGGCTCTAGCCGGCGCGCTGGGTGAGCGCTTTGCCGTCGTTGTTGATGCCGCGCAAAGCGCCTTCGGTCACCTCGATTTCGCGCCGCCCGCCGGCGGCGCCGTTCTCTCCTGTCCACGCAAGGCCCTGGCGATCGGCGACGGCGCCGCTTTGCGCCTCGGTAAAGTTCCGCACGGGGAGCATAGCGCCATCAAGGCGCTGCCGCTTGCTGGAGAGGCCGTGCGATTGAAGCGGGCCGCGAGAGAGCTGTTCGCCCTGAAAGATCCGGACCGCGAGACCGAGGCCTTGGGCTTGGTCGAAAAATCCGAGAAGGCGTTGCCAGATCATGCGTGCCGCATAACCGAGCGTTCGCGGGACCTGTTGATGCGCACTGACCGGGCGCATCATATGCGGTGCCGTTCGGCAAATGCTGCCGCCCTCGATTCCGAACTGTCGGAGCTCGAATGTCTGCTGCCGCCTGGCCCCGGAACACCCTTCGCTTGGCCCTTCGCCGCCCGGGATCGTGGGGCGCTTCTTTCCCGTCTGCGTGAGCGGCGGGTGTTTGCTACGCCGCTTTGGCCGAACGCGGTGCCGCGGGACAGTGCGCATCTTCGGGCCTGTCGAATGAGCGACGCGTTGGTAGCATTGCCGGTCGACCAGCGTTATTCGCCCGGCGACATGCGCCGCATGGCGGAACTGGTGCGCGCATGCCTATAAGCCTGACGCTTTACGGCATGAAGCCCGAAGAAGTCATGTCAGATATCTATTTTGATCCGCAATTCGTCCGCCTCTACGCTGCGCCCGACAAGGTCGATTCACTGGAACTGCCGGGCTTCCGCCATACCAGTGCCGTGCGACAAATTCCCGGCGAGGAACTCGAAGATCTGGAGATTCCCTGGGGTTATGGCGGGCCCGTGGCGCGCGACGACGATGCTTTTTGGCGCGGTATCGGCGAGTGGCGCCGGCGCCAGGCGGATCGCGGCCGAGTTGCCGAGTTCATCCGCATGCATCCCTTCCTCAATCCGCTGGCGTTTCGCGGCTGGTTTGATCAGATCCGTTTCGACCGGTTGACCGTGCTGGTCGATCTCGCCGAGCCCAAGGAGGTGCGTCATCGGAACTATACCAAGGGCACCCGCTACTCCCTGCGGCAAGCGGAAAAATCGCTCACCCTGCGCCGCTTGGAGGTAGGCGAAGGCGATTTGTTCCGTACCCTTTACGAGACTGGCCTGGCGCGCAACAAGGCTGAGGACGATTACTTCTTCCGGCGCGATCATTTCGAGACACTGCTCGCCGCCGATTGGGCCGATGTGCGCGTGGCCGAACTGGACGGTGAGGCGATCGCCGTTGCCTGTTTTCTCCATAGCGGGTGCTTCGCCCACTACCATCTTTCCGGCGGGACCGTTCATGCGCGCAAGAAATTCGCACATCACCTTCTACTCGAAGATGCGATCAACCGGTACGCGGCGGCGGGCCAACGCTGGATGCATCTTGGCGGCGGGCGCGGCAGTGGCCTCAGCGATTCGCTTCTCTTGTTCAAGACTCGGTTCTCGCCTCGCCGCATCGCGTTCTACACCGGCGGGATCATCTTTGACCGCGATGCCTATGGCCGGCTGACGCGCGACCGCAAGGGCAAGTTCCTTAGTTACCGATTTCAGCCGACGCCGGATCTGAAAGACGAAGACGTAACGTTGCGGCCCGCGTCGGCCGGTGATTTCGCCTTTTTCTTCCGCTTGAAATGTGACGTCGATAATATCGTTTGGTCGGGCCACACCAAGCCGCCCATTTGGCTTGGCCTTCAGGATTGGTACGACCGGAATTTGCGGATTGAGTCGCGTTCCATCTTTATCGGCACCTGCGGCGCGCGCCGGGTCGGTTATGTCTATTTGGATGATCACGGGGCGACGTTGGAGATGACGCTGGGTGTTGCGACCAGCGAAGCCGGACGCGGGGTGGGCCGCCGCTTGCTGGCGCTTGCGATTGAAAAACTTGTCGAAGCCGGCGAGCGGCGCCCTACCGAAGCTTGGATTTTCGAAGAAAACAGAGCTTCCATCCGCGCTTTTGAGACGGCTGGTTTCGTGCGTGATGTTGCGCGCCCGCCACGCAATTTCGACATGCCGTTCCTCGGCGAAAACCGGACCCAATATTGTTGGGTGTGGCGCGCCGCTGGTACGCAAGGACCGAGACAATGAGAACGAAACCAATGCGCATCTGCGCTGTCACCGGGAGCCGCGCTGATTACGGACTGCTCCAGCCTGTCATGGCCGAACTGCGCGATGACGGAGAGTTCGACTTGTCAGTGGTGGCGACGGGCACCCATTTGGCGCCCGAATTCGGCCTGACCTATCGCGAGATTGAGGCGGACGGATTCGCCATCGATTCGCGGGTGGAAATCGTAACGCCCGACGATACAGGAATTGGCGTGGCGAAATCCATGGGCCTGGCCTTGTCCGGCCTGGCCGATGCCTTCGCCGCGCTAAAGCCTGACTTTGTGCTGTTGCTGGGCGACCGCTTTGAAGCCTTGGCTGCGGCTGAGACGGCGCTTGTGATGGGCTTGCCGCTGATTCATTTCTCCGGCGGTGACGTGACCGAAGGCTCTTTCGACGATGCCATGCGCCACGCGATCACCAAAATGGCCAGCCTGCATTTCGTCGCTTCGGCGGATGCCGGGCGCCGCGTGCGGCAGTTGGGCGAGGATGCCGCGCGCGTTCACGTCGTAGGCGATCCTGGCCTCGACGCTCTACGCTGCATGACCCTGATGTGCCGCGACGAGCTCGAGAACGATCTCGGGTTTCGCTTCCGCGAACGCAATTTTTTGATCACCTTCCACCCCGCGACATTGGATATGGTGCCTTCCCTCGATCAATTCGCTGCGCTTCTCGAGGCGTTGGCGGAATATGACGTGTGCGGTCTGATCTTCACCAAGCCCAATGCTGACCCGGAAGGCCGGGCCCTGACCGCGGCGCTCGACGCCTTCGTCGCACGCCAGGAGAACGCCGTGGCAGTCGCTTCGCTCGGACATCGGCGCTATCTCAGCGTCATGAACGAGGTGGACGTGGTGGTCGGCAATTCGTCGAGCGGCCTCTTGGAGGCGCCGTCCCTGCACACGCCGGCGGTCAATATCGGCGACCGGCAGGGCGGGCGGTTGCGGGCGGCCTCGGTGATCGATTGCGCGCCCGACAGACGGGCCATCGGCGCAGCACTCAACGCGGCACTTGAACTCGACTGCAAGGATATCGAGAACCCCTATGGCGATGGGTACACTGCCGCCAGGGTGCTGTGTATTCTCAAGGAGATCGCCGACCCGGGCGCGCTGCTGCACAAGAAATTTGTCGATCTGCCGTCCGCCGGAGACGCTTTTCATGTCTGACCGCGTATTGGTTATCGCCGAGGCCGGGGTCAACCACAATGGCTCGCTGCTCCTCGCCGGGCGCCTGATCGAGGCCGCCGCCGCCGCCGGCGCCGATGTGGTGAAATTCCAGACCTTCAAGGCCGAGAAAGTGGTGGCCAAGAACACGCCCAAGGCGGCCTATCAGAGCGCTGCGACGGGGACGGCGGAAGATCAGCTGGCGATGATCCGTCAACTCGAATTGTCGGACGAAGATTTCCGCGGTCTTGCCGCCCAGGCCGAGGGCCTGGGCATCGAGTTTCTGTCAACGCCGTTCGACGAGCAAAGCGCCGAATTTTTGGTTGGCGATATCGGCGTGCAGCGCATGAAAATACCTTCCGGCGAAATCACCAATGGGCCGCTCATTTTGGCCGTTGCCCGGTCGGGTTTGCCGATCATTCTGTCCACCGGCATGGCGAATTTGGAGGAAATCGAGGAAGCGCTCGGCATTATCGCCTTCGGCTTGGACGCGCCGCCTGGCGAAGTGCCGTCGCGCAAGGCCTTCCAGACCGCGTTTGAAGCTGCCATGGCTCGCGGCGATCTGGCGCGGCTGGTTACCTTGCTCCATTGCACGACTGAGTATCCCGCGCCCTTCGAGGATATCCATCTCAGGGCGATGGATGCCATGCGCGAACGGTTCGCGCTTCCCGTCGGCTATTCCGATCATACGGTGGGAATCGCGATCTCGCTCGCCGCGGCGGCACGCGGTGGGGCGGTGCTGGAGAAGCATTTCACCCTCGACCGGTCGCTGCCTGGGCCGGATCACGCGGCATCGCTGGAGCCTTCCGAACTTGGCGCCATGGTATCCGGTGTCCGTGCGGTCGAGGCCGGGCTGGGCGAGGCGCGCAAGGTGTGCACGCTGTCAGAGGAAAAAAATCTCCCCATCGCTCGGCGTAGCCTCGTCGCCGCCCGGCCGATCGCCGCCGGCGAAACATTGACGGCGGACTGCATGACGGCCAAACGGCCCGGCGGCGGCGTGTCGCCGATGCGTTATTGGGATCTTCTCGGCACGCCCGCGCGGCGCGCCTATGTGGCGGACGAGGCACTCGATCAGTGAGCAAACCGTTGATTCTGTTCGGTGCGGGTGGGCATGGCGGCGTTGTGCTCGACGCTCTTCTCCTGTCCGGCGCGGAAGTCGTCGGGGTGTGTGATCCGGCGCTCGACCAATCTGCGACCGGCCCCACTGGGCTGCCGGTCCTAGACGCCGGGCGGCTGGCGGAGACTCACCCACCGGACCGCTTCGCCATCGCCAACGGCGTTGGGTTCATGCCGGGTCAGATGGCCAGGCAATCCCTGTTCGAGGACATGCGCGATCGAGGATACGCCTTCATCGGTGTCCGCCATCCGAGCGCAGT
>PBDG01000043.1 GCA_002717225.1 Rhodospirillaceae bacterium | reverse complement strand
TAACACCTGCGCAAATACGCGTCCGACTGGAACGCCATTCAGTTGAGCTGCGTCTCTATTCTGCGCGGTCGCTCGTATTGCCCTTCCGGCTCTTGTCCTGTTTAGCACCAAAGTTAGTATAATTATGAGGGCGGCAACTATGCCCATAATGATAAAGTTTTGATAAGGTATAAATATATCACTTACAAAAATGACTGTACCTTCGGGAACCTCAACAGTAATTCCTTCTTTGCGATCTATACCAAACGGCTGCCTTTCAGGGTAACTTCCATATATTGTTCTGATAACATTCTCTAGCATCCAGGAAAGGCCGAGTGTGGCAATGATCACATTTGTTTGAAACACCGAACTTTTATACATCCATTTTACAATAATGAAGTATATTAATAACCCTATAACCGCACTAACTATACAAGCTAAAGGAAGGCCAACCCAGTTTGGTAAACCCAAATGCATGACAGCGCTGAATGACATATAACCGCCGACTGTCAGCATGATGCCGTGCGCCATGTTTAACATGCCGAGAGCGCCCCATACCAAGGAAAGCCCCACTGCGCTTGCAGCATAAATTGACCCCATTAAGAGGCCGCTCACCAACACTTGCAGTACTGCATCCATAATCTCAACTGCCGAGATAAGTTTTTAACAAATCGCGATTTTGCATAAGTTCATTAGGCGTCCCGTTCCATACGAACTTTCCTGTGTCTAACAAATAAATGTTGGAAGCTAGGTCAGTCACCCGTGTTACGTTTTCTTCAACAATCAAAATTGTCCGACCTTCAGACATAAGAAAATTAATAACCTTGTAAATTTGTTCAATAACAATGGGTGCAAGTCCCAATGAAGGTTCATCAATTATTATTACACGCCCATCTGTCATCAGGCCGCGCCCAATTCCTAGCATTCGGCGTTCGCCGCCAGATAAGCTATTTGCGTGTTGACTTTGCCTTTCATACAAACGTGGGAAAAGTTCATAAACCTTTTTCAAACGCTCGTTAGATTGGCTCGAATTGTTCTCTAAGTATGAGCCCATCAAAAGATTGTCACGCACTGTCATTTGCGGGTAGACCAAATCTCCTTGGGGCACGTGCACCAATCCTTTTGAAACAATCTTATCTACCCGTTCGTTAGTAATTTCTTCTCCGGCAAAATTGATTGATCCGCTAAAGATTCTAACAAGACCAGAAATGGATTTCATTAATGTGGTTTTTCCGTGTCCATTAGGGCCAACAATTGCGCATAATGAACCTTCTTTAACCGTCATAGATAAATCATGAATTACCCGAGTTTCCCCATAACCAGAGGTTAAATTATTAATTTCTATAATTTTCTCACTCATTGCCGCCGGCCCCTAAGGCGTCAGATATCAATTCCGAAGCACCTTCTCCTAGGTAAACATCGACAACGGTTTTATCAGAGGCCAGATCCCTGGGTTCTCCCTCGTAAATATTTTGTCCATGATGCATGATGATAACACGGTCTGACAGAGAAACTAGAAATCTCATTACGTGTTCAATCATTAATATTGTCACACCGGCCTTACTTACTTTTCTCACAATTTCCATTATGTCGTCGACTTCATTCGCGTTAAGTCCACCAACAGGCTCATCCATCATTAAAATATCAGGATTCGTGGACAAAGCGCCGGCGATCATGAGTAATTTTCTCTTGTAGACGGATAACGTATCTACCGGCATGCCAGACTCATCAGACAATCCGACTAAGTCCAGTGCCCAGTCTGCTCGTTCTATTGAGTCTTTACTGAATCGATAGCCCGGGAAAATTTTATTTGAATATCCAAAATATGAACTTGCTAGAGTATTTTCCTGTACTGTCAAAGTCTCGAAAGCAGCATTAAGTTGAAACGTTCTTGCTATTCCTGCATGGCAACGCTTATGCGGAGAGTGTTTTGTTATTTCGTTTCCATTAAAAAATATTTTTCCTTTTTCTGACGCGGTTAAGCCAGAAATGACATCGAATAGTGTTGTTTTACCCGCTCCATTTGGTCCACCTATACCCAAAATATCGCCGGGATGGAGATCAAAAGAAATATCGTCAACTGCCTTTACAGCCCCGAAATATCGAAAAAGAGACTCACAACGCAGCAACGGTGCATTGGCGCCTGTGTGCTCCTGCTTGCTCATTTGCTGAGTAAAATAATCTAGTTCAGTGGAGAGGATAGAGGGGAATCAGATGATTCCCCTCTACTTTGTTCCTCAGCTAAACCATGGTGGAGTTTGAAATTTTTGGATTGTATAGGGATCCGGCGAGATTAATACCGGAGGCTTTTTGTGATCAGGTATTTGCAAGAAAAGGTGCGGCATACCAAGAGAAGGATCATTTTCGCAATTTTCCTGATCTGTTGGATATGGCACAGCTGCCTGATATTCAGGGTAGAACCTACAGGTTCCGTTAACACCCCTATAAATTAGTGAGCGTAAGCGATCTGCAACCTTAACATTTTGATCAAAGTCGCCTGGCTCGCCACTGCCACCAGCCAGTGACGCTGCAATTGCCCATAAATAGCATCCATCATAAGTTTGCGAGCCTACCATTGGCGTTGAATCTTCGCCAAACTTGGCTCTGTATTTGTTTTGGAATGCCATGCCCATTTTGTCTTGCAATGCACCGATTACCGTTGCGTAAATGGTGCCATTCACGGCAGGCCCGCCAATTTCTCTAAAGGCGTTTAGAGAAGCACCGTACTGGAAGTAAACAATGCTGTTTGTTGGATTGGGGGTAAACTGCAGCATGAATTGAGCTTGGTCCTGCGGCAGCCAATGCGTGCAGATAATTACTGCAGGATCAATCTCTCTAACTTTGGCCAAAACTGGTCCCCAATCGGTAACCGGGAAAGACACAGTTTCAAAGAGAGCATTCTCAAAACCTGCCTCGGGCAACGTATCGCGAGCGCCTTCAGCTATTCGTACACTGTAACGCTGCGCAATCGTGATAATTGCTACCCTATTATTGGGGCGCTGCCAGAGATTTTCACCCTCAAGTCCATTTACAAAACGAACAACACCAGGTCCGTACCAAGTCTCGACTGGATCGTTCTGGAATACCGAGAAGTATTTTTCAGGATCAGACGAGATCACATCATGTTGCGACTGATCGGTGTTGTTATGCAGGTATAAGATGCCGGAGTCGGCGATCACATCATATTCAGCAGTAGCTACGCTTGCGTTGTAACCATTAATGATCGCGTGGACGCCCTTACTATCAATCAAGCGCTGGAAGGCGGGTATAACCTGATCAGGGCCTTGATCCGTAGTATCTTCAAAATATGGCTCCAGAGGGCGCCCAAGCACGCCTCCCATGGCGTTAATTTCTTCAATTGCCATGTTCAGGCCGTTACGGAACTCGTTTCCGTCAGCTGCCCCCCAACCAGTGTACCCGGCTCCCTGGCCAATGGGTATTGGATCTCCATCAGCTGCCTTGACACCCTTGGCCATGTTCATGTTGGCAATCATGCCTGCGCCGACAGCGGCGGTCCCTACACCACCTAAAGCAGCAGTTTTTAGAATGTCCCTACGGGTGTTGCCAACTTTTTCCCTTTGGACATCAGTCATCGACCGCTTAGAGAATATATGCATCCCTTGCCTCTCCGTTTTTTACGTTGCAAATCAATCACATAATTACGGTCTGCCGAGGTTAAACGCGTTTATACTGCCACGTCGCTATGTTAGTTTTCCCTGTAAGACTGAAAACGATGTGATTGCTGGTATAAGCAGAAGCCAGTTTAACCAGTCCAACAGATATTGCAAACTTAGCCTCTGACTTCTCCGCCTTAATATCGGTCCGAGATAAACTCAATTCACCCGATCTGGATACGCTCGGAGCTCTCATGCATAATCGGCGTAGAAGGAGCAGAAAATGTCGAATACGAATGCTGCCAGGCGCGTGCCAGGCTATTGTGCGCTTTGCACCTCGAAATGCGGCTCGATATCGTTGGTTGAGGGAGGCCGCTTCGTCGCGCTTCAGCCTGATCCCGATCACCCGACCGGAAAGGCAATTTGCGGTAAGGGCCGTGCTGCGCCCGAATTGGTGTATCATCCAGACCGCCTCCTCCATCCGATGCGCCGCACGCGGCCCAAGGGAGATGCGGATCCAGGCTGGGAGCAGATAAGCTGGGACGAGGCGCTTGATGCAGTGGCTCGAGAGTTGAACGTCATCGCTCGGAAAGAAGGACCGGAGGCCGTCGCCTTCGGCATTACCACGCCGTCGGGCACCGGCCTGCAAGATTCCTATCCTTGGATCGAACGCTTGCGTTACGCCTTTGGTAGTCCGAACGCGGTTTTCGGCACCGAAATCTGCAATTACCACCGAGATGAAATTTATGCTCTCACCTTTGGCGTCGCTACGCCGATGCCCGATTTCGCAAATACGGACTGCATTATCCTCTGGGGTCACAATCCGAGCGCAACATGGCTTGCCTATGCTGGGCGGGTGGCTGATGCCAAAGCGCGTGGCGCCAAGCTGATCGTGATCGATCCGCGCCGCGAGGGCCTCGCTAACAAAGCTGATGCGTGGCTTCGCGTGCGACCCGGAAGTGACGGTGCGCTGGCCCTCGGTCTCGCTAACTTGCTTATTGAAAGTGAAAATATTGATAGCGATTTTCTTAGGCAGTGGACAAACGGCCCATTTCTCCTGCGCGATGCCGACAACACGCTGCTTCCAGCCAACGCTGTTTTCGACGTTGCAGGCCCTAACGAGCGTGTTGCGTGGGACAATGCCGCCAATCGCCCGGTTCTATATGATCCGCGGTCAGGTAGCTATTCCGGGGGCGATGTTAGCGCACTGGCGTTGACTGGAAAATTCGAAGTCGTTGGTAAAGATGGTAAAACCATCCCTTGCCGCCCGGCGTTTGACCATTATGCTGCGCTTTGCCGGGATTTCACACCTGAACGAGTGGCAGAACTAACCTGGGTGCCAGTAAAGGATCTGCAAGACGCTGCTCAGATTATTGCCGCTGCGCCCGCGGTCTCCTGCTATAGCTGGTCTGGCGTTGGACAGCACAGTAATGCGAGCCAAACTTCTCGCGCCATAGCACTCTTATACACACTGACGGGAAGCTTCGATGCGCCCGGTGGTAATGTGCTGTTCGAGACCTTACCACTGACTGATATATCAGGCGCTGAATTACTGCTGGAGGGACAGTCGGAGAAGGCGCTCGGCCTGGAGAAGCGCCCTCTAGGGCCGGAGGCGCAGGGCTGGATTACTACCGAGGATCTCTATGATTCGATCCTTGATGAAGAGCCCTATGCGGTGCGTGGCATGCTCAGTTTTGGGTCAAATGCTCTATTATCCCATGCTGATGGCAAACGCGGTCAAGAGGCGATGAAGGCACTCACCTTCTCCGCACATATTGACATGTTCATGACGCCCACAGCTGAGCTCGCGGACATCGTGCTGCCGGTTAACACGCCTTGGGAGCGTGAAGCCCTCAGCACGGATTTCAAGATCGGCCCAGATGCCGCTTCCTATATTCAGCTGCGCCCCCAGGTCATTGAGCCACTTGGTGAATCCAAGAGTGATCTCTGGATCGCGTTCGAACTCGCCAAGCGGTTGGATCTCGCCAATCACTTCTGGGGCGGAGATATTGATTCCTCATATCGCGCTATGCTTGCGCCTTCCGGCATCTCTCTAGAGGAGTTGCGCGATAAACCACGTGGCTTCCACCTAGCGATGGAGACACGCCATCGAAAATATGCGGAGGCAACTGAGAATGGGCCGAAAGGCTTTGCTACCCCTTCGCGCCGAGTTGAGATCTTCTCACAAGCACTTCACGAAATTGGTCAGGCGCCGTTTCCAGAATATTTTGAGCCCGCTATGGGACCGCTCAGCCGGCCCGACGCGGCCACGAAATTTCCTCTCGTCCTCACTTCAGCAAAATCGATACATTATTGCCACAGTCAGCATCGAGGCTTACCAAGTCTGCGACGCCACGAGCCAGACCCGTCTGTAGAAATTCACCCAGACGCGGCTGAGGCGCGTGGAATTTCTGAGGGAGACTGGGTGCAAATCGCAACACCTCACGGTGCGGCGCGCGCGAAAGCAAAATTTAAGAAGCATATGGACCCACGTGTAGTCAGCGCTACCGCCGGCTGGTGGCAGTCCTGTGCTGATCTTGACCTCCCTGGCTTCGACGCGCTCGGGTCCAGCACAGCCAACTTCAACACNGCCGTCGGCAATGAATCCTCTGACCCGATCTCCGGCTCAGTTCCCCACCGATCTTATCTTTGCGAAGTCTCGNTGCTTGGTGGGGGTTAGGTGCGATGTTNCTCATCGTCGCATAATCTCGGGGATTAGGCCGCGCGGGGCGAAGCGCATNACTANGAGCAATATTATTCCCATGATTATGAGGCGCATATAAGGNGCTGCACCAATTAGATGAACNCGGAGCGGGCTGCCCTCGGCGAGACCTGAGGTAACTTGATCCATCATCCAGAGGCCTGCGGGNTCAGCCTCAATCCAGACGAACCAGACTAGGAAGCCGCCCAGCACCGAACCCCAATTGTTACCTGAGCCGCCTATAATCACCATGATCCAAATGAGAAAGGTAAAGCGCAGTGGTCGATAAGTGCCGGGGGTGAACTGGCCATCGAGCGTGGCTAGCATTGCACCGGCAATACCGATGACCGCCGCGCCGATGATGAAGATCTGTAAGTGGCGGCGCTTGACATCTTTACCCATTGCCTCTGCCGCGTTTTCGTTGTCACGGATTGCGCGTATCATGCGCCCCCAGGGCGAATTGAGTGCGCGTTCGGCAAGCCAAATTACCGCAAGCAGCACAAAAATAAACAGGATCGTGTAACACAGCTTCACAAACACGCTCGATGCTTCTGGTAGATCGGTACCGAGCCAGGAGAAGTTGTCAGCGAACCAGGGATAGCCCTGTAGGTCGCGTTCGTAGGGAACAGGCCGGCTCAAGCCCGTGACGTTTTTTACCCCGCGCGCCAACCAATCCTCATTCTTGAGCACAGCTATGACAATTTCCGAAATGCCAAGTGTGGCAATGGCGAAATAATCGGCGCGGAGACCAAGCGCTACCTTCCCTATGAACCAAGCGGCGCCGGCGGCGAGCATGCCACCCACTACCCAGGAGAGAATAATCGGCAAACCGAGACCGCCTAGATATCCGGTTTTAGCGCTGTCTACAGCCTCTATGGCGTCCGTCGCTGGGTCAAAGAATACTCTGGTGGCAAAATAGCCTGCGATGACTAGGAGCACTGTGGCGAAAGCTCGCATTGTCCCCTTGTTCAAATAACGCCGTATCAGCACCACCACCACTGCCGTCGCTAGCAACACTATAGCCGCGGCACCGAGACGCCAGCCGCCAGCGGCCCAAGCCTCTCCGACCGGTGCCTTGGAAACCAACACTGTGGCGACCCCACCGAGCGCGGCAAAGCCCATCACGCCAACATTGAAGAGGCCGGCATAACCCCACTGTATGTTGAGGCCGAGGGCCATCACCGCAGAGATCAGACAAAGATTTAGAATGGTGAGCGCGACCGACCAGGACTGGCCAAAGCCGACCGCGGCCAGCATGCACGCCATGACAACGAATAGTAGCGGATTTTTAATCGCTGGCTTCATGTCGTTCGCCCACGGAAAATACCGGTTGGTCGCACCAGGAGAACAACCACCAAAATGACGAAAGAGACGGCAAATTTGTAGTCGGTCGAGAGGAGCTGCACCAGGCTCTCCGGCTCCCA
This sequence comes from Rhodospirillaceae bacterium, assembly GCA_002717225.1. Classification (GTDB taxonomy): domain Bacteria; phylum Pseudomonadota; class Alphaproteobacteria; order UBA828; family UBA828; genus PTKB01. The sequence goes on along the minus strand of PBDG01000043.1, from coordinate 21,990 downwards.
GCTCTCCGGCAGAAGATAGCGCAGAAACTTCTTATAGGCGTACGTTATGGTTACCTCGGAAAAGGCTATGATGAAGCCACCGACGATGGCACCCATTGGATGACCAATGCCGCCGAGGATGGCCGAGGCAAAAATGGGGAGCAATAGCGAGAAATAAGTAAACGGTTTGAAGCTCTTGTCGAGGCCATAGAGCGTGCCAGCAATTGCTGCGAGGGATGCGGCTATAACCCAGGCGAAGAATACCACACGCTCGGGACTGACGCCCGAGAGAAGCGCCAAATCCTCATTGTCGGAATAGGCGCGCATCGCCTTGCCGGTGCGCGATTTTTGCAAGAAGCGGAACAGCGCAAGGACAACAAAGATTGCAGTAACCACAGTAAGCAATTGTGAAAGCTTGAGGGCTATGCCTTCGTGGAGGCCGGTCGCCTCCTTAAAATCGCGCGCCGTAAATATAAACCGTGCGCCGTCGGAAAAATGCTGATCATCTGGGCCGATGGTAAAGCGAACTATTCCGTTAATCACGAACATGACGCCGATGGAAGTGAGGATGTAGATTACCGAAGGCGCCTTCTTGCGTCGGTAGAAGCGATAGACTGCCCGGTCGGTGCCAAGGCTGAGTAGAATGGCTGCTAAGATGCCGATCGGTAGAGCGATGAGAGCCGTAGGCAGTGGCTCGATGCCAAGGCCCATCGATTGGAATAGCCAGGTCATCAGGATCACGACCATGGTCGCGAAGGCCATGAGATCGCCATGGGCAAAATTAGCGAAGCGCAATATGCCGTAGATCAGTGTAACGCCGAGCGCGCCGAGCGCGAGTTGTGAGCCATATGTCAGGCCTGGCACCAAAACGAAATTGGTGAGTAATACAACCGCGTCGAGGAATTCTGTCACGGGCGCTACTCGCCGCTCTATTCAACCGCCGAGGAAAGAGCGGCGCACTTCCGGGTCTGCCAGAAGTGCCTCACCCGTATCGGTGAAGCGGTTTTCACCGGTAACCAAAACATAGCCGCGGTCGGCGATTGTGAGAGCCTGGGCGGCGTTCTGCTCCACCATAAGTACGGCGATGCCATTGTCCCGGATCTCCAATATACGATCAAACAACTCGCCCATAACGATCGGTGAGACGCCGGCTGTGGGCTCGTCTAGCATGAGGACGCGAGGTTGCATCATCAAGGCACGTGCCACAGCTACCTGCTGACGCTGGCCACCAGAAAGCTCCCCGGCACTCTGCCGGGCTTTCTCGCGCAGTATGGGGAAAAGAGTAAAAACCTGTTCAATCGTCTCAGAAATATCATCGTTGCGAAGGTAGGCGCCCATTTCGAGATTTTCGTATACCGACATGGAGGTAAATATGTTCTGGGACTGCGGGACGAAGCCCATGCCCTCACGCACTCTCGCCTGAGGGCTGAGGCGGGTAATATCCTTACCGCCGAGCGTCACTAGGCCTTCGCGCAAATTCAGCATGCCGAAGAGCGCCTTCATCGCTGTTGATTTGCCGGCACCGTTCGGACCAACGATGACGACTATCTCACCCAATTCTACCTTGATGGTGCAGGCATGCAGGATGTCAGCGGTGCCATAACCGCCGGTCATGTTCTCGCCAGTCAGGAAACTCATCGCGGTGCCATCTTGCGGTTTTTGAGGCCGGTGCCGAGATACGCCTCGATTACGCGGGCGTCCGATTTTACCTCCTCGACCGTTCCCTGCATGAGCACTTGGCCCTCGGCCATTACGATCACTGGGTTGCACATGCGGGCTATGAAGTCCATATCGTGCTCAATCAAGCAAAAGGTATAGCCACGTTCGGAATTGAGGCGGTGAATGGCGTCACCGATAGTTCGCAACAGCGTACGGTTTACCCCGGCGCCAACCTCGTCGAGAAAGACGACCTTAGCTTCGACCATCATTGTGCGGCCAAGCTCGAGGAGTTTCTTTTGTCCGCCAGAGAGATTGCCGGCCTGTTCGTGCTGGAGATGGTCGAGGCCTAAAAAATCCATTACCTCTGCCGCCTTTTCTCGAATTTTGGATTCTTGGCGGCGAACAATGCCGGGGCGAAACCAGGCTTCGATGAGGCTTTCGCCGGCCTGGTCACCCGGTACCATCATCAGATTCTCCTCAACCGTGAGGGTAGTGAATTCGTGGGCGATCTGAAAAGTGCGGAGCACTCCACGAGCAAATAATTCATGTGGGGGAAGGCCAGTAATGTCGTTTCCATCAAGATAGACATGTCCCGAGGTAGGCGGAAAAGCGCCGGCGATGACATTAAATAGGGTAGTTTTCCCAGCGCCGTTGGGACCGATCAGGCCGGTGATGGAGCCTGGCTCAATATTCAGGCTGGCACCGTCGACGGCTCGTAGGCCGCCGAAGCGCTTATGAAGATTCTCGACGCGGATCATTATCCGCAATCTGGGCGCGAAGTGCCCGATGCGAAGCGACGGCCCGACAGGGNNNCGGACCGTCGCAGATCACATCGCNTAATGGACNTTAACGGTCTCGAACGCGCCGTTNTTGACCTCNAGTTCCTTGTAGGAACCTGCGGCTTCGCCGGGNCCGATCAGTTCGACGTTTGTCGCACCCTGATAATCGACCTGGCCTCCATCGGCAAGAATTTGCAACGCCTTTCCAAGCTCGCCCGGAAGGATCTGTTCGCCCGGCGCATTGGCCACCGCCAATATATTCGCCTGAATGGAACTGCGATCAGCCGATCCGCCAGCTTGGATCGCAAGTGCGATCAGTGCGGCGGCGTCATAGGACTCGCCGCGGAATGGACCGTCACCGTCTACACCACCGGCCTTTGCAACATCTAGAAACATTTTGGCGCCTGCCGATTCAGAGCCCGGCAGGGTGCCCACGGCGCCATTCAGGCCGTCGCCAATGTTGTCGATGAGCGACTGGCCGATCATGCCGTCAGCGAGGACAAAGCTGTCGAACGCTCCGGTATCGAGTGAAGTCTGAATGATGCCCTTGCCACCTTGGTCAAGATAGCCGAGCACTACCAGATGATTTGCGCCGGAGGCTGCGAGTGCGCCCACTTCGGCGGAATAGTCGCCCTTGCCATCTTCATGCGCGGCATTCATCTGCACTTTGCCGCCATGGGCTTTGAAAGCGCCAACAAAACTTTCGGCTAGGCCCTTGCCATAGTCGTTGTTGGTATAGGTGACGGCGACATCCATCATGCCGCGCGATTGCAACACATCGGCCAACACCTGGCCCTGGCGGGCGTCAGACGGCGCGGTGCGGAAGAAAAAGCCCTTGTCGTCAATAGTCGACAGCGCCGGTGAAGTGGCCGATGGCGAAATCATCACCACACCGTTCGGCACGGCGGTGTTGTTGGCAATCGCTGTGGTCACACCGGAACAGTCGGCACCCATGATGGCGGCTACCGAATCAGCGGTTACGAGACGCTCGGCTGCAGCTTGTGCAGCGCCGGCATCGACACAGGTCGAATCGCCACGTACGGGTACGAGCGTTTTCCCGCCGAGTAGCTTACCAGAATCATTTACCTCTTTCATCGCTAACTCGGCTGAATCAGCCATCCCTGGTGTTAGCGATTCAATGGGGCCGGTAAAGCCAAGAATAACGCCGATGTTGATGGCTTGGCCATCGGCCTTGGCAGCATGCGTGAACCCAAAGCTCATAGTCGCGGCAACCGCTATCGCGGCGACCGTGCCTAAAATTCTGTTTCGCATTTTCATGCCTTTCTATCTCCCTGTTTGTGTTTCGGTTTATTTGGTGACGCCTATTCATTGCTAACGGCGCCAATGTCATTAACACAAATCAATTATCAAACATGGTTCTCACAATATACAGCGATCAGTGCATCGGCGAAAGCTGGTTGATTTCCGGGTAAATCCGACTAGCGTGTCGCGTAAATTTACTAATGTTTGGAGAGTGAGCAGCATGAACGATATCGAAAAACGCAATCTCAAGATCATCACCGATGTGTGTGAGGCTTTTAACCGCCATGATGCGGAGGCCATCTTGGCGCAATTCGCCGAGGACGGCATTTGGATCGTCTCGCGCGGCACGCAGCCAGATGGGCAAACTCTCCGCGGCAAGGACGAGGTCGCGAAGATGCTTGAGCAGCGTTTTACTTCCATCCCGGACATGGCATGGGAAATTCACAGCCATTGGGTTGGTGGCAATCGAGGCTGCTCGGAATGGACCGTCACTGGAACAGAATCCAACGGCAATCGCCTCAACTGGATGGGCTGCGATCTTTGGGAGCTTGACGAAGACGGTATCATTACCCGCAAGGACACTTACTGGAAATACGAGGGTGGTGAATAGAAATAATCTCCCAGAATACTGAATGTATTGTAACAAATGAGCCCGGGAGACCGATCGTACACGAGGTAGAAAAGGGACTGTAAATAATTGCCCGGCGATTGAGGGGCCGCTGCTAGAGAGGAAGTATTTGACGGGTTATGCCATGTGATCCGTTGTGACTAATTAACCAAATCATCCATTGATTTAATCAACTCGCCGCAGCGCATGGGGATACAATCCGGGTCGAGTTCCTGTAGTATCTCGTGACCGCTGTCACGTACGAGACTGATGAATTCGTCTAACCGTTCCATCGAGCCAGTTTGGGTGCCGTCAGGCCAGCCCGCGATGTCATGCAACACTAGGGTCGTCCAGGGCCTCGATTCGATTTCTGCTATGCCGCGTGCGACCCAGCCCTCGCGGTCCGCCCAATCGCCGGTCACCGCATTGAACATCACGCAGGTGTAGCCATCCTCGGCGAGGCGTGAGATGTGGTCGCGTTTGAAGACCCGGTGATCGATAATTCCAGCATTGCAGAATGGGCGAAACAGGCGGTCAGGATGGGAAAGATCTCCGATTATCTCCTGGCTCTTGGTCACCTCGATGTCGTAAATATGTGGATCGTCGCTGGCGCCGAGTGAAACTGAATGACTGTAGGAGTGATTGCCGATCCAGTGGCCTTCCGATTTGGCGCGCAGCGCGGCGGTGCGGCCCTCTTCGTTTTCCAGCTTGTGGCCGATGACATAAAAGCTTGTCTTAATATCGTGGCGTGCCAGGACATCTAGAACGTTATGGGTTATTTGCGGCTCCGGCCCGTTGTCGAAAGTGATGGTGACTTTTGCCATGATGTAATGCCCCTCTCGCGGCTGTCTCAGGTGGATTTCTCCACGCCGTGGCGGGTGACGCGGATGCCTGCCTGCTCCCGGTCCCAGGTTCCCGGCGTGATACCTTCTTCCCTGAGCTCAATCTTGCGTACCTTCTGCGTCGGCGTGCGCGGTAGATCGGATTTGAATTCGATATAGCGTGGAACCATGAAATAGGGCATCGCGTCGACGCAATAGTCGAGTAACGCTTCAGCACTAAGGCCAACGCTTCGGTTTGGTACTACCACTACTTTTAATTCGTCCTCGCCATCTTCCGCCTTGATTGCAATGGCAGCGCATTCCGCTACATCTTCATGCAGGTTGAGGATGCGCTCAACCTCAAAGGAGGAGATATTCTCACCGCGCCGACGGATCGCGTCTTTCATCCGGTCGAGAAAGAAAAAATAGCCGTTTTTATCCCAAGTGCCTTTATCGCCAGAATGGAACCAGAGTTGACGAAATGCCTCGAGAGATTTCTCCGGCATGCCGTAATAGCCTGCCATAAGTGTGTTAGGATATTTTGGTCTAACGACGAACTCGCCGGCCTCGCCGGGAGGGCAATCGCGCCCCCGCGCATCAACAATTCTGACGTCGTATTCCGGTGCCGCGCGGCCGCATGAGCCAAGTGGCGTATCCTCGCCGGGGCGCGTATAGACACAAATATTGGCTTCCGTCGAGCCATACCCTTCGGTCAACTCGACGCCAAAGCGTGTCTTGAATTCATCCAGCACCTCATGCGGATTGGGCACGGAATAGATCATACGTAAGGGATTATCCGAATCGTCTGGTCTGGGAGGCTGGGCGTAGAGCATGTGACAGATGCCTCCTACGGCTGTAGTGACCGTAACACCATGGGCACGTACGTCAGACCAAAATTGTGATGCGCTAAACCGTTCCCGTAGGATCATCCGACCGCCGGTTAGGAGCGGACTCATTAGTTGGAATTTTCCAGCAATATGGAAGAAAGGGAGCATGTTATAGCTAACATCTTTCTCCGTCAGCGCGACAATATCGTTGTAAATAATAGAGAAGGAAATCTCAAAATGGTGATTGAGCATCACTCCCTTGGAAGGGCCAGTGGTGCCGGAGGTGAACATGATGCAGGCGAGATCCTCCGGCGAGATGTCGAGGCCGGGGTTTTCACCAGAGCCGGTCGGTATTTGGGCAAGGTCGTGCCTTGCACCCGTCAATTCCGCGGCTTCCGCCATGCCCGCTTCCGGGCGCACTACAAAATGCTTAAGCGCTGGGCAACGAACTGCTACCGCGGCTGCCGCAGGCAGGAATTCAGCGTCGAGAATAAAAATCTCCGCGCCGGAATTGTTCAGCATATGGGTAAGAATTTCCCCTTTATAGGCGGTATTGAGGGGCACCTCGACCGCACCTGCTTTCGCAATAGCGAACCACACATCTATGTATTCCGGAGTGCTTTTCATCATAACAGCGACGCGCGTGCCTTTTCCTAGATTGAGTGCCATGAGGCCCTCCGCCATGCGATTGGCACGACTGTTCATCTCAGCGTGGGTATAGTCCCTGTCCTCGTAGCTGAGGAATGGGAAATTCGGCGCCGACTCGGCACGGGCTTCCAGCAGGCGGTGCACTAGCCAACCATGTTCCGGCGTTCCGTCGAATTCCGTCATGTTCGGTCCTGTCCTTCACTTCGCGCTACGTATTGAAGCAAACAGAGCGGAAAAGGACAAATTTTGAAGTTTTCCAAAAAGGAAGCTGGCGCGTCGGGAGAATGCAGGCCAAGCTAAGGTCATGCGGATTTCAAACGGCCTCGCCTTTCCCACCTTTCTGCTCGTCTTGGGCGGTGCAGCCTATGGCAGCATCTTTTCCGCCAACAAGCTTGCGGTGGATGCTGGTATGCCTGCTTTAGCGCTGGCGTTCTGGCAGATTGTCATCGCCGCGGCAGTGATATTGCCGGTCTCCATTGTTATGAGATCGCCGCCAAAATTGCTTTTTTCCCATTTGCGGGTTTACGCCTTCGTTGCCACTGTGGGCCTTTCGGGTCCGACAATGATCGTGGTTATTTTGGCCGATAAGCTTTCTCCTGCGATTATCACTCTGGCAGCAGCGTTGATCGCCTCGGCGACTTATCTGCTGTCGCTTGCGGTGCGCGCCGAATCCTTCCGCTGGCTTGCCTTGCTTGGCGTCGTATTGGGTTTTGGCGGGGTGCTGTTCATCGTTCTCCCAGAGGAGGGGCTGCCAGAAACAGCCTCGGCAGCCTGGGTACTATTTGCTCTGTTGTTGCCGGCGAGCGCAGCAGCGAACAATGTCTTTACCGCTAGGTTGATGCCCGAAAACGTTAATTCCCTCTCGCTCACAGCCGGCTTGATGATCCTGAGCGCGATCCTGCTCTTCATTATCATGATGCTGACGGATGGACCTGTGCTGTTGACCCATGGTGGGCTCGTCGCAGTCGGATCAGTAATTTGGGCGGGTAGTGCCACGGTCGTGACCTATCTTTGCTTCTTCGAGATTCTGCGGCGAGCTGGTGGCCTCTTCTTTGCCCAACTTAATTATGTCGTTGTTGCCGCAGGCGTGCTGTGGGCCTATATCATTTTTGGTGACGAGCCCAATGTTTGGTTGTGGGCCGCGATAGTCGCCATTGCGCTTGGCCTAGCGACAATGAACTATTCCAAGGCGAGAACGGAGCGGCAGACGCAAAAAGTTTCATAGCGAGACCAGCCATCAACCTTTAGGGTATAAAAAGGGCAAGTGAGATTCAGGTGAGGGGGCGAGATGTATAAGACCAGCGACGGCGAAGAAATCTTTGTGATCGATGCGCATATCCATTTATGGGACGCGCGACCAGAGAACCAGCGCAATGTCCATGGTGCGCAGTTCATCAATTGCTTTCACGACTATCACTCGGCGCTGAGCCCGCCGGAATATCTCTGGTCGGCAGAGAAGTTCCAATATTATGGCCCTGAGACACTCTATGAGGACCTGTTCGTTAATGGCTATGACGATATGGCGGTGTGCCAGCCGACTTATCTAAAGGACTTCTACACAAATGGTTTCAACACTACTGAGCAAAACGCCGAGTTGCTCAAGAGTTACGCTGATCGAATCATTTTGAATGGCGCCTTTGATCCGCGCGACGGCGAAGCCGGTTTAGAGGCACTGGAAGGGCTGGTCGAGACGTACGGAATCCAGGGTGTAAAACTTTACACCGCTGAATGGCGCGGTGATTCGAAGGGCTACAAGCTGAGTGACGCCTGGGCTAAGCGGTATCTCGAAAAGGCGCAGTCACTTGGTATAAAGAACATCCATGTCCATAAGGGCCCGACGATCTTGCCCTTGAACCGCGATGCTTTCGATGTCGCTGATATCGACGACGCGGCCACTGACTTTCCGGAGCTCAATTTTATCGTCGATCATGTGGGCCTGCCACGCCTCGACGATTTCTGCTGGATCGCCGTGCAAGAACCCAATGTCTATGGCGGCCTCGCGGTGGCTTCTGCATTTGTCCATGCGCGCCCGCGCTATTTTGCGGAGATGATGGCAGAGCTACTGTTCTGGGTCGGCGAGGACCGGTTGCTGTTCGCCAGTGATTACGGAATCTGGCAACCGAAATGGTTGATAGAAAAATTTATGACTTTCGAGATGCCCGATGACCTCAAGGCTGAGACCGGCGTCGATTTGACGATGGAAGGCAAGCGGAAGATTCTTGGCCTCAATGCTGCGAAACTTTATGGAGTTGATATCGAGGCTAAGAAGGCTTCTCTCGGTAGTATGTGACGTTGATGAGCGCTTCTGTAAAATCGTTAGATCCGCGCCGTGACGAAATCTGGGCGCGTCTCTCTACTGTGAGCGATCCGGAGCTCGACGAATCCGTCGCAGCAATGGGTTTTGTTGAATCGATTGAGATTAGCGACAGCGGCGAAGTACGCATTGGCTTCCGCCTGCCGACCTTCTGGTGCTCACCCAACTTCGCTTTTCTCATGGCGCATGATATGCGCGAGGCGGTTGGGGGGCTCGATTGGGTAAGGCGTGCCGAGATCGCTCTTACTAATCATTGTAACGCCGAAGAAATTAACCGTGGCATAGGCGGCAATCTCAATTTTGCCGAAACATTCCCTGGGCAGACAGAAGCGGAACTTGACGATCTACGTGCTACCTTCCGTCGCAAGGCTTATCAGGGACGCCAGGAAAAGATTCTTCGATACTTGATGGCGGAAGGATACACGACCGAACGCCTCGCTGACCTGACCATGGGTGACCTCACCTCCCTCGTTATTGCCGACAGCAAGTTCGAAACCCTACGCGCCCGCTATGCGGAAATTCGTTGCGAGTTTGGTGGTCCGGACGCGTCGGACGATATAGCTTTTACCACACCTGAGGGCGATGCGATTGACGTCAACAATTTCAAACAATATCTCACTGTGCTACGCCGCGTGCGTATCAACACACAGTTCAATGCCAATATGTGCAAAAGCCTCCTTGATGCTCGTTATGATAGCGCAGGTGAATAACTGAGTCCTTATTGACGCTTAGGATACTCACGATAATGAGCCTACCAACGCAATTTCGTGAGCCGGTGCACCCGCATATTTTGGATGGCGCTTTGATCTTTAATCATGTGGTAACTCGCCCAACAAACCGCCCCCAATATGTTTGATGCAACTCCACTTTTTCGCCTCTACGCCAAGCGCCGCTTAGCACGCCTTCGCACGCAAAATCCGTGCGAAACCCAGGAACGTGAGCTGCAAAAGCTGCTTCAGAAGGCTGTGGATACGCGCTTTGGGCGTGAATACAAATTCGGTGCAATGCGCACCGTAGCGGATTTCCAATCGAGCGTTCCGTTACGCAAATTTGAGGATATGAATCGCGATTATTGGAGCTCAGCTTTTCCAACCCTCGAAAATTGTTCTTGGCCGGGGCTGATACCGTTTTTTGCTGTTACCTCTGGGACCACCACCGGGGTAGACAAATTCATACCTTGTTCCTGGGAAATGGTGCGCGCAAACAGGCGTGCGATACTCGATCTTCTTAGCCACCACCTTGCAAACCGGCCCGAAAGTCGAATTTTCGGCGGCAAGACATTCATGCTCGGTGGCACCACAGTCCTGGAATCGGAAGCAAAGGGGGTGCTCAGCGGCGAATTGAGCGGTATCGCTGCTAAGACGGTCCCATTTTGGGCGCAATCGCGTTTCTTTCCTCCCAAGGACCTCGCGGTACTCTCCGAGTGGGAGGAGAAAATTGGCAAAATAGCGGAGGCGGCCATTGGCAACAATATCCGAGGCTTCGGTGGGACGCCGAGCTGGATGTTGATCTTTCTCGACAAGCTGGCTGAGGTTAGCCCGCTTGCTCATAAGCGTAGTCTCAAGCCCTTTCCCGATCTCGAACTGATCATTCATGGAGGTGTCAATTTTGCCCCATATAGGCGTCAGTTTGATGATCTTTGTCGTGGCACGCGGGCGGAGTTGCGTGAGGTTTATCCGGCGAGCGAAGGATTTCTCGCTGTGCAGGATTGCGGCCCCGGAGAAGGCCTAAGACTGCTGCTCGACAACGGTCTTTTTCTCGAATTTGTGCCACTCGAAGAACTTGAATCGCCAATGCCGACACGCCATTGGATTGGCAATGCTGAGATCGGTGTCAATTATGCGGTGGTGCTAAACACGTGTGCCGGTTTGTGGTCCTATGTTCTTGGAGACACCGTGAGGTTCGTTAATCTTGATCCACCGCGCATACTAATAACAGGGCGCATTTCATATATGCTCTCCACTTTCGGAGAGCATTTGATCGGCGAGCAGATCGAAAGCGCTGTCACAACAAGCGCTGATACTATCGGCGCCACGATCAGTGAGTATGCTGTCGGCTCTATGATGCCGGAGAAGGAAGGTGAGCTGGGTGGTCATCTCTATATCGTTGAATTTCTCCAGACTGATGTGAGCCAGAAGCAGCTAGATATGTTCGGTGAAACACTCGACGGCGAGCTTATTAAAAATAACGAAGACTATAAGGCGCATCGCTCGGAGGGCTTCGGACTCCATGCCCCGGTCATCTTCGATGTTCCGCCAGGTAGCTTCAATGCCTGGATGAAGAAGCGTGACCAACTCGGCGGCCAACACAAGGTTCCGCGGATCATTAACGATCACGACCTATTCCGAAATTTGCGTTCCCATATGGGCCATAGTTCGGCTTAGTTTTCTATCGCTTTCGCTGGCATTTGCGCGAGTTGGATAAAATTGTTGAACATGCGGCGCGCGTCGGCATTCAGGCGGGGCATGTGTATGGCGGCCTGGTCCGATAAGGTGGTGCGTGCGTTGGGGCCGAGGATAGTTTGCAACTCGTCTTCGTGACCAACTGGTGTCAGCCATTCGTCAAGGGTACCGTTGGAAGCCTCTATATGGAACTGTACCCCCCAGGCGCGTGGCGCCGCGCGTATGGCTTGGACTGGGCAGAGTGCTGAGGAGGCCAGTGGAACCGCACCAGGCGGCGGTTCCTCCACCTGCCATTCATGCCATTGGAAGCTAGGTGCTTTTGAGGCCAATCCCTGAAACAAAGGATCGCGTTTTCCCGCCTCATTGAACGCAATCTCGGTCACGCCTGCTTCCGTCTTTTTCATTTCTGAGAGTGAGCCACCAAGCGCAAGTGCCAAGAGTTGATGCCCAAGGCAGATACCGAGAGTTGGTAGGGCGCGCTCTACCACTGCCTCGCGGATTAAGGCCGTCTCGTTGATCAGCCACGGATGATCGTCATAATCAAGTGGCCCCATCGGCCCACCTAATACAATTAGTGCGTCATAGGGGTCGAGGTCGGGTAGGGGATCACCCTCATCAAGTGCTACTATGTCAAACGAAATTCTGTCTTCGTACATGAAGTCGCGCAATATGCCAGCGTGTTCGAAGGCAGCATGCTGTAGTAGAGCGATATGCATCACTCATTTCCCGACAAATTTCGCTCCCCGGGTGGGGATGAGAGATCAGGGAGGGGAGACAGAGCGCGCATGCACTGCTTTTCATGGGTAACTCTCAAAATCAGGAGCGCACTCCCGAGCGTTTGGCTATGCCGTAAAAGATCGGGCGTTTCACTTTTTATGACTCTCAATTGTTAGACAGGGCATCCAGCAGCTATAGATTTTGCACGTTCGCCTGAGTGCTAACCGTATTCGAGTTGGTGGCGCTGTTTATACAAATCTTCTTGGATTCTTTTACAGCGCTGCCGCGCGTTCGCGCAGGTTATATTTTTGCACCTTGCCGGTGGAGGTTTTCGGTAATTCGCCAAACACCACGGTCTTTGGTGCCTTGAAACGAGCCATATTATCTCGGCAGAAAGCGATCAACTCGTCCGCTGTAACTGTTGATCCCGCCTTTAAGGTGATGAAGGCGCAAGGAGTCTCGCCCCATTTTTCGTCCGGGCGGCCGACCACGGCGGCTTCGAGCACGGCATCATGCTTATAGAGCACGTCCTCTATCTCGATAGTGCTGATATTCTCGCCGCCGGAGATAATAATGTCTTTGGCGCGGTCCTTGAGTTCTATATAGCCGTCCTCATGCATGACGCCGAGATCGCCAGTATGGAACCAGCCGTCGGCGAAAGCTTCCTTGGTGGCAGATGCGTTTTTGAGATATCCTTTCATAACCGTGTTCCCGCGCATCACGACTTCGCCAATGGTCACGCCATCCGCCGGTGTCATATTCCCATTCTCCTGATTCATCACGCCAAGGCCGTCTAGGGTGATATAGGCCACACCCTGGCGCGATTTGAGTGCTGCCTGTTCTTCGATATTTAACGTGTCCCATTCGCCGTGCCAGGCGCAAACGGTGACGGGGCCATAGACCTCCGTTAGACCGTAGACATGTGTAATGTGGAAGCCATCGCGTTCCATCGCTGCGATGACGGCAGCAGGCGGCGGTGCGGCGGCGGTCATCACATCGACTTTGTGGTCGAACTGGCAGCGCGCGTCTTCCGGCGCATTTATGATCATGTTGAGGACGATCGGCGCGCCGCAAAAACGATTTACGCCTTGGGTCGCGATGGCATCAAAGATTGCCGTTGCCTCGACCTTGCGGAGGCATACATGTGTGCCGCCATGGGCAGTAATTGTCCAGGTGAAGCACCAACCGTTGCAGTGGAACATCGGCAGGGTCCAGAGATAGACAGGTGCATCACCAAGGTTCCAGGTGAGGGAATTGCCAATCGCATTGAGATAGGCACCCCGGTGATGTAGCACTACGCCCTTCGGATTGCCCGTGGTGCCTGAGGTGTAGCAGAGGGTGATCGCTTCCCATTCATCCAACGGCCAGCGCCAGTCATGGGCCGGGTCGCCGACCTCTAAGAAGGCTTCATATTCTACCTCTCCCAGAAACTCGCCGCCTTCTTCTGGCGCGTCGTCGATATCGATCACCAGAGGGTTGCACTGCGAAAGCTTGAGCGCTTCAGCGATGACTGGAGAGAAGGCGCGGTCGGTTAGGAGGAGTTTGGACTCGGCATGGTCGAGAATAAAGGCGATGGCCGGAGCGTCGAGGCGAACATTCAACGCATTCAGCACCGCGCCGGTCATCGGCACACCATAATGTGCCTCCAGCATGGCCGGTGTGTTGGGTGCCATGATGCTGATCGTATCGCCAACACCAATGCCGCGAGCTATTAGCGCTGAGGCGAGGCGGCGTGTGCGGTCGTAAAATTCGCGGTAATTGGCACTTCGTGCGCCGTGGCGCCAAGCAATGCGCTCGGGGTAAACATGAGCAGCGCGCGACAGAAAGCCGAGCGGTGTTAGCGCCACATGATTGGCCGGATTGCGGTCCAGAGCGGCGTCATAGGGGTTTCCTGTGGCGCGATGATCGGCCATTCTTGCATGCTCCGATTCAATAAATTTGAGCACATCATTTACAGTAGCCGGTGCGCCTTCTGCAAGGAGGTCAGTTATCAAGAACCTATTTATTATGCGTCATGGCGAGGCCGAGGGGCGCAGTTCCGGCAGCGATGTCGAACGGGCGCTTGCCTCGCGTGGCATAGCCGATTGCCACTACTTGGCGCAGAAATTAGCCTCTGATGGCGCGTCCTGGGATGCGATTATTTGTTCGAGTACTCGGCGGACGCAGGAGAGCGCCGAATGCATGGCAAGCGCCATGGTGTTGCCGCCCGAACTCGATATTCGCAATTCGCTCACTGACGCTGGAGCGGACTCACTCCTCAGTAACCTTCGCGGCTTGCCGAACGAAATTGGCTCGGTCCTAATGGTGGCACACAATCCTGGCGTTCATGTCCTTGTGCTGATGCTCGCCGGCGCCGGGGGTGGCCGTGCTATGCGCCGTGCAGCGCGAAATTTCCCCCCCGGTTCGCTGGCCCGCCTCATATACGACAGTGAGACTTGGGATCAACTCGCTCCCGGCAGTGCGGATCTGCGCTGTTTTTTCACTCCGCAAGATTTTGGTTAGACCCAAAATTACGTAATTAATTCCTTGGATACATAATATAATTGCACTAACGCTCGTTCCTAGAGGCAGAAAAAGTAAACTAAGAGCCAGGATCTGTGTTTCAGTTCGAAACTAAATCACGCCTTCCTCTTTAAGCACCAGCATCTCGTCTTCGCTAAATCCTAGTTCGCTACCATAGATCTCACCGTTGGCTTCGCCGAGTGTGGGGCCGAGATGTGCGATGCGTCCGGGTGTTTCAGAGAGACGTGGGAGGACGGCTGGGACGGTGATTTCGCCTGATTTTTCGTCCGTTACCGTAACCAGGGTTTCCCGCGCCTTGTATTGCTCATCCTCGAATATATCCGCGATGGAATAGATCGGCGCGATCGGTACGTCGCCAGCGACGCAAGCCTCCACCACTCTGTCGCGAGACATGGAAAGTGTGAAAGCGCTCACTAGACCATCGACATCCTCGCGGTTGGCGACGCGGTCAGCGGCAGTCTTGTAGCGCGCATTTGTGCCAAGCTCCGGACGGCCTAGAACTTCTGCCATGCGCACCCACATCTTGTCGCTGGTGCAAGCAATGGCAACCCATTCTCCATTTCCGCATTCGAAATGGCCGTGCGGGCAAACATTTGCTGTACCTAGGCCGAGACGAGGTCGGACAGAGCCATTCGCGGCATAGAGTGGTGCCATTTCATCGAGCACGCGGAAGATCGATTCGTAAAGCGAGACGTCTATCTCTTGGCCACGTCCGGTCTCTTCTCTCGCACGTAAGCTGAGGAGAATACCAAGGGCGCCATAGAGGCCAGAGATGTAGTCGGCGAGAGAGGTAGAGCCCGGCGTTAACGGCGGTCCACCGGGTTCGCCTGTGAGATAGGTGAGTCCGCCGAAGGCATGGGCGATTCGGGCGAAGCCAGGGCGGTTCTTATAGGGCCCAGTCTGGCCGTAACCGGAAACGCGAAGCATAACGAGCTGCGGGTTAATTTCCTTTAGCACTTCTGGCCCGAGGCCCCATTTTTCCATGGTGCCGGGGCGGAAATTTTCGCACAGAGCATCAGCGCTTGCTACGAGGCGCTTGAAGATCCTGGCGCCTTTTTTGGTGCGGATATCAAGGGTGATGGAACGCTTGTTGCGCTGCTCTGATAACCAGCAATAGCCGTCGCCACCTGGGGACGGCGTACCGAATTTACGCAATGGATCGCCGCCCAGAGGCTGCTCAATCTTGATCACTTCTGCGCCAAATTCGCCAAGAATAGCGGCGGCGAAGGGGCTGGCGAGGAAGGTTGCGAGGTCGAGCACGCGCAATCCCTCGAGCGGCAATTTGTTGTTTTGCTGTATATTTTCCATGCTGCCTAGAAAGCCGCTCTTTTTCGCCACTGTCAATCGCAGCTATCTTGATGAGCGGGGCTGGTGCGGTCCGACGATTTTGCGCTAAGGTTCGCGCAAATAGTTCGAGCGGTGCAGGTAAGGCGGCGCCGACAAATACGGGAGTGAAGTTTATGTCGTTACTCATAAAAGGTGGAACCGTCGTAAATGCGGACAAGAGCCAACGGTCAGATGTTTATTGTGCTGACGGGTTGATCCAGGCGATTGGCGAGAATCTCGATGTGCCGCTGGGTACCGAGGTAGTGGATGCGGGTGAAGCATTGGTGATCCCTGGCGGTATTGATCCGCACACCCATATGGAGCTCCCATTCATGGGTACGGTTACAGCTGATGATTTCATGTCGGGTCCCTCCGCGGGTCTCGCTGGCGGAACTACGATGATCATCGATTTCGTTATTCCGAGCCCGGAGCAATCGCTCCTGGAGGCGTGGGGAACCTGGATGGCAAATGCAGCCAAAGCACCGTCGGACTACTCCTTCCATGTCGCCGTCACTTGGTGGAGCGATCAAGTTAAGGAGGAAATGGGTGTGCTCACCCGCGAGCACGGCGTCAACAGTTTCAAACATTTTATGGCTTACAAGGGCGCTATCATGCTTGACGATGAGATGCTGTTGAACAGCTTTGATCGCTGCCAGGAGCTTGGAGCCATGGCTACCGTCCATGCCGAAAATGGCGAAATTATCTACTATCTGCAGAAAAAACTTCTTGCCATGGGCATTACCGGACCAGAAGGCCATGTCCAGTCTCGCCCGCCGGAAGTGGAAGGCGAGGCGGCACGGCGCGTTATCACTGTCGCTGGCGCAGTGAACGCGCCCTTATATGTTGTGCATTGTTCTTGCAAGCAGGCTCTTGATGCAGTTGCCGAGGCGCGTGCCAATGGCCAGGCAGTTTATGGTGAGGTATTGGCGCAGCATCTGGTGATCGATGAATCGACCCATTATCTGACGGATTTCACTCAGGCTGCGGCCCATGTGATGAGCCCGCCCTTCCGCAGTAAAGAACATCGTGATGCGCTTTGGGGTGGGCTGCAGGCAGGTACTTTGCAAACTACTGCAACAGATCACTGTGCCTTTTGTGCGCCGCAAAAGGCGCTGGGTAAGGACGATTTCAGCCTTATGCCGAATGGCTGTGGCGGCATCGAGGACCGGATGTCAATTCTTTGGGACCGTGGCGTTAAGACCGGCATGCTGACGCCAAATGACTTTGTCCGCGTCACCTCGCAGGCTGCAGCAGAGATCTTTAATGTCTATCCTCGCAAGGGCTCAATCAGCGTGGGTGCTGACGCAGACATTACCGTATGGGATCCTAATGCGAACCGCACCGTTTCGGCCAAGACCCACCATTCCAAGATGGATTTTAACCTATATGAGGGCGAGACTGTTACCGGTCTCGCGCGTGCTACCATTAGCCAGGGTAAGCAAGTTTGGGATGGTAAGGAACTCCGCGTTGAAAAGGGCGTGGGTCGCTACATTCCTCGCCCGACCTATTCCAAGGTATTTGAGCGGGTGAAGACCTACGGCAAGCTTAACGCACCGAGACGGGTCGAAAGGGTGTGAGCTTTACAATCCACAGAGAGGAATTGCACACACCGTCTCTCATTCGCGGAGGGACAGTCACCTCCGCCGAGGAAAGCCAGCGCACTGATGACCTTATGTTTCTGACGGGTTGACACGGAAAATCGGTGAAAGATCCCATGTATCGCAGAGTGCCACCGGGGATGTGAGCTATCTGGGTCGTCTTATGCGGCAGAGCAGGGCTAAGAGCAGGCCGGGCACTAAGACTATTGCCCAAGCGGGTGCAAGAAAAATGGGCAGCAAAACCTCGCGCCAGAGCCAGGGTAAAAAGTTCTTCTCAATCAGCGCCTGAAAACCGACCAGACTATTAGAGTGAATTTGTGCCCATAGCTCGCCACCTGCGATTAGGTTGTAGCTGCCCCCTGAAATTGCGCCGACGATTTCATAGATGAACAGGCCGAGAGCGACGAGTAGAAAAAGGATAGCGATGCTGCGGCAAAGGACCATGCGACAGGTTCAATTCGTTTGGGGTGCCCGATTTGGAACTACATGCTAACAAACTAGCAAAAATTCGGTGCCATAATCTTGCTCCCTGCCACAATATTGTTATCTTGCGTGATCCGGGAGGGGTGGCCGAGTGGTTTAAGGCGCACGCTTGGAAAGCGTGTGTGCGTTAACGCGTACCGCGGGTTCGAATCCCGCCCCCTCCGCCAATTACCCTGGGTATCCGAGGCTCTCCACTCCTATATGGCCATTGTTCCCATAACCGCTCCCCGATAGGGCGCGTGCTGCAGCCATAAAACTTTCATCGAGACCAAGGGGCTAAACGGTCCAATTCTAGACCCCACCCCGGGGGGGTACTCCCGCTTTCTCAGTTGGGACTCCTCATATCCCCTAGTAATACCAATCCAGACGAACAAATCTCGTTTCGGCGCTCACGAAACCTCCTTGCCCGGACCGTGGATGGTGCGCATTCGTAGTCAATTAACTAGCTGATATTATGACATAAAAAGGATTTATTGCACCCGATAATCGGTGTCAGGATCGTTTCCTTGGACCCCAGATAAACCCGATCTCGTCCAGACGCTGACGACGCTCTGGTGAGAGCGTGTCCCTATTGCGCAGATTGTGGGTCCAAGCCCCAAGCTTGAAGTTACCCTCTTTGTGCCTCTGGGGAACCACGCAATTACCTTCGCGTTGGTAGAAAGCCAACAGTGCGGCAAAGCCTTCTTCCCAAGCCGCGGCGAGTGGGTCCCAAATAAACCCGATCTCGTCCAACCGCTGACGGCGCTCTGGTGAGAGCGTGTCCTTGTTTCTGCGCTGAGTGCTGACCCAGTTCCCAAGCTTGTAGTCGTCCTCTTTGTGCTTATCCGAGACCTCACAATTGCCCTCGCGTTGGTAGAAAGCCAACAGTGCGGCAAAGCCTTCTTCCCAAGCCGCGGCGAGTGGGTCCCAGACAAACCCGATCTCGTCTAACCGCTGACGGCGCTCTGGTGAGAGCGTGTCCTTTTTTTTGCGCTGAGTGCTGACCCAAATCCCAAGCTTGAAGTTACCCTCTTTGTATTTAGCCGGGACCTCGCAATTACCTTCGCGTTGGTAGAAAGCCAACAGCGCAGCAAAGCCTTCTTCCCAAGCCGCGGCGAGTGGGTCCCAAATAAACCCGATCTCGTCCAACCGCCGCTGACGCTCTGGCGAGAGCGTGTCCTTTTTTTTGCGCTGAGTGCGGGTCCAAATCCCAAGGTTGAAAGTGCCCTCTTTGTATTTAACCGGGACCTTGCAATTTCCCTCGCGCTGACGGAAGCTCGACAGCGCAGCAAAGCCTTCTTCCCAATCTGCGGTGAGTGGGTCCCAGACAAACCCGATTTCGTCTAACCGCTGACGGCGCTCTAGTGAGAGCGTGTCCTTTTTTTTGCGCTGAGTACCGACCCAAGCCCCAAGGTTGAAGTTGTCCTCTTTGTGCTTCTGGGTAACCACGCAATTTCCCTCGCGTTGACGGAAGCTCGACAGCGCAGCAAAGCCTTCTTCCCAAGCCGCGGCGAGTGGGTCCCAGACAAACCCGATCTCGTCCAACCGCCGCTGACGCTTTGGTGAGAGCGTATCCTTATTGCTGCGCTGAGTGTGGGTCCAAGTCCCAAGGTTGAAGTTACCCTCTTTGTGCTTCTGGGTAACCACGCAATTTCCCTCGCGCTGACGGAAGCTCGACAGCGCAGCAAAGCCTTCTTCCCAAGCCGCGGTGTGCGGGTCCCAAACAAACCCGATCTCGTCTAACCGCTGACGGCGCTCTGGTGAGAGCGTATCCTTATTGCTGCGCTGATTATGGACCCAACTCCCAAGCTTGAAGGTGCCCTCTTTGTATTTAGCCGGGACCTCGCAATTGCCCTCGCGCTGACGGTATTTCTTTAACCGTCCATACCACTCATCCCAGGAAACCCCGAGACGATCTATGATTGCGACAGCGATGCTCTGAACAAGCTCTTCAAGCTCAACCTGCGGCCCGATAAATGTTACCTTCTCCAGAAATCTCTTAGGCCTGAACGGCTTGTCTTCACCCCTGTCCTGCTTGAGTTCCCGAATGATGTCGACCAGCTCTTCGTCATGTTCCTGAAGAGCGTTCAGGACATCGGCGATGGCGTCAAATTTCTCGGTTTTAATCACTTCATCAAGGTGTTCGCCGTCTACTCCGGCGAACAACGGAACAAGCACGTAGCCAACCGTTTTTGCCGAGACACCACGTGGCTTGCGCATGGTCCGACCAACAGCCTGAACGATGTCGACCCTGCTTTGCCGAGGATCGATGAATGCCACCATGTCGACAGCAGGAATGTCGACGCCTTCAGTCAGGCAACGCGCGTTTGTAATTAGTCCCTTGGGTGCTGCGGCGAACGCTCCAATCGTATCGCTTCGCGCGCTGCTGCTTTGTTTTCCATTAACGTGCCGGACATCGTAGCCATCAAGGTAATGTGCGATCCCGCGTGGTTCGTTCTTTGCAAACTCCTGCGCACGGCCAACAAGGCTATGGAAGGTGATGACCTTACTGGCACCCACCTTCTTTATCGCTTGGTCCAAGGCCACCAAATTAGAAACCCAACGCGCCTCGATTTCGTCTCCCTCAACCAGGGTGATGCCATTTTTGCGGCTGAAGTCGTCAACCATCTGTTTGTCGATCTCGGAAATCACGACCCTGTATCGGCAGATGATGTCTTTGTTCGCGGCCGCAGCGAACGACAGGGTATGAGCTCTTGGGCCATAGAGGGATTCGTCATCCATCGACTGAACCTGAAAGTCGCCCTCCTTGTCCCGTTTCCGGATATTGATCTGCCGCGGTGTTGCCGTAAGAAATAGTCGCTTGTTTATGCGAACCTTCTCATCGGCCAGTGCATAACTGAATATGCCACCACGCCCGGTGGTCTTATGTGCCTCGTCAAAAACACCGAAATCAATCGGTGGCAAGCCTTCAGCGCCCTTCGCGACAACTTCTATCGAATGGTATGTGGAGAAGATAACCTTGGTGTCGTCCGTCTCACGCTCCAGAAACCTACGCACAATTTCCGGGTCGGTATCAACCCGGAATCCCAGTTCACTCTTATCGATATTGATGCTGTCGTTCCCCAAGCCGACCGTCTTGTCTGAGCACACACACAGATAGCTGAACCTTGAACCCCAACTCGTATGCTGGCTCCATTCACGCAGTGTCTGCTGAAGAAGCATCAGGGATAGCAGCAGAACCAGTACCGTCCGAGGTTTGGCCTGTTCGGTAGTCCACAACGCCACTAACGTCTTGCCCGTTCCGCACGCCATCACCACGGTGGCACGAGCGTTGTCCTTTAACGTCATGGCGATATCGGCGAGGGCCTCTGTCTGGTAGCTGGGATCAGGCGTAGCCCTGACTACTGGGGCAGGCTTTTCCTTGAGCCATGCTTCAATTTGATTGAATTGAACCGGCGTAAGTACGTTGAACACTTCGCCGCTATACCAGCGCGTTCGGACGATTGCCTTGTCTGACAGCGTTAACGCGTTGGTGAAGATGACGCGATCAGTGAACTGTTCCGTAATACCGAGGAACGGCGCGACTTCAGCAAAGGTCAGGTTGTGGTTCTTCCGGTATTTGACCTGATAGGCGACTTGGCTCCCGTCTTTGGCCTCATAGACACCATCGATGCCAGTTCCATCATTAGGCAGGTTAAACCGTTCACGCATCTCGACCGGAATGCCCCCGACGACCCAGTGCTTAACGTGCTGTGTGATAGCCTGTGTTGCCAGATACCCCTCAATGAAGATCTCGAAGACGTCTCCACGGTCCTTCTCCTCGAAGATGTCGTTCACACGGGATTCAAAGTCCGAGAACGACACGAGGCTATCGAAGATACCCTGCCCAACCCAGAAGGCGGCTTTATAGTGAAGCGCATTCATAGGCCAAGGGAACCAAACGGTCGAGTCATGGCGGTCAGGGTTCTCATATGTGAAGCTTATATCGAAAGGGCTGGTAGTGGGAGCCTTCGAGGCAAACCCGGTCCAAGCCCCGGCCTGAGGAACCGCCTCAGGCGATTGCAGGTTCCCCTAACACCCTGCACCATCATAACAGATGTGGCC
>PBDG01000042.1 GCA_002717225.1 Rhodospirillaceae bacterium | reverse complement strand
AAGGTCCGGTAAACCGTTGCCAGGCTGATGCGGTCGTCGATTGCATTGGCGCGCTGATAAACGGTCTCGACGCTTGGGTGATCATCTGCATCTGACAACACCTGCGCAATTACGCGGCGCTGGTCCGTCATCTTTAAGCCAAGCTGGACGCATTTTTGTTCCAAGTTCACTGGGTCTGGAGTAGAACTGGATGCCATTGCCCTCTATCGCTCCCTTCGCTTATTCCATCTGCCATTATAGGGTCATGGCGAGCAACGTCTATGCGCACTGACGCTAGTGGGTATAATTATAATGACCTCAGTATAGCCTGTTGTAAAAGAAGGATAATGATTTGAATTTATCCTGGGTCGGTTGATATAAGTCCGCAACGCTGAGTTAAGGCGTCGACGCTCGGCCCATAGCGCCGTCTATAATAGCGCGGCCGGCGGCCGACAATTTTGAAGCCCGAATTTTCATAGAGACGTCGAGCAGCCATATTATCCTCTGCGACTTCAAGAAAAAGCGCCTCAATTTCTCGTGTCATAGCATGCGCTTTAGCTGCGTCAAGTAGTGCGCTGCCCAATCCATTTCGCCGGACGCCGGGCGCGACGGCAAGGGATAAGATTTCACCTTCCTGGCCGCTTGAGCGGCAAATGACGAAGCCCATGGTCTTGCCGTGCGGCCGGCAAAATAGACCAAATGTACCCGGTGCCGAGAGTATTTTCCCAAGCAATTCAGTGTGCCATGAGTCTTCGAAGCAGATTGCGTGTAGCGCGGCTACGCCCGGGAGGTCGTAGTTTTTCATTATCTCGATTTGACTTGGGTTCGGTGTTGGCGATTCCATCACATAACAAGCCTGTTTTTATCTGACAGGACCGATACCTGGTTCACGCAAGTAAAGCGGAGTCACGGGTTTGATGGCGGCAATTTCGAGTCCACTTTTGGCGATATGGGTGGCGATGGTTGCTGCTCGCGGGTACGGTGGGGTTGCTGATTTCAGATAATCCTGACCAAAGGTATCCAAAAATTTACCCACAATTTCCGCGCCGCTGCCCACCAAGAGGAGAGGTGGCATCTGCCCTAGGACTTTCCTGAGGCGGTCGGAAAGGGATTTTACACCGGTAGCAAAGGGTAGGTCGATCATTTCACCATTTTCTTGAAATAACTGCCCATATAATTGATCGCGTCGTGCATCGAGCGTAGCGAGGATAACCCGGCCCCGTCGCTCACCCGAAGTGGGTGCAGCGTTAAGGGCTTCCAGGGTGGTGATACCGACCAGCGGTACATTACTTGCCAGCGCCAAGCCACGCGCCGTGGCGAGGCCGATACGAACCCCAGTGAATGAGCCTGGACCTCTGGTGACGGCGATCAGGTCAAGGCTGGAATAATTGAGGCCTGCTTCTCCCATTACCGCATTGACCATGGGCATCAAGATCTCTGCTTGGCGGCGGCTTCCGAATTCCTCCTGTTCGGCGATGACAGAACCGTTTGACCAGCACGCCGCGGAACAGGCCGTTGTGGCGGTATCCAGAGCTAGGATATTCATTTAATTTGCACGCTACTGATATCCGATAGAAATATATTCAAAATGATTCGGGAAAACTGCCAAATTGAACTCTGTGCTAAATTACCACTATCATCGCCCAGACCGACCAGGCAAGGTGGCGATGTTTTCATAGAATGTCATTTAATTATTTGAAATATGCATAGGGTTCGGCGCATCCGCATCGCCCGAGGTAATATGAGTTTAAAGCGAATATCTTCACCTGAATATAACGTCGATTTCGCGTTAGCTTATGCGACCGACGATAATTTTACTGGTCGAGCGATTTACCGAAAGGCCGCATGTTGGTTACATGAGGACGCGGCGGTCGCCTTAACCCGGGCCATTAAACTTGCTGCTGAGCTTGATCTGAAGTTTCTTGTATTCGATGCCTATCGACCCGTAGAGGCGCAGTGGAAATTATGGGATTATAAACCAGATCCAGATTTTCTCGCTGACCCTCGTCGCGGCTCACCGCATTCGCGCGGTGTTGCCATCGATCTCACCTTGACGCGTTTCGATGGAACGCCGCTTGAAATGGGTACCAAGTTCGATGACTTCAGCGAGCGTGCGTATCACAATTGTCAAAATCTCGCACCCGAAATTCGTCGCAATCGCTATTTATTGCTAGGATTGATGGCTAGTGCCGGATGGGACCATTATTTAAACGAATGGTGGCACTATCAACTCTATAATCCACGGCGTTACCCGCTGTTATGGGATAGCGCCGCGTCAACGGGAATGATGTTAGAAAAATGATGAAGGTTTACAGCAAATATTTCATATGGTGCGTAAAGCGATGGATGGTGGCGCTAGTGATCGGTACTGCAAGTACCATTCCAGCATCGGCCTTTGCCGCTGACTCGGCTGTAATCATTCAATATCACCGATTTGGCGAGGCCGATCGACCATCGACTAACATAACTATTGAGCAGTTTGAGGCCCACCTCGCACATCTCCAATCAGGTGGCTACACCGTGCTTCCGGTGCCGCATATTGTCGCCGCGCTCGGCGCCGGGCAGCCGCTACCGAACAAAACCATCGGCATCACCATCGACGACGCGGCAAAATCAGTCTTTGATGAGGCTTGGCCTCGCCTGCGCGAGGCGGGATTCCCATTCACACTTTTCGTCTCAACAGATGCGGTCGATCAGCGGCGATCCAATTCAATGAGCTGGGAAGAAATTCAAATCTTGGTGGAGGCTGGTGTGACGGTCGCTAATCACAGTTCGGCTCATGGGCATATGTGGAAAGATGGCCTAGATGCTGCACGGCGAGACGTGATGGGCGCGCAGAAAAGATTTCAGACGGAGCTTGGCTTCGCGCCCCGCCTCTTTGCTTATCCATACGGTGAATATGACATAGCGCTGCGTGATCTTATCGAGGAACTCGGGTTCGATGCAGCATTCGGGCAAAATTCGGGTGTTGCGGGCAAAGGCGCGGACCTTTTTACCCTACCGCGATTCTCGCTAAACGAAACCTATGGAAATGAAAAGCGTTTCCGGCTGATTATAGATACGCTGCCTATTCCGGTAAGCGATGTTACTCCTGCAGAGCCGATTCTGACCACCAATCCGCCGCATGTTGGCTTCACCATTGACGGGTCGATCAAAGAGTTGGACGAGCTTTCCTGCTACGTATCGGGCGCTGGGTCGGTGCGGTTAGAAATTCTTGGCGAACGCCGGGTTGAACTGCGAATGTCTCGGCCTTTCGTGCGTGGCCGTAATCGAGTCAACTGTACAATCCCGGGTCCTGATCGGCGCTGGCGCTGGCTCGGCCTACAATATTTATTGCCCTAGAACATGTCTTGGCTTGAAGAATTCGCTTCGAGGTCCGTCAAATCTTGTGAATCCGATCTAGAACCGTTTTAGGATTGGCGTTCGCCACGAGCAATATTCTTCCAAGTCCAGCGGTCTTCGTGCAGGCGGGCATGGTCGAGCAACAAAAGCTTATTGTCGTGCATGATGCGCCTAAGGGTTTTTATATAGGCCGCTCCACGCTCCGAATATCTAATCAATTTGCCCGCCAGCGTATGGCCATCTATCAAATCATTATTTTTGCGTAGCAATTTCCGTGCAGCACGGAATTCCTTATAGGCGCGATGGTAATTTAGATTGTGAACGTAGGAGCGCACGCCTTCAATCAAATTCGCATAGACACGGATGAGGTGGCGCTGCCCGTTGGCACGCTCTTCTGGCAACATGCCGTTTGACGTCGAAAAAGTATATTGGCCGAACAGCGCATTGCCCTCTCTGGCGAAGCGCGATGTTCCCCAACCCGACTCTTCCGCTGCTTGGGCAATAGCTAGTGAGGGCGGCACGATGTCGACCCGCGCCATAAACGCGTTCCAGTCGTAGGGGTCTGTTTCGTAGCGCTCGGCCATTTGATAAAGCCAATTGCGTTGCCCATTGGTAAGAGGCATGCCGCTATCGAGAAGATGGCGGAGATTTTGTAGTTTTTGCCGTGCCGCTAAAATATCTTCGTTGACTCGCAGCACCACAGGCAGAATCGACTTGATGAAGACCCGCTTGCGCAACGTCACTGACTTTTCTTCGGCTATATCCTCGGGCAGCTTGTCGAGATAAACGCGCGGAACGTTATTGCCCGGCTTCCGTAGATTCGCCAAATCGTAATCGAGGCGATTGAAATGGGCGTCCAATGCCGCAACAGTCGCCATCGGGCCTGAGCGGGATGGTTTTCGTGCTGGCTTAGGAAGCGGCAATTGGGTTGTTGCTGTTGTTACCGAATAGTTTGCGAAGACGGGTAGAGCGGATGTCTTTTCTCCGATTGGTAGGTTCCCCGTAACAAAAAGCCCCGGCCAAATTGTTATCTGCTCGAATTGTGCGTGGGTCTGACCGAGTGCCAATTCTGCGCTTTGCTCTTTTGGTGGAGCAACCAGCGCCTTTACTCCGACGGCGATCACAGCACAGGTCAAGATGGTAACCGCCGGCTTAAACAAAGGCACGTTGGCCCAGGGCAGGTCTTTTGCCTCGCTGCTTCCGCTAGAGCCCTTTGTCACGGTCTTGTTCTGCACTGTCTCACCGTCAAAAATTCGCCAGTCGGTGTCGGCCATAAATCAAACCAATCGGTTGTCAGACCGCGCGCACTTCAACGACTTCGGGGATGTAATGCCGCAGCATATTTTCGATGCCCATTTTCAAAGTAGCGGTCGAACTAGGACATCCCTGGCACGCTCCCTGCATCTGCAACATAACAATGCCATTTTGAAAGCCCCTATACACAATGTCGCCGCCATCCATAGCGACGGCCGGCCTTACCCGGGTATCCAGCAGTTCTTTGATTTGTTCGATTATTTCCGCGTCCTCGCCATTCTCGCCATGGTCGGCATGTACTCTGCCCATCTCCGCCGCTTCGGCTATAACAGGCTGGCCTGAGACGAAATGCTCCATCAGAACACCAAGAATTACTGGCTTGAGCACCGTCCAGTCGACATCCTCAGATTTGGTGATAGTTACGAAATCGTTTCCAAAAAATACTCCGACAACTTCATCGACGAGAAAAAGGCGTGACGCCAAAGGAGAACACTCAGCTTCCTCCGCGTTACGGATATCAATCGTTCCCTCAGGTAGTACGGTTCGTCCTGGCAAGAACTTCAAAGTGGCTGGGTTTGGGGTCTGTTCAGTCTGAATGAACATTTGGTTTTCTACCTGTAATCACTGGCTGCCTTTGTCAGGCCGCTCGAATTTGTACCGGGAATGTGGGCCAGGCAGAGCAAGATATCAAGCCTTACGAGGAAACCATTGGTTGTTAAGGAAAATTTGTCACTGAGGATTTCTATCAATTTGCGTCAATGGCCATTTCGTCTGGCTCGGTCATTTGAGGTCAATATATCAGGGATTTTTAATGACGTTATTCTACCATTGTACCAATAAATTCGCCGGGTCAGGTCAGGTTCCGAAGTTGCTGATCGGTAAGATTTCCCGGTACGACCACTAGTGGGATATTAAGTCGTCCCGCAAGCTGACCGGCCAGCCAGGAGATAAGGGAGCCGTGCCCGTCATCAGGTGGTGTAGCCCCAACTACCAGAAGGTCAATCGTTTCGCTCTCTTCAATATGTGCGAGAATCTCCTCGCCTATTCTGCCTTCGCGGATGTGGCGCGACGGCATAGCGCCGAGGATAGTCTCGACTTCGCAAGCCATTTCGTCCAAAAGTAGTTCGGCTTCGTCGAGGGTTTCCTCTCGCATCCGCTCGCCGACCGTTGCCCAATGCTGAAACTCCGGCGGCTGCGTAACATGGAGAAGCGCTACTCCACCGCCGGAATTCTGCGCCCTCAGAGCCGCGAAGCGCGCGGCCACTGCTGAATGTTTGTCATGTGCCACGCAAACCAAAAACGTAATCTGGCCTGCGATATGCGCCTTGGTTCGTTGTTTGCCGGATTTGTTCAAGGCATCCTCACTGGATCGTCAATTCTTTCGGAAGGCGACGCCGCCAACCCATCCTGCTATNAANGCTGCGCCAATGGCAATTAGACCGTAAAGTGCGCCTTCGGTCCTGGCAAAATTGAATATCTTGGCTGATAAGCCCGATTTTTCCACCGTCAAGCCAGACTGAAGCCGACTCTNTACCTCCGTGTTNTGCACGAGAATNGTCTCCGCAATATATTTCCCCGTTGGAACANTCGCCGGTAGGNTCAATGTNGCACGGAATAGNCTGTCGTTTATCAGCACGATNTTGCCAATCTCCGGTTTGTACATATCTTCGCGCGTGTGGTTGCGTCTCAAAGCATTGCGAAAGTGCTCTATTTCATCCTCAGTGTGTGTCCAGACTGTGTTCAGCAAAATATGTTCGGTGCCGATCTGATTACGGTCAAGCGTGCCTGGGTCCATGATTTCCTCGATCGGACGTGAGGCAGCTAGAGCATAGAATTGCGGCACGTCTCGGAAGGCCACTGCGTCCCGGTTAATCCAAATACCCGCCACCTGACGCTTGCGCCGAACTACTACTGGTGCTTCTGGACCGCGCAAGGTAATGATGATGTCGCCGGGCAGAGTTTTAACTCCGTAAAGAGTGACTGTGCTGCCGGTGAAACCCGAATCGACCTCGATTTTCTTAGGCAAGAGGTCGACTAGCAGTGGTTGATCGTTCGCTTTGAGTGGTACGGCCGTGAGAATGGCTAGAGCCGGCAGGGCCAGGATGGTGGCGACGAAAAATATACGGTGTAACATCAGCGCACAACCATGGAGGTTGCGCTGAAAAGGTCGTCAGGCCGCGCAATCAGGCCGTAAAGCAGCCGCCCGCTGACGGCGAGGACCATGATTGCGAGAAGACCTCTCAAATACTCGCCTTGGATTCGGAATCCGGCCCGGGTGCCGTATTGTGCACCGATCACCGCACCGACCGCGAGCAAGAGGGCAAGAACAATATCGACATTGTGGTTCTGCACCGCATGAGCAAGAGACGAGACCGTGCTGATCACGACGATGCCGAACAACGAGGTTCCCACCACTACGCTGGTTGGCATGCCAATGAGATAAATCATCACCGGAACCATTATAAAGCCGCCGCCTACGCCCATGAACGCGGCGAGTAGGCCCATCAGAAAGCCGACGAACACTGGGGGTAGCGCACTGACATAAAGCTTTGAGCGGCGAAAGCGCATCTTTAGAGGCAGGCCATGGAACCAATTGTGTTGGTGCGCCTTACGCCGCTCCAGCGTATTCCGCCTGAGCGCCGAGCGCGCGCTTTCAAAGCCCATCAGGCTGCCAACGATAGCAAGAAATACGACATAAAAGAGCGCAATGACGAGATCGATCTGACCAGCTTCGCGCAGTGACTTAAAAAGCCATACGCCCAGCCAGGATCCGACGATCCCGCCGCTGAACAATAGTGCGCCCATGTGGAAATCGACATTGCCGCGTCGCCAGTGAGCCATAACGCCTGAGACAGAGGAGGCAACGATCAGATTTGTGCCGGTGCCTACAGCAACGGCCGGTGGCACACCAAGAAAAATGAGCAGCGGAGTCATTAGAAATCCGCCTCCGATGCCAAACATGCCCGATAGAAATCCAACTGCTCCGCCAAGGCCGAGCAGTAAAAATACGTTCGTCGAAATTTCCGCAATCGGAAGATAGATTTCCATCAACGCTGCCCTTTTTCGAGGCTTGCGTCGTGTATCGCGCTTGCAGCCCCTTCAGCGCAAGACAAAAATACACTGCTTTAGGGGTCAGAGTAGGCCGACGATTTCTTTAATGCTGCGCAAGTTTGGCTCCGCGATTGCGGCGGCGCGTTCGGCTCCGTCTCGCAGAATGCCGTCAATAAAGTCGTTAGAGCTAGTCAGGCGGTGCATCTCAGCAGAGATCGGTTCGAGCTTCGCAGTAGCGAGATCCGCCAAGTCATCCTTGAAATTGGAGAACCCGTCATCAGCATAACGAAGTGCCACCGCCTCCACATTTTCATCGGCGAGGGCGGCGTAGATACCAAGTAAGTTCGTGGCTTCGGGGCGGTTTTCCGGGTCGTAGCTCATGCCTGGTTCTGAATCAGTCTTGGCTCGGCGAATTTTGTGCTGAATTGTTTCAGCATCATCCGTCAAGTTGATGCGAGAATTTTCTGAAGCATCTGACTTGCTCATTTTTGATCGACCGTCGCGCAGACTCATTACTCGAGTCGCCTGGCCCAGTATCATCGGTTCCGGTAGGGGAAAATAATCTCGGTCATAGGTGCGGTTGAAGGCTCCCACGATATCGCGCGAGAGCTCCAAGTGCTGTTTTTGATCTTCACCCACAGGAACATGGGTGGCATGGTAGAGGAGAATGTCTGCTGCCATGAGTACGGGATAGCCGTATAGGCCGAGCACCGCATTGTCACGCTTCTTACCGGCTTTCTCTTTGAATTGGGTCATGCGGTTGAGCCAGCCGAGCGGCGTGAAGCAATTAAGGATCCAGGCAAGCTCCGAATGGGCGGCGACTCGGCTCTGGTTAAAGATGATTGATCGCTTAGGGTCAATCCCGGCGGCAACTAGGCCGGCGGTAACCTCGCGCGTATTTGAGGTTAACTCGACCGGGTCCTGCGGCACGGTAATAGCATGCAGGTCGACGATGCAATAAATACAGTCGAAATCGTCCTGCATTTTGACCCAATTCTTGATTGCACCAAGGTAATTGCCAAGATGCAGATTTCCGGTCGGCTGCACACCGGAGAAGATTCGATTCATAATGCTGAGCTCCGCACAGGCTGTAAGACCGTCATTAGGGGATCGGGGTTAAAAGGCGCCCGGGGGCACGACCCAAGATACACCAAGGCGGCGGAGTTATGGCGCGCTGGTACGCGCCGGTCAACCGTCCCCATTCCTGCTACTACCGTCTGTGCGGTTTTGCCAAAATCCCTTGAGGTCTGATAAGCGCGTTGCATCGAACAAAAGAGCGATCCCGCCGTAGATTACGATACCGGTAACCGTCAGGCCTATCAGACTGCCCACGCCGCTGCCCAGTGAATCGCTGATTGGTCCGGAGAGCGCCCGCGACACCGCCCAGAGTGTGGCGGTCATCGCTGCGGTGGCAAGTAGCATGCGTGGCAGGCGATGGCGCAGGCGCGCGTCTGCCGTGAAATAACCGCGGCGGTGTAGACCGCGTGCAAGTAAAGCTGCGTTGAGCCAGCCGGAAAGCGTCGTCGCCAGTGCGATGCCAACATGGCCGAGTGGTCCCATTAAGGCGAGATTGAAGCAGACATTGGTCACCAGACAGAAAACCGCTATGCGCACCGGTGTTTTAGTATCCTGACGCGCAAAATAGCCCGGTACTAACACCTTGATCATGACGAAGGCGGGGAGGCCAGCGGCATAGGCGATAAGCGCATCTGCCGAAGCGGCGGTTGCAGTAGCGGTAAAGTTGCCGCGCTCAAACAGCACCGAAATCGCTGCATCGGCGATGATCATTAATCCAGCAGCCGCTGGTAGCGTTAGAAGCAGTGCACCCTCGATCGCTCGGTTTTGGCTCGCGTCAGCGGCTTTATCCTCCGCTGCGCGAAGTTGGCGCGAGAGGAGGGGTAACAACGCTGTACCCACGGCGACGCCAATTACGCCAAGTGGCAATTGGTTGACCCGGTCGGCATAGTAAAGAAACGAAACCGCACCTTCCGGCAACAGCGAGGCGATTATGACGTCGACTACCAGATTGACCTGGGCGATACCTGCTCCGAGTGCTGCGGGTGCGATGATGACCAGCATATGTTTGACGCGCGGTGTGAGGCGTGGACGTAGCAAACGGAGAGCGATACCGTTGCGGCGCAGGGCGATAACAAGCCATGCAAATTGCAACACGCCGGCACCGGATAGGCCGACCGCCAGCGCGTGACCCGGAGTTGCCGTCCATTGCGAAAGACCGAGCAGAGCGCCGATCAAACAGAGATTGAGGATGATAGGTGTTGCCGCAGCTGCAGCAAAGCGATAGAGCGAATTGAGCACACCGCCTAGGAGTGAGACTAGTGAGATGAACAGTATGTAGGGAAAGGCAATTCGGGTGAGTTGCACTGTAAGGTCGAATTTCTCCGGATCATCAACGAAGCCCGGTGCCAGCACATACATCAGAAAGGGCATTATGATTTGTGCTACGACCACGAGCAGCAACAACACGCAGAGGAGGACCGCCAGGACCTCTTCGGCGAAGGCCTTTGCCGCTTCGCGACCGTTTTGTTCCAACTCTCCGCCGAACAGCGGTACAAAAGCGGCGTTGAAGGCGCCTTCCGCGAACAGACGGCGCAGAAAGTTGGGTAGCTTAAAGGCGACGAAAAAGGCGTCGGACACGGGGCCGGCACCGAGGATCGCGGCGATTAGAATGTCGCGAATAAAGCCGAGCAGCCGAGAGCCTAGCGTATAGCCACCTACGGTTGCGACCCAGCGTCCCAAAGCCATCGCGGCGCGCTCTAATTGCTCCGGCGGTGCTGTGGGCGGCTCGGTCGTGTCACCGTCATACCGCCGCCATCGTGATATCCGCCTGTGCGGCTCGATTTTTAGACTCACTTAGAGCGGCTAGAAGTTGTGTGCGAATACGCTCGATTTCTGAGCTTTTTGTTACCTGAAAGCCGTAACGGTCCTTGACATAAAACACGTCCACTGCTTGCGCACCGTAGGTGGAAACATGAGCTGTGACAATCGAAAGGCCGAGCCGTGTCAAGGCACAGCCTATATCATAAAGCAAGCCAGGGCGATCACGTCCGTTGATCTCCACGACTGTGTGCTGATTGCTGGCACGGTTATCAACTAGTACCCGCGAAGTTACTTGGGCGGCTCGCTTCTGCCTAGATGGTTCGCGCTTGCCCCGCAGAGTGCGATCCAAAATACCGTCACCGGCAAGTGTTTGTTCCAGGAGACCAAAGGTGTGGGCGAACTTTTTTGTATCGTCGAAGGGGCCACCCATGGCGTCTTGCACCCAGAAGCCATCGAGCGCCATGCCATCCGATGTGGTGAATACCTTGGCATCGACGATGCTGGCTCCGGAGGCCGCCAAGGCGCCGGCAACGGCTGTGAACATACCCGGTTGATCTTTAGCATATAGAGTGACCTCTGTTGCGGCGCGTTTTTCATCGACTCGCATATCGATTTCGAGAAGCGCGGCGCGCTTATCGGCGTCACGCACGAGACGGGCGTGGCGGGCATGGGTGGCGCAGTCAAAGGCGAGCCAATAAGGCGAGTAGAGGCGCTCTGTAAAACCTTTAATATCCCTGCCCAGCCAATTATCCAGTGCCAAATGCAGCGCGTTCTTGGCGGCCTTGACTCTTCGGTCTTTGCCTTCTGCTTCATGGCCGCCGGTCATCACCTCTTCGGCGCGGTAGTAAAGCTTGCGCAAAAGCGTACCCTTCCATGCGTTCCATCGCCCCGGCCCGACCGCACGGATATCGGCGACGGTGAGAACTAGCAGCAGGCGGAGGCGTTCAACCGACTGCACTTTGCCAATGAAATCTGCCAGCGTCTGCGGATCGTTAACGTCTCGCTTGAAGGCTGTGTCGCTCAAAACTAGGTGATTGCGGACAAGCCAGGCGGTTTGTTCGGTTTCCTCCGCTGAAAGGCCGAATCGAGGACCGAGCTTCCGAGCATAGCGAGCGCCAGCTTCTGAGTGGTCGACCTGCCCACCTTTGGCCAGATCATGCAGGAAGAGCGCAAGATAAAGCACTTCGCGCGATAGAATCTTAGGCGCAATCTGGCTCGCCAAGGGTAGATCTGCTATTAACTCGCCGCGCTCAATCTGAGACAGGATTCCGATGGCGCGCAGCGTATGCTCGTCTACCGTATAGACATGATACATGTCGAGTTGGGTCCGCCCGACGATGCGGCCAAATTCGGGAATGAAGCGTCCAAGCACGCCAGCCTCATTCATTTTGCGGAGCGCCTGCTCGGGCGCTTGGGTATCGCTCAAGAGCGCCATGAAGAGACGGTTGGCTTCGCCATTCGCTCGCAAACTGCGGTTGATCAGTTGCAAACGCTGATGCACAAGACGGAGCGTTCGTGGGTGTATGTCGAGGCCACCAGTCTGCGCCATACGGAAAAGTTTGATAAGACGTACGGGCCTTTCGTCGAACGCCTCGTCATCGGTGATTACTAGGCGGCCGCATTCGGTACGCATTCTGTCTGCTGCCGGCGCCGGCCCGGCTGCGCCAACCCGACGGGGAGCGCTGTCAAGACGGTCAGATTCAAGCGAGGCGCAAAGCACACGCGTTAGCTCACCCACCGATTTTGCAACCAGGAAGTAATGCTTCATAAAGCGCTCTACGGCGAGATTGCCATCTCGGTCACCATAGCCCATGCGGTATGCAATTTCCGGCTGAAGGCCGAATGTCAGGCGGTCGTCCGCGCGGTTCGCCGTAAGGTGGAGGTGTGCTCGCACCTTCCATAAAAACCCTTCAGCACGGGCAAACCTGAGCTGCTCTTTCCTAGTAATCAAGCCACGATTCACTAGTTCTGCGAAGCGTTCCACTTGATAGAGATATTTGGCAATCCAGAACAGAGTATGAAGGTCACGTAGTCCGCCTTTACCATCCTTGATATTGGGCTCGAGCATGTATCGCGAATCGCCGGTGCGCTGGTGGCGCAAATCGCGTTCCCTCAGCTTGGCTGCGACAAATTTACCTTCGCTGCCGGGTACGATTTCGTCCCAGAAGCGCTGGCGTAGGCTATTGAACAGTACTTCGTCGCCCCAAAGAAAACGCGATTCGAGAATGCTCGTGCGAATGGTCGTATCGCCCTTTGCACGAGACAGGCAGTCGGCAATCGAACGGGTTGCATGTCCCACCTGGAAGCCCAGGTCCCAGAGCATATAAAGAACATACTCGACAACTTGCTCACTCCGCGCGGTGAGTTTCCAGGGATGGAGAAACAACAGATCAATATCAGAATAGGGCGAAAGTTCTGCGCGGCCGTAGCCGCCCACGGCAACAAAGGCGAGACGGTCGCCGCTGGTCGGGTTGGGACCGGCAAAAAGACGTTTCGCCGCATGCTCATGCAACGCGCCTAGAATTTCATCAATCAGAAATGTGTATCCGGAGACGAGGGCGCTACCGCGTGCGCCATTCGCCACCCTCTTCTCCAATTCGGCTCGGCCGGCGGCAAGATATTGCTTTCCGAGCGCAAGTGCCTCGGCTCGGGCGTCTAAGCTTCCGGAACGCCACGATGTACTGACGAGAGCGGCACTAAATGCGCTCCGGTCGATAATATCTACTTGCCGCCCACTCTTGCTCATCTGAACGGATTCTATCCCAAACGGCCTACGTTTGGTTGTATATGACCCCGCGCGCCTCCTGGCGCAATAGTTGCCGCTTGTTGCAATAGCACCGTATTGATGCCGCTAAGAACCGTAAAAAGGGTCTCTAATTGACGGGTAAAAGCGGCTGGGAAGGCTTTCCGGGCTGTTTTGCTAAATTCATGCCTGCCATTTTGCAGTCATCATGTCGCCTATATTGAATTCGCCAAAAAAACAGAATGAGACAACTTGTTTTGCGTTCGAAAGGACCGCAAATTTAAAATCGTCATAGCGTGTTGGTAGAGGGTTCATGGCAGGCATCATGCGGGGATATTTTGGTTTCGGCATTGAAGGCATTAGCAAGCCGTTCAATGTTGGCAATCTAATGCGTTCAGCCCATGCTTTTGGCGCGGATTTTCTCTTTACCATCGCCGCCGATTATGGCGGTGCAGGCTCGGATACAGCGAAGACGCCCGACCATGTACCATTATATCAATACGCTGGCGCTGAGGAGATGGTACTTCCCAAGGGCTGCGCTTTGGTTGGCGTGGAGCTGATGGAAGAGGCGTTGGAGCTTCCATCCTTTCCCCATCCTCTGAACGCCGCGTATGTGCTCGGACCGGAACGCGGCTCGTTGTCCCCAATTCTGGTTGCGCGTTGCGATCATTTGGTGCGTATCCCAGCGCGCTTCTCGATCAATCTCGGTGTTGCCGGGGCGATCGTCATGTATGATCGCATGTTAACACTTGGCCGATTCAACGAGCGGCCGGTCAATCCGCGTGCCTTGCCTACTCCGCGCCCGCCGCATGTGTTTGGCAAGCCAACTCGGCGACGGCCGAAACCTCGGTAATTGCCTGTTAATCGTCACGATTTAAAATGCCCTGGAATCAGGCTAGTGATCTGGATATCCTAACGCGATGTTTGTACAAAACTTGAAACTCCTCATTCCGATGTCGGTTTTTGCTGGTGTCCTCGTCTTGACCATTCTCATGATGGGGGGCGGGTCTGCGAGTCACGCTTCGACCCCGAAAGAGATAGATAAGAATGGGGCCTGGTCTGCTTATTCCTATAAGGAAGACGGCAGGCTCACCTGCTACATGTATTCTAAACCCACCAAGAAAGAAGGCAATTACAAGAAGCGGGGTGATCCGCACATTATGGTTACACGGCGACGGGAGGCCGAGGAGGTAAGTGTCACATCAGGCTATCCCTACAAGGAAACGGCGCAAATCAAACTTAACATCGATGGCCGTAAATTCGAGTTCGGCGTTTACGTAAAGGGGGAACATGCCTGGTCCGATGATGTGGAAGAGGACAAGGCAGTAATTAAAGCAATGCGCCTTGGCAATAAGCTCACCGTGCACGGAACTTCACGTAAGGGCACTTATTCTCTCGACACTTATTCTCTGAAGGGCTTTACCAAAACCCATAAGGCGATCGTCAAGGCCTGTCCCTAGTCGTAAGCGCTTCATCAGGGTTCTGGTTTTTGCTGTCGCAGACACGTATATCGTCGGTATGAACAAGTCTCTTGAATTAGCTACTGACATCCGTACGAACTTGATCGGTATGAATCGGGCGGAATTGGCATGCGCCATCGTTGAAATTGGTGAACCGGCAGAGACAGCTAAGATGCGCGCCAAGCAGCTGTGGCACTGGATCTATCACCACGGCGTCACAGATTTTGCCGAGATGACCAGCCTCAACGGCATGTTGCGCGACGCGTTGGCTTCGGTTTACACGCTGGCGCGTCCAAAAATTGTCCGTGAGCAGAGCTCTGAGGATGGCACCCGTAAGTGGTTACTCAAATTCGGCGACAATCAGGAGGCCGAAAGTGTTTTTATTCCAGAGGAGGCACGCGGCGCACTCTGCATATCGTCTCAAGTAGGCTGCACACTTACCTGCCGCTTCTGCCATACCGGCACCCAGCGTTTGGTGCGCAATTTGGACGCGCGTGAAATCGTTTCCCAGTTCTTGGTAGCACGCGACAGTTACGGAGAATGGCCCTCTCCAGGGGGTGGGCGGCTGATTTCCAATATAGTCATGATGGGTATGGGAGAGCCGCTTTTTAACTATGAGAATGTTGCCAAGGCGATACGCATCGTTATGGACGAAGAAGGTCTCTCGATCTCACGCCGGCGCATCACTCTTTCGACAGCTGGCGTAGCTCCGATGATTGAGCGTTGCGGTGCTGAACTCGGCGTAGGACTGGCAATTTCGCTACATGCGGTGACGGATGAATTGCGTGACGAATTGATGCCGATAAACCGCAAATATCCACTATCGCAATTGCTGGATGCCTGTCGACGCTATCCTGGTGCATCGAATGCAAGGCGCATTACATTTGAATATGTCATGTTAAAGGGCATCAACGATTCACCGATGGATGCGAAAGCGTTGGTGCGCCTAATTGCGGGTATTCCCGCCAAAATTAACCTCATTCCATTCAACGCTTGGCCTGGCGCGCCTTATGAATGTTCGACGCCAGACGCCATCGCCAAGTTTGCGGCCATCGTCAACGCGGCGGGCTATTCTTCGCCGGTTCGCACGCCACGTGGGAGAGATATTCTCGCCGCTTGCGGACAACTCCGCTCAGACAGTGTGCGTGCGCCGCGCATCTCGCTCGCCACCCCATCCCGCTCGGCGAATGCTCGACGGTCAGTCACATCGTGAGGTACCATGCATCCGGTTTTTCTTATAATTGCGTCGGAAATTTTTGCTCTCGTAGTAATCTATCCGTTGAGTCGCATCTGCCTTCGAGCTGGCTTACCTTTGTGGCCTGCCTTGCTGGTCTTCATACCAATTATCGGCCCCCCGATCACAGCCTATCTGGTGGCTTTTAGCCGCTGGCCGAAACATCCGTTCGGTCGATAGGAGATCTGCTATGCCACTTATGCATGGGTTTCTCAACCTGATCATGCTCGCCATCACTATCTGGTGTTATTGGAAAATTCTCGGCAAGGCGGGATATAGCGGTTGGTGGGCTTATTTGCTGATCCTCTCACTGGTGGCAACATATCTTGCTAGTGCCGCCAACAGCCCGGTCATCTTGATCGCTCCTTATATTATTCCCGCAGCGATGATCTGGGTATTCGCCTTCATTCGCTGGCCAAGCTTTGAAATGGATTCGGGGGCGCTGGATAACCGTTATCGGCACGCAGGAAAAGAGGCACCTGCTACCCCACGAACCGACAATTCGCTCCGCCGCGCTAAACGATATCTTCACCATGATGATGAGACGAAAGGCGGACGCCGAGGGCGAAAAACATAATCCACTTATTGCCGCATGCCGCGCTTTGCCTATACTGCGCGCCCATTACTCTATCCACGGCAAAAAAATCATGACCAACAACAGTTCGAAGCCAATCGAAAAAACAGTCCTGGCCTATTCCGGTGGGCTCGATACCTCAATCATCCTGCGTTGGCTGCAGGAGGTTTATGGCTGTGAAGTCGTAACTTTCACCGCTGACCTTGGCCAGGGTGAGGAACTTGAGCCGGCGCGTGCCAAGGCAGAGGCCCTTGGGGTGAAGGAAATCTTTATCGAGGACCTGCGCGAGGAATTCGTGCGTGACTATGTCTATCCGATGTTTCGAGCTAATGCCCTCTATGAGGGAGTTTATCTGCTCGGCACTTCAATCGCGCGCCCCCTGATTGCGAAGCGCCAGATCGAGATCGCCCATCAGGTTGGTGCGGATGCGGTTGCCCATGGTGCGACTGGCAAGGGCAATGATCAAGTGCGCTTCGAGATTGGCTATTACGCCCTTGATCCAGACATCCACATCATTGCTCCCTGGCGGGAATGGNACATGGATTCGCGCGAGGATTTGGTGCGCTATGCCGAACGGCATCAATTGGAGATTCCCCGTGACAAGCTTGGCGCGCCGCCCTANTCGACCGANTCTAATCTTTTGCATATTTCCTATGAGGGAAAGGCGTTGGAAGATCCCTGGGTNGGCCCGGACGAGGNAATGTTCACCCGCTCAGTCGCGCCNGAAGCGGCACCCGATGCGCCTACTCTGGTNGAGATCAATTTTGAGGCCGGNGATGCGGTAGCTGTTGATAGNGAGGCGCTGANTCCAGCTGCGCTCTTAACCCGCTTAAACGAATTGGCNGGTGCCAACGGCATCGGCCGGGTGGACGTCGTCGAGAACCGCTTCGTTGGCATGAAATCGCGCGGTGTCTATGAAACGCCCGGCGGTACTATCCTGCTGCACGCCCACCGTGCTATCGAATCTCTTTGCCTCGATAGTGGTGCCTCGCATCTCAAAGACGAACTGATGCCGCGGTATGCGGAGCTCATATATAATGGTTTTTGGTTTTCACCTGAGCGCGAAATGATCCAGGCCGCCATCGACGAGAGTCAGAAATCGGTTACCGGTGCAGTGCGCCTCAAGCTCTACAAAGGGAATGTCATCGTCGAAGGGCGTAAATCGCCGACTAGCCTCTATAGCGAGGATCATGCCACCTTTGAGGCCGATACAGTCTACGACCAGCGTGACGCGGAAGGCTTTATCAAGCTAAACGCGCTGCGCTTGCGACTACGCAATAAATAGCCAGAGCGCCGGGGTGCCCATGTCAACGACATGAGCATGAATGAACAAGATCCCTATATAGAGCGTGAGCGCGTTGATGATGCGGCGAATTCCGATTTACTTGAGATTTGATGTGGCACCGCACTTTAACGCGGCGTTGAACGTTAGCGCCGAGGTAATTGTCGCTATTTGGTTCCGCGTTTTCGCTGTCCTAGCGGGCCATCGACAGCAACTAATCGATCAGCGCGGCTCGCAAGCCCGACAAAGAGCAGAGTATGGGCCCGATGAACACCGCTAGCATGGCCATTAGGCCCTGGAGATGTCCCATCATGCCCTTTTGCATACTTGCCTTAATCCGGCTCTGGCACCTGCACCTGGCGGCAGGCGGCGGTGAGTGTATTCTTGAGGAGACAGGCGATGGTCATCGGACCGACGCCGCCTGGCACCGGGGTGATTGCCCCGGCGACCTTGACTGCCTCGTTGAAATCGACATCGCCTACGAGTCGCGAGCCTGATTTCGTGCTGGTGTCCTCGATGCGGTTGATGCCTACATCGATTACCGTGGCGCCCGGCTTGATCCAATTGCCCTTTACCATGCGCGGTCGGCCCACAGCGGCGATGACAATATCGGCACGGCGGCATTCCGCTGCAAGGTCTTGGGTACGTGAATGGGCGATGGTGACCGTGCAATGTTCTTTCAGGAGGAGCGCCGCCATCGGCTTGCCAACAATATTAGAGCGCCCGACGACGATGGCCCGCTTGCCGGTGAGATCACCAACGACCTCCTTGAGCATCACCATGCAGCCTACCGGTGTACATGGCACCATGGCGTCCTGGCCAGAATTCAGGCGTCCGACATTGAGGGTATGGAAACCGTCGACATCCTTAGCGGGATGGATTGCGTTGATAATCGCGTCCTCGTTAACCTGCTCGGGCAGGGGGAGTTGCACGAGAATTCCATGCACCGCCGGGTCGGCGTTGAGCTCCTCGACCTTGGCCATGACCTCATCATGGGTGGCATTCTCCGCCATGGTATAGGTGTTGGAATTCATCCCAGCCTCGACTGTTGCTTTGCCCTTGTTGCGGACATAGACCTCACTTGCTGGGTCCTCACCGACGAGAATCACGGAGAGTCCTGGGGTTAGGCCGTGTTTTTCCTTCACTAGGGCTACCTTGCGGCTGATCTCGGCACGTAGATTTGCGGCGGAAGCCTTGCCATCAATGTTTGTCGCGTCGCTCATGATAAATCTCCACAAAAGAGTTTGGGGCGTTTCTTGATTTGTGCCGGCTTGCCGACGATCTGGATCAATTTTTGCCGTGCTTGGCCGCCGGATGCAATATGTATGGCGGAAGCCTCTAGGCTTGTCGCATACTCACCAAGTCTTAGCATCGCCCTAGTGGCTTTGATGTCTTCCGCGAGTGAACTGACTCTGGTTTTCAAATGGATATCTTTTGCCGAGCCCAAGGTAACGCCGCGAAAGCCCACCTACCCAGCTTTTGGCGTTAGTGGAGCCAAGAGTCTCAAGTCCGTGTTGTTCTCTGCGCAGGAGCTAATATTCCCGCCCTTTAGGGGATGCCTCAACGAATGTTGTCGATGATAAGATCACGGAGGAAATAGAGCAAGATGATCAGAATCATTGGTGACAGGTCGAAGCCACCGATTGGAGGAATGACACGGCGGATTTGCCTGAACACTGGTTCGGTCAAGCGGTAAAGGAAGCCTAGGACCGTATAGATAAACTGATTCCGCGTGTTCAGGATATTGAAGGTGATCAGCCAGGAGGCGATTACCGAGGCGATCAATATAATGATATAGATAGTAAAAACAGTATCAATCAGACTTGCGAGGGCGTTCATGGATTTCTTTCGAAATGTTTCTGCGCGCGCCTAGAAAGGCCTCGCCCTGGGGAGGTGGCAAGTATATCCAAATGTGCATCCAGGACCAGCCCTTCAAAAACCTGCCACCCCGGTAACGGCATCCCTTGACAGCATCACAACTACGCCCACATTATCCGCCGCACGCTGGTTACCACCGCCCGCGCGCCTGATCCGCTGACGGGGCCGTAGCTCAGATGGGAGAGCGTCGCGTTCGCAATGCGAAGGTCAGGGGTTCGATTCCCCTCGGCTCCACCAGCACCCTCTAGGATTTCCCCAAAATACTCTGGTGAAAAATGGTGGTCGCGATATTGGTGTTACAGTTAGAGGCCAATTACACGCGCTCCATCTGCAAACAAGGTGCAAATTCACAGTCCCAAGTTAGACACCGAGGGCACAAGCTCTCCACAAAAGGCTTCACCCAAAAACAACGTATTAGCCTAGGTCTGACATTTAGGTGCCACTCTAGACGAGCGGTTGTTGCACAGTGTTCTAATGCGTTTAGTTCAACACGAATTTAAAAATAGTTGATGAAATAGCCAATGTTTTGTGCTCCAAATAATTGGTGTGATCAAGCGAAGCCAATAGTATTATCCTTCCAGTTAGACTTTATGTGTGGGAAGTTCAGAGGTGCATCTTTTCCGTCAATGATTTGAAGTACTTTTGGAGGGGTAAGGGGTAGCTGGTGAACCGGCTGTCCAGTAGCATTGGCAACCGCACAAGCTATTGCCGCACCGACATTGAGAATGGGAATTTCACCGGCTCCTTTAACTCCAAGCGGGCCGCAAGACGGCGCACCTTCGTACAACACAAATTCAACGGGCAGAGCGTCTAAAGCAGTTGGTATGCGATAGGTTTCAAAACCTTTCTGAGCGAACGAGCCGTTTTCGTTAATCGAAATTTCTTCTTGCAATGCGTAGCCCAAACCCTGAACAACCCCACCCTGTATCTGCCCATGAATGGCACGTGGATTAAGAGCCAAGCCTACGTCCTGAATAACCCTATATGAAAGAATCTCAACGTGGCCGGTTTCCGAGTCAATTGCGAGTTCGCAATCATGGACAGCGTGAACCGGTAAATCAATCGCATCAATGAAGTGTCCGGCGGTGCAACCAGGCAATGCCTGAGTGCCCGGATTAGTAAATGAGCCTGAGCCCGAAACCGGTCCAAAATCTGCTTCCGCTTGCGCGACTAAAGCTTGGATAGACATACCAGACCCTGGTACACCCCTTAACTCGATACGGCCTTTGGACAAAATCAGGTTATCCGTCGCGGTCTGCAAAAGTCGACTACCAATTGTGAAAAGCTTATCTCGGACTTCTTTGCAAGCCGCTTCACTGGCAGCACCAATGGAAACGGTTGTTCTCCCACCGCCAATCCCCAAATCCCGGCCGGACGCATCAGTATCTGCCGTTTTGACGATGACATCGTCTGGATGGATGCCAAGGTTTGCAGATATTATTTGTGGTAGTGCCTGTACCATCGTGCCCTGGCCGATCTCCACGCCAGAC
Organism: Rhodospirillaceae bacterium; assembly: GCA_002717225.1. GTDB lineage: Bacteria > Pseudomonadota > Alphaproteobacteria > UBA828 > UBA828 > PTKB01. Next base: position 32,724 of record PBDG01000042.1, on the reverse strand, counting down.
GTCACCAATGTTGCGCTACCATCTGAATTTAAATTTACTGTTGCAGACGACGACCCGACGAAAATGAACCAAGTTCCAATCGTTGTTGAACGTCCGTACAGGCGTCCATCTGGTAAGGTTTTATTTTTTTCATAAGCGCCATAATTTCTGATTGCTACGTCTAGCATTGGTTTAAGAACATCACCTTCAAACACCTGACCAGTAGCCCCAATATCACCCTTACCCACACAAGTCTTTCGACGGAATTCGATTGGGTCTATTTCTAAAACATTACAAATTTGATCTGTATGCTGTTCGAGAGCAAAGGTATTGTAGACACCGTTACAAGCTCTGAATGCGCCATTGGGAGGAGTATTTGTATAGACAACAAGGCTTGAAAGTTTGACCGAACCAAGCTTGTAATTTCCTCCAAGAGTATGAGCTGTCATGGTCGACAAAAAAATCTGCTCGCCACCATACGCTCCGGCATCCATCAAAACAGTCGCTTCTCGACCAACAATTTCACCATCACTTGTTACTGCAGATCGAATTCTAATTTCTGCATTTTCTCTGCATAAACAGGTCATCTGCTCCTCTTGTCGGGTATTTGCAATAGAAACAGACTTGCCCGTCATTCTAGCAAGCACTGCGGCATATGGTTCGAGAGAACAGTCAAACTTTAAACCAAATCCGCCGCCGACAGCTGGGACGGTCACGCGAACATGGCTTTCTGGCACCCCTAGAACTTTGGCTACGACATGTCGAACAGTCCAGGGCACCTGTGTGGAAGTTTGAATTTCAAATCGTCCGTCAACATATGAAGCTATTGCCACGCGCGGTTCAAAAGGGACATGGCTTTGTCGACCGACTGAGTAACAACCCTCTACAATGGTGATGTCACTTCGGGAAAATGCTTCATCGGTATTGCCACGAACGACCGTTGCTTCCCAAGCGATGTTGCCTCGTCTTGTCGCTCCCTCAAAGACAACCTCGTAATCAGCCCAATCAGGGTGAACAAGTGTGGCGTTCTCTTCGATCGCTTCGCTCATGGACAGAATAGGACCACACTCTTCAACTGCTATCCCGATTGCATCTGCTGCCTCACGTGCCTGCACGAGAGTGGTGGCTGCAACGGCGGCAATTGGTTCGCCGTGATAGCGAATAACGTCTTTGGCAAAGATCGGTGTATCTGTAATTCCTAAGCCATGCAGTCCTGGAGCATCATCGTAGGTTGCTATCGCCTTCACACCCGGCATCTCACGTGCCACGGAAAGGTTTATTTCTCTGATTTTGGCGCTCGGCACTTCTGCGCGTAGCAGTACGGCTCGCAACTCCACGCCTTCAATTGCATCTATTGTATACTTCGTCCGCCCGAGAAGTTTGTCACGAGCGTCGCGACGCGGCAGGTTCATAACAGCAGCATTTGGATCCACTTGTTTTGTCATCAGGTCACCTTGCTCTTCATCGTAATGGACAACAGAGCATCAACAATGCGTTCATAGCCGGTGCATCTACAAAAATTTCCACTCATAAATGCCTTTAATTCTTTTCGTGTAGGATTGGGGTTAGCCTCTAGAAATGCAGTAAATGTCATTACCATCCCTGGGAAGCACATGCCGCATTGAACTACATCATGTTCTTCAAAAGCCCGCTGAATGGAATTGATTTGTTCGAGTGATCCGACGCCTTCAATTGTGGTGATATCTGCCTCTTCCAGAACTCCAACTGCTTGCAGACAGGATGCAACTAGCTCTCCATTAATGCGCACTGTGCAAGCACCACAGAAGCCCTCGCAACACACTGACTTGCTCCCGGTCAAACGGAACGATGTGCGCAAAACTTCCAAGAGTGACGCCCGGGGATCTCCATGATACTCGAGATTTTCGTCGTTAATTTTCAGTCTAATTGTCATTATCATACCCTTGATCACACATCAGATCCGCCAGTGCATCAGATGCTAGACGGGGTAAAACACGCAATCGATACCAACCAGGAGCATCTGGGCCATCACGGCCCGTGAATTCTCCTACCTGATCAATAGCTAACTCTTTGATTTTCACTTCAGATACATTTTTTCCTCGCAAGGCATTCTCTAGACCAATCCAATGCCTCGGCTGACTTTCAACGGATGCAACAGCAATTCTCACATCAACGATACACCCACCCTGATCAATGCATAGGCGCATACTCAAATTAGCGACGGAATATTCGCCTGCTCTGCGCATCATCAGCCGTTGATGTGTCGAGCGAAATAATCCTCTAGGCAGTCTAATTTTTGTTACCAATTCATTATTGGGTCTTACTAATCTGGTTGCGACATACTCCTTTGCAGGTATTTCCTTTTTTCCGGTCGAAGATTGAACACAGATAGTCGCGTCGCACACCATCAACGCCGGAACCAAATCAGGTGATAAAAAGTCTGCCGCGCATAAATTTCCTCCAATGGTGGCCATATTTCTTACCGACGGATTAGCCGACTTTTCTGCGGCAACCCGTATGGCAGTGAAGTCGCCCATATCACTTAACTCTATGGCAAGCCGTTTATGTGAGACCATAGCCCCTACTATCAATTCCGTGGGTGTAGCCTTAATTTCCTTGAGTTCTTCAACAGCATGCAAAGATAGAAATGATTGCGCGGTTTCTTCATGTCTAATTGGGGCGCGCATAACCCAAGTGCCACCCGCAAGCGGAATAGCACTCAAATTTGCATTGTCCAAAACAGCAAATGCATCCTGGAGGTTGTGGGCGACAACTACCCGGCTCCCAACAGTCTCTTCCATTTTTCTAGAACCTCATTTGTAGGATTTGAAGTCAATCTGGTTTTGAATGCGAGCGAAAAAAGTATCCATGAACTAATGGTTTGGGTCTTAAAATCTATGGGGCTGGTGGAAGCTAGGTTGAATAGACTTGTTGCTGAGGGCAAGGGCTCCATTGAAGATAGGGCCAGGGAAAGTGCCGAAGAGAAAGTGTTAACAAATACATATGAGATAGTGGTTAGGCAATGCGCTCAAATAGAAGTTTGGACGTTCAGAAGTTAGGAGTAAAAATGGAAATAGCTGTCAATTTGTGAGAAGTAGGGACTTCCCAATTTCTATTTCTAACGAATGCGGACGGGCGGTACCAGCATTGTGGCGCGCCTTGTACAGCAGACATATAAAGCACAGACACGCTATCCTGTGCTATGAAACGTGCCTTAACCGAAATCTCTTGATGGAGTGGCGAGACCTATGGTCAAGGCGATGAAAATGCGGACGGAGAGCGATTCGATCGGCAAAATCAAGGTGCCGGCAGAGATGTACTGGGGCGCACAGACTCAGCGCAGCTTGCAGAATTTTAAGATCGGAAGCGAGCGCGTGCCGGAGCCTTTGGTGCGCGCACTCGGCATCGTTAAGCTGGCAGCAGCCAAGGTAAACACCCGCCAAGGAAATTTGCCCAAGGACATCAACAAGGCGTTGCAGCAGGCTGCGCGCGAGGTGATGGAAGGTGTGCTCAACGCGCATTTTCCTCTTGTCGTCTGGCAAACCGGCTCGGGCACGCAATCTAACATGAATGTCAACGAGGTAATTTCGAACCGTGCTGCTGAAATCCTAAAACAGCCGATGGGTATGAAGAGCCCGGTCCACCCTAACGATCACGTCAATCTTGGCCAGTCCTCCAACGATACATTTCCGACTGCCATGCATATCGCCGCCGTTGAACAGATTTGCCACGAGTTGCAGCCGGCCCTCGCCGAGTTGCGCATGGCGCTGGATGCTAAGGCGAAAGCGTTCAAGTCTATCGTTAAAATCGGCCGCACCCATCTGCAGGACGCAACACCGCTTACCCTTGGTCAGGAGTTTTCCGGCTATGCGACCCAGGTAAAATATAGCGAGGAACGAGTTAAAGGGGCGTTGCGGCGACTCTGTCAGCTCGCGCAGGGTGGCACGGCGGTTGGCACCGGGCTCAATTCCGCTGCTGGCTTCGGCGAGGCCTTTGCGTCTGAAGTGGCGAAGATCACTGGGCTTCCCTTCAAGACAGCGGAGAACAAGTTTGAGGCTCTCGCTGCCCATGATGCGGTGGTCGAGATGTCGGGCGCACTCAACACCATCGCGGCTAGCCTGATGAAAATTGCCAATGATATTCGCTTGCTTGGTTCCGGCCCACGTTGCGGTATTGGTGAACTCAACCTGCCGGCTAACGAGCCAGGCTCGTCTATCATGCCCGGCAAGGTCAACCCTACTCAATCTGAGGCGCTCACCATGGTCTGCGTCCAGGTCATGGGCAATCACACGGCGATTACCATTGCAGGATCGCAAGGACATTTTGAGCTTAACGTGTTCAAACCGGTGATGATTTACAATCTTTTGCAGTCGATACGCTTAATTGCCGACGGTGCTCGCAGCTTCGAAGCTAATTGTATCCGTGGCATCGAGCCCAACCGTAACCGCATCGAGCAGTTCCTGCACGAATCCCTTATGCTAGTCACGGCGCTAAACCCCTATATTGGNTATGATAACGCNGCGAAGGCCGCCAAGAAAGCNCACGCTGAGGGTACAACCCTAAAGNAAGCCGCTTTAGCTCTTGGCCTCCTGAGCGAAGCAGAATTCGACAAATGGGTNGACCCNTTGAAGATGGTGGGGCCGAGAAGGTAGCCATCATATGGCNCGNGTGATTNGCAAATACTCGNTCGTAATAGACGGGCACCGNACCTCGGTCTCTCTTGAGCCTGAATTCTGGAGTGCTTTAAAAATGGTTGCGACGAAGCGTGGCTTGACTCTAAGCGCGCTGGTAACTGAAGTAGACCGGACACGGCTGGGAAATTTGTCGAGTGCACTCAGGGTATTTGTATTAAATGAACTTAGGGCAATGCCTTGAGCCACGATCAGCGATCTCGACCAGTCCAATGGCATCTCGCCACCATGCCAGAAACGCTGTTATCTTCAGGTTTCACTTGGGATAGGCTACATTGCCAAACCGGTTGTAGTGAAGCGCCACAGGAGGGCCTGAACCCATAATCCAAGGAAAGTCGAGAGCAATGGCTGAGATCACTAATCTCAACGAATATCGAAAGCAGCGGAGAAAAGAGGAGAAGCGCAAAGCCGGTGCGCAGAATAGGTTGCGCAGGGGCCGTAACAAAATAGGTCGTCTCGCGGATAAAATCATCTCGGAACGTCGCGAACTTGAATTAGACGGCAAAAAATTTATTGACCGTACCTGCTCTCGCGACAAGGAACCGGATTAGACTAGGCGGGATGATGGCTGGTCGCTAGTTGATATAGGGCTGAAAATAGAGCCGTATGCCCTGTTCCTGGCTGGCGTTAAAATCGTTCATCAGAACCATTATCAAATCATTATAGATTTCATCCCGCTCGTTGAGGGTAACGTTTTCCGGCGTAGTGCGTGAGCGTTCCGCTTCCGTGCTCGTATAGGCCTTCACCCTACCGTTCTCATCGACTATTTCGATACGTACTTGAACCCGAGCGTCGACCCTTGCGGCCTGTTCCGTGGTAAACCAGCCTTCCAGGTCTCCGTTTGTCTCTAATTCTTCGGCCACTGCGCTGGCGTCTTCGACTATGACGCGCATCACATCCTTACCGCCGACCGCCCGCAGCCGATCGTTGCTCCAGCGTTTGAGCGCTTGAACTATAGGAGTGGGAAAAAGGTGCTCTACATGAGGTGCCTGGAGGGGCGATACAAAATTTTCGATGAAATCGATTTGTGCCACAGCAAAATTCAGGCTCGGTAAATGCTTGTAGGAAAGCTCGGGAATTGCCGGGCGTGATACGGTAGTCGCGCAACTACCCAAGCTGAGCATGCCGACGAGCGCAATCGCAAGGCTCCACAATTTAACGCTGCCGCAATGCCCTATCATCGTTAGTGTCCTGTTAGACAGGCTAATTCGGCGATCGTGGCAATATTTATCATCATGATGCATATTATGCTGCATAAATGGCATCCAATTCCAACTCTCCGAAGGTTTCGGTTTTATTGCAAAACTGGCAAGTGACAATCACCCTCCTATCCACGATCAATTTTTCTATTTCGTCCCGAGGCAAGCCTTTGATCGTTGCTTCCATCCGATCCCGCGAGCATCGGCAGCCGAAAGTAAGTGGGCGCGGTGAATAAGCGCGCACGGTTTCTTCATGAAACAGACGTAACAAAAGCCGGTCAGACGCAAGTGTTGGATCAAGCAATTCGCCGGCTGTTACACTGCACATCAGGACTGCCACACGGCGCCATTCTTCCTCAGTTTCCTGATCCACGAGTGGGGTGCCTAGAGTTTCAGGCCAGGCTTCATGTCCGAGCGGTCGATTGTTGCCACCGTTGGCGGGCTCGCGCTGAACCATTAGTGCGCCGGCACGCCAGCATCCGTTGCTCCGTTCTGCTGCGAGCTGGATGACCGTGGCGATCTGTTCGGACTGGTGGAAATAATTATGAGCGCAGTCGCTTAAGGATGCGCCTTCAAGAGCAACAATGCCCTGGTAGCGGTTCGAACCTAGCTTCTGGTCGACGGTGAAGGCGAGATGGCCGACGCCAAGAAGATTCTGTGCGGAATTCTCGTCGTTCGCCGCCGGCAGGGCTGCAAGGGCATCCGCGTCAAATTCTGCATAGCCGCGCAACGCGCCGGTGCTGGTGACATCCGCCACCATCATGCTGAGTAAACCGTTACTACTTGTCTGCACTGTGAACACACCATCATATTTAATGGTGCTCGAAAGTAGCGCGGCAAGGGCGATCAATTCACCGAGAAGATGTGACACGGGTTGAGGGTAGTCATGCTGAGCTAAAATCGTGTCTAGGGCGTGTCCCAGACGTACCTGCCGACCGCGCACGCCAGCTGTATCCAGCCGGAAAGTTCGGACAAAATCGTCGCTGACAGCAACACCGCTCATACCTCTCTCGCCAAGCACCAGAGTAGGATCGCTTTTTGGGCATGTAGTCTGTTTTCCGCTTCGTCAAATACTCTGGAACAATCGCTATCCATCACCCCTGTGCTCACCTCGAGTCCACGCTTGGCCGGCAGGCAATGTAGAAAGATAGCCCCATGGGCAGCTTTCGCCATGACCACCTCATCGACCTGATAGCTGCGCAAATCCTCTACCTTCTGAGCACTGGCATCGTCGCTCATGGAAATCCATGTGTCGGTAACAATGCAGTCAGCACCCGCTGCGGCGTGGTTGACATCTTCTGTCACTTCAACATCGCCGCCTCGCGTATGCGCCCAGTCGAGAATTTCCACTTCCGGCGCATAGATTTTGGGGCACGCAAGGCGCAGTGAGAAATCAAACTGTACTGCCGCCTGAATCCAAGTCGCTGCCATATTGTTGCCATCGCCGAGCCAGGCCACGCGGCGCCCCGCAATGGGCCCGCAATGTTCCTCAAATGTGAGAATATCGGCCATCAATTGGCAGGGGTGGGTGCGATCAGTTAGGCCGTTAATTATGGGCACTTCGGAATTTTCTACCAGTTGTAAAAGTGACTCGTGATGCTTGGTACGCAGCAGTACGCCGTCGACGTAGCGGGACATCACCCTTGCGGTGTCGCCGATTGTCTCACCCCGGCCAAGCTGCAATTCGTCCGGCGAGAGAGCGATGGAACGGCCTCCGAGCTCGTTCATGGCGACATCGAAGGAGATTCGCGTGCGTGTAGAGGGCGTTTCAAAAATCATCGCTAGCGTCTTACCGGCGAGCAGATTCCTTCCAACCGTTGGGTTGCGTTTCAAGGCGCCAGCGCGCTCTATCATGTAGCGAAGGGTTGCGGGTTCGAACGCTTCAAGCCCAATAAAATGGCGGATATCGCTCACGGCGTGATCGTGGTGCAGGCGCGTTCTAGGGCTGCGCACGCTTCGTCGATCTCGGTCTCGTCGATGATCAGCGGTGGCAACAGGCGCAGAACATTTCCATCAGCGACGACGCTGAGCAGACCCTCCTCGCGCAAGGCAGTCATAAAATCAAGATTTGATACCGTGCATTGCAAGCCGATCATTAAGCCGATGCCACGCACTTCTGAAAATACTTGTTTATTGCCAATCAACTTCTGTAGATGTTTGCGCAACTTAGCACCTATTGTCTCAACATGGGTCAGGAAGCCTGGCACTAGCATTTCGTCAAGAACCGCATTGGCGACCGAGGTGGCGAGCGGATTTCCGCCGAAAGTGGTCCCGTGTTTGCCCGGAACGAGGGTTTCAGCGACCGCCTCCGTGGCAAGTACTGCACCGATTGGGAAGCCGTTACCGAGAGCCTTGGCGGCTGTTAGAATGTCCGGCGCAACGTCGGACCATTCATATGCCCAAAGCTTGCCCGTGCGTCCCATTCCGCATTGGATTTCGTCATAGATCAGAAGTATTTCGTTCGCGTCGCAAAGTGCCCGCAAGCCCTTGAGAAAGACTGCGTCCGCAACGTGAACACCGCCTTCGCCCTGTACTGGCTCAATCAATATAGCTGCGGTCGCTGGCCCGATGGCAGCCTTTACAGCGTCGAGATCATTGAGCCTGACTTGATCAAAGCCGTCAACTCGAGGACCGAAGCCTTCGAGATGTTTAGCTTGGCCACCGGCAGAAATTGTGGCTAGGGTGCGGCCGTGAAAGGCATTGGCGAAGGTCAGAACTCGATAACGTTCCTTATCGCCCCGACTCGAATGAAAAATACGGGCCATTTTGAGGGCTGCTTCCACTGCCTCTCCACCAGAGTTACAGAAGAACGCTCTGTCGGCGAATGAGGTGGTGGTCAAGCGTTCGGCAAGCTGCGCTTGTGGTTCAATATTATAAAGATTGGACACATGCCAAACTTTGTCAGCCTGCTCCTTCAACGTGTTCGTGACACGCGCGTTGGAATGCCCCAGGCTGGTGACTCCGATACCGCAGGTAAAATCAAGATACCTCTTGCCGTTCTCAGCAATTAAATGAGAGCCTTCACCTTGCTCAAAAGCGATATCGATACGGGCGTAATTTTGCACCAATGCGGATGACACGGTTTCCTCCTCGTCCTTGGCGGGCGCATTTAAACCTGACGGTTTCTCACAGGTTCCTCCTTAAACCAGGGAATATCGGGCGGTGTGCACAGGAAGTCAACGGACGCGCGGTTTATGGCTTGAGACGGTAGCCTTTGATCAAAATTCTCAGGCAGATCAACCACATAACTAGAACACAGCTAAGCACCACGGCAGCTCCGATGGCGAGCGAGCCATCTGCATGGCCGATCATACCGTAGCGAAAGCCGTCGATCAGATAAAAGAAGGGGTTGAATTTGCTCGCCGTTAGGAGCGGTTCGGGTAGACGTTCGATGGAGTAGAAGGTGCCGGAGAGAAAGGCGAGAGGTGTAACGATAAAATTTGTTATAGCAGCCAATTGGTCAAATTTCTCCGCCCATATCGCCGTCAGCAGGCCCAGAAGAGCGAGCATCAGAGAGGCTGCGACCGCGTGCAATAAGATAAAACCTATGTGATGCACTTCCAGGTCAACGAAGATTAGCATCACTGCCGATAGCACCAGCGCAACCGAGAGACCCCGCGTTACGCCGCCAAATGCGAAGCCGATCAGCAGCTCGCCCGGGCTCAAGGGTGGCATCAGCACGTCGACCACATTACCTTGAACTTTGGAGATCATCAGCGATGAGGAGGTATTGGCAAAGGCATTTTGCATCATCGCCATGACGATCAAACCAGGTGCCATGAATTCGAGAAAACTGACTCCGCCAATCTCCTGGACTGATCGACCAATAGCCAGTGCGAAGACCGCAAGAAACAGCATCGAAGTGACGGTCGGTGCGACGATAGTTTGCAGCCACACCTTTATAAAGCGTCGGCATTCTTTGCCGTAAAGCGTACCCAAGCCGACCCAGTTGATGGCACCGATACGGCGCTCGGGCGGCAGATGCCGGCTATTGTCTACCAAAGGTCTTCGCTCCGCTACATGCCTTCGCCGCTGCCGCCGTCATCATCGCCAGCGGCAGTTGGTTTTTTAATCGTCTTNGGCGTCAAGTTCCGTGCCGTANCGGCGGTGGNCGGTGTATCAGNTGNCTTTGGCTTTTCTCTTTTGTCACCCTCTATGCTGATGTGGGCAGGTGGNGCAAGGCCTTTCTTNTCTTCGCCGAAAAAGATNGTCTGGTGTGGGTAGGGTATCTCGATGCCGCGTGCGTCGAATGCCTCTTTGAGACGGCGGTTATATTCGCGCCCGAGGCCCCATTGCTTGCCNGCTACGGTTTTGATGCGGGCGCGAACGATGACAGCGGAATCACCGAAGCTGTCGAGACCCATGATCTCGATTGGTGCGAGAATATCATCGCCAATTTCTCCATCGCTTCGCATGTCTTCGCCCACCTCGTGCATGACCGCAGCGACTTCGTCGTAATTCTCCCTATAGGCGACACCAGCATCGATCAAATAGTAGGAAAACTCCTTGGTCATGTTGGTGACCGTCGAGGTCGCGCTGAAAGGGATGTTGTGGACATTGCCGCGCACGTCACGCAGCCGGATAGAGCGTATAGAGATACTTTCGACAACGCCTGAGGCACCGCCGATACTTACCACGTCGCCTACCGCTAGGCTATTCTCAAACAGAATGAAAACGCCGGTTATGACGTCCTTAACCAAAGTCTGAGCGCCGAAACCAATGGCAAGGCCGATAACACCGACGCCGGCGAGAATTGGCGTTACGTCGATACCAATTTCTGAGAGGATCATTAGCACTGCGACCACGCCAATGACGATCCGGAGCGCGTTGCGCGCCAGTGGCAACAGGGTAAGTGCCCGTTGGCTATACTCTTTCTGCTGACCATCCGGGTCTGTCGCGGTGAGATATCGGTCAATTACCGAACTCAGAATTTCCCAAATTGTTAACGCGACCAAGCCGATTGCGATAATTGTCGCGATCCGACCGACTATGATTCCGCCTGTTTCCGTCGCGAGCCATGTGAAAACATCGAGGTTCCAGGACTCGGCCACCACGACGATTGCCAGCGCGATCACCAAAACCTGTATGATAGAGCGCGCAACCGGCAAATAGCGATTGATCCGTTCCTGCATGCCGGGATATCGCTCGGACACCTCGGGGCGAAGGCGAAAGCCGCGGTCGACCGCTTTTTGAATGCCGATTAAGGCAAAGCCCATGGCCCAGATAATGGCGATGCTGGCGGCCGAGCTTTTGAGGAAGAAAAGAAAGCCATTTAGCCCCTGCGCGGCCGCGAGCATGCCGCCCGCTAGTACATACATGATTGCCATCACATGCCAGAAATCTGCTACTCGGTAGGCGACAATGAAGAACGCTCGCCAGCGTTTGCGTTCTCCGCCGGAGCGGATCCAGTCAGCAAAAATTATGCGATTTTGCAGGATGAGAGAGATCAGGAGCGCCACCACTAAGATACCAAGTAGTTTTACCAGCGCCTGATAGCCGCCTTCCGGTAAGCCGAGAAGAAGTGCTGCTTGGCAAATAAAATAGCCATAGACGGCGATATTAATCAGGCGGCGCCACCAACTGATGCAGTACATCGCCGTGCGGTTGTTGATCGTTGCCATGCGTAGATTCGGTGTGTAGGGCGCGAGGCCCTGATTGGCCGCTGCCTTAAGAAGCACAGCAATGACGTGGGCATTTATTGCCGAGAGCGCGACCAGGCGTACCACTTCATGTGGATCGAGAACTGTCATCAGGCCATATCCCGCGCCGGCAAAACCGAGTGCTGGTATCACACGAAGGAGGTTATAGGCCAAAAGCATTAAAGGTCGCAGCCAGGCTTTGGGGCGCGATGAGGTCTCTAAGAGCTTGCGTGGCCGTCGTAGGCCGAAGGAGACGATGAAGGCTGCAAAAATTCCGCCGCCGATTACCACCGCCATCTTCCACACCATTTCGACCCAGATCTCGCGCGATTTCTCCTCAGCCCACTCGTCGCCGAACCACCGTGCGGCCGCGGGTATATCAGTAATGCCCTTGGCTAATTTGAGCAGTTCATCGCCAACATGTGAAAGGCCGTCCGAAATATTTTTAAGCGCCGATGCACCTGCACTGGCATTCGTGTCGTCGTTATTGAGTGCCTGCTTTGCCGCAACTATTGCTTTGAGCTCTGAGATGAATCGCTCGCGTTCGCTGTTATCCTCGAGCGTCTGGACTAATTCTTTGATCTCGTTCTCGGTGATACTCCGGTCACCGTTAGAATCCAGCGCCCAAACGGGAGACGTCACAGCCAGAAAAAGAAGGACGAGAAGCGCGGCCATTGCGCTACGCGCACCTCTGCGGCCATATGAGGGAGTCTGTTGCGCCATTACTACCCGATGCCGAACGCGCTTAGTGTTTGCCGGTTCCTGCTAGATTCAAAACTCATTTTGCGCAAACAAACCCCGCCTAGCGAAAATTTTCAACAATTTCCTTTATTTACACGCCTTCTAGACAGCTTTTGGTTCGCATGACAGATTGGTTTCGGAAAAAACCAGGCTCGGAAGAGGTGTCGATTATGGGCGTTACCATCTATCACAATCCGCGGTGTTCGAAATCGCGCCAAACCCTGCAATTGCTGCGTGAAAAGGGTGTTGAGCCCGAAATCGTGGAATATCTAAAGACTCCGCCGAGCAAGGAGGAAATTGAAATGCTTCTTAGCCTTCTCGGCATGGTCCCGCGCGAACTTTTGCGGAAAAAGGAAGCTCCTTATAGCAAGCGTGGCTTAGACAATGAGCGCTTGTCTGATGCGGCCCTGATTGCTGCAATGCATAGCGATCCGTTACTGATTGAGCGGCCCATTGTTGTTAAGGGCAAGAAGGCGGTGCTCGGTCGCCCGCCCGAAAATGTGCTCGGCCTGTTTTGAGGCCATGAACTTTGCTCCCGGAATCGTTTTTCACCCTGACTACACGGTACCGTTACCGCCAGGTCACCGCTTTCCCATCGGCAAGTTTGGTCGCATTAAGGAATTGCTCCTAGCGGACGGCGTGATCCAGCCACACGCGCTGCGCCGACCAGTACCGGTCAGTGATACGGAGCTTGGTCTTGCCCACAACGCCGATTATATCCGAACTATTGTTTCTCTGGCTCTAGATAAGAAGGCAGAGCGCCGCCTTGGTCTGCCGCTCTCGGCGGAACTGGTCAGGCGCGGGCGTGCCGCTGTTGGCGGCACAGTTCTGACTGCGCGTCTCGCCTTGGAAGAGGGTCTTGCTTGCAATATAGCCGGTGGTAGCCATCACGCTTTTCCTGATCATGGCGCGGGCTTCTGTATTTTCAATGATGTTGCGGTGGCGATCGCCATACTGCGGCGCGAGAGTGCATTCAAACGCGCATTGGTGATAGATTTCGACGTTCACCAAGGCGATGGTACGGCGGCATTTTTTAGAGGGGACCCTGACATCTTCACATTCTCGCTGCATTGTGATTCCAATTATCCAAAAGCTAAGGAAGTTAGCGATCTTGATATTGGTTTGCCGGTGGGGATCGGCGACGCAGTCTATCTCTCGGTGGTCAAGAGCCATGTCTCGCCGCTGCTGGACAAATTTCGGCCTGATATAGTGTTTTATAATGGTGGTGTTGATCCACATGCTGATGACAAGCTGGGCAAGCTCATGCTGAGCGACCGGGGCTTGCGTTTGCGGGATGACCACGTAATCGATTGTTGCTTAGGGCACGGCGTGCCACTTGCCTGCGTCGTTGGCGGAGGCTATGCCGACGATCTCGATATTCTCGCGCGCCGCCATGGCACACTACACCGATCCGCCACCACCGCCTTCGCAGTTCGACGAAGGGCACCCGTGACGAAACAGAAGGAAGCGATATGAAAGCGGCGGTGATCCATCATTATGGCGAGGGTTTCGACACCATCAAATACGAAGACGTTCAGACTCCTGTGCCTGGTGCCGGAGAATTGCTGATAAGAGTGCATGCTAACGCGGTCAATCATTGTGATACAGATTTGCGCAAGGGACTATTTGGCGTTGCCAGCGAGATGCCGCATGTCATGGGCGTTGATGCGGTGGGCGAGGTGGTGCACGTTGGGGAGGGGGTCAAGGAATTTCAACCCGGTGACCGTGTTGCGCCGCATTTCATGCTGACTTGCGGTGTTTGCCGCGATTGCCTCGACGGCAAAGAGAATCTCTGCGCCAGTGCTGACGTGCTTGGCGTTACCGTGTGGGGCGGTTACGGCGAATATCTCAAATGCGGCCAGAACCATGTCGTGCGCATTCCGGACAATTTAAACTGGGTCGACGCGGTTGCCGGCCAAGTGCCCTTCGCTACAGCCTGGGAAGCACTGGTCGAGGTCTCCCATATCTGTGCAGGTGAAGATGTGCTGGTGACCGCGGCAGGCGGCGGCGTCGGCTCGGCTGCGGTTCAAATCGCTAAGCTTGCCGGAGCACGTGTCATTGCGGCGGCGGGCGACGATGGCAAACTCGAACGTGCCCGCGCGCTAGGCGCTGACGAGGTGATCAATTATGAGAAAGAACATATTGGAGATGCTGCGCGTGCACTCACGGCTGGGCGTGGCGTTGACCTGTGCCTCGAGATGATCGGCGGGCGGATACTTGCTGAATCCGTTGATGGCCTGGCAGCAGGCGCGCGCATGGCTACTATCGGAGCCCATGGTGGTGAGCAAGTTGAGCTCGATTTCGTTGAATTCTTCCGTAAGCACATCACTGTCCATGGCTGCGGCCGCTCGACCAAAGCTCAGGTAGCGCGTGTGCTCGATTTGATGGCCGAAGGAAAACTCACCTCGGTGGTACACAGAACCTTTGGTCTCGACGAGGCTGCGTCCGCTCATGCACTGATGGAAAGCCGTAATTTTTTTGGTCGCATGGTATTGACTCGGTAAAAGCGCTTGGCGCCTCTAACGGCGTATCAGCAGGTTGTGAAATTTACCTTGAGATCGAGACCAAGGCCTTCGCGGGCGATGCCGTCGTTAGGATCCTTTAGGGTCTCGTGTAAATGGGTCAAGAGGTGCACTTACTCGCCGCTGCGATGGGTGTGGCCCGATTCGAGCAAGTTTGAGCCAGTACAAATGACCCGCAATATGTCCGTCACCATAAATTTGTAATGTGCAATGGCGGATACCTTGGGAAAATGGTTAAAAACCCTATGTATTTAACGAGCAAAATTGGTTAGACCGAAGCGTGCCGAATGAAATTCGGACGGTTCGTTTGTGATATCTTAACCTATCAATGATGGGTGTAATGTTATCGGATAATCATTGTTTGTAGGGGATTTCAGAGTGGTATCGATCACATGACAGATACGCGTAATGACACCGACGTGGCGCAGATCAACGATGAAGTTAAATGGTGCTGTTACGTCAACAATTTAAAAGTTTATCTCGAGAAGGGCGCGCCAGCATGAGGCTCGCTTCACTCAAGCAAGGTGGGCCGGATGGTAACTTGATTCTAGTTGACCGGACACTTACGCGAGCTGTTTCGGCGGTGACTTTAGCACCGAGCTTACGCGCGGCGCTCGACGATTGGGAAAATGTAAAGTCGGGGCTGCGCGCGCTTGCAGCGAAATTGGAGATCGGGAGTGCGGTCCCAGAAATTCCGCTCAATTTTTCTAAACTGACCGCGCCCTTGCCGCGTGCTGCACAATTCCTCGATGCGAGCGGTTATCTCAATCATATCGAACTCGCACGCCGCGCCCGTGGTGACAGCCTACCTGAGACATTGGAGATTGATCCGCTGATGTATCAGGGCGCCTCCGAGCCCCTCGGCGGGCCATGCGACCCGATTTTGGCTGCCGACGAATCCTGGGGCATCGATTTTGAGGCTGAATCGGCGGTTATCACCGGTCCTGTCGCAATGGGTGCAAAGCCAAATGAAGCTGCCAAGAGCATCCGCCTGATCATGCTAATCAACGATGTTTCGGCGCGCCGTTTGGTGCCTGCGGAACTAGCGAAGGGATTTGGTTTCATTCATGGAAAGCCGCCCACGGCGTGTTCCGCTGTGGCGATAACTCCGGACGCGCTGGACGGTATCTGGGATGGAGCGCGTCTAAATGGCCGTATTAGGAGCACGCTCAATGGCGAGTTAATAGGTGATCCGGATTGTGGCACTGAGATGCATTTCAGCTATCCTGAACTTATTGCCCATGCTGCCAAGACCCGCCCGCTCGGCACTGGCACGATCCTCGGCTCGGGCACTGTCTCTAACAGCGACCGGGCGCGAGGCTCGTCCTGCCTTCTGGAGCGGCGTATGATCGAGAAGGTCGACAAAATGGACCGGCGTACAGAGNTGATGCGCTTCGGCGATGTTATCAAGATCGATATGACGGACACGGAAGGCCAAAGCGTTTTCGGCGCCATTGAACAGCGCATGNAACGAATTTAANTCAGGCGCGCGGCTAGGCATTCAAAANGGATTTCCTACAAGGAGGGGTGGCAAATGAGCATTGCGAAGGACATGTCGATTCTGAGGCAGACTACACAAAATAATTGGCCGTCGAGTTGGACACCGAGTTGACCATCGTAGGTACTGCGGCGGAATGCCGAGAACGGATTCAGGAGACTCGCGATTTCGGCGCTGGTAAAACCCCCTCCGCTTACCTCAATGGCAAGATGGAGCAGATGGCACGTGTCGGCAATGAGATCATTAAACTGCTCGGCATCACGACCCAATTAAGAGTGTGGAAAATAGAGCAATGAGAATCGATACAACCTTAACCGCGCCTTTCGAGGAGGCGCATTGGGATCTGACGCCGAGCCGTACGGTCCTCGTTATCATTGACCCGCAGAACGATTTTCTTCATCCGGAAGGTTGGTATGCCAAGAAAAACATTGACATCAGCCATATGCAACGCATCGTTGGTCCACTCAAGCAGTTGATTCTGGAGTGCCGTACGAAGAATATCCCCATCGTTTGGACCCGCCATGGCACCCGCGGCCTTGAGGATGGCGGCCCGTTTATGCGACTCAGGCCTTTTCTCGCTGAGGGCGGTTTGCGCCAAGGCACATGGGGTTATGAGGTATTCGATGAACTAGAGCCCCGGCCAGAGGACTGGTATATCGAAAAGACGCGACTCAGCGCCTTCTACCAAACCAATCTTGAAAGTATACTGCGCGCGCTAAACGCGGATACGGTGCTCTATACGGGCGTCCTCACGAATCAATGTGTCGCCGCGACCTCAAAGGATTCGACCTTCCGTGACTTCAAATCCATCGTTATTGAGGAGTGCACTGGAACGACCTTTCCTCATCTTCACGACCCAGCTATCGAGATGATGCGAGTCGGCTGGGCAGAAGTACGAGATCTTGAATCAACACTCAGCGAGATCCGTCAGCTCGCGCCCACCGGTTGACTTGAATTATGGTGCAAAACCTTCCCGGCGAAGCCCAAGTCGTCATCATCGGTGGCGGGGTAATAGGCTGCTCAATTGCCTACCACCTGACTAAGGTCGGAATCTCGGAGACGTTACTAGTAGAGCGTCGCAGACTCACCTGCGGTACCACCTGGCACGCGGCGGGGCTGATTGGCCAGCTTCGCGGTTCTAGCCGCATGACCCAGCTCGCTAGATATACCGCTGATCTCTATCGAGACCTTGAGGAAGAGACTGGCCAAGCGACTGGTTTCAAGCAGCGCGGGTCGATCTCACTTGCTACCAATGAGAGCCGTTTCGAGGAACTTAAGCGTAATGCGTCTATGGCTAAGGTATTCAATCTTCAGGTTGATGTGTTGAGACCGGAAGAGGTTAAGGAGCGCTATCCACCAATTAATATCGACGATTTAGTTGGTGCAATCGCGATCCCATCGGATGGCCAGGCGAATGCCATCGATGTTACGCAAGCGCTGGCGAAAGGCGCGCGTAGCCGGGGCGCGCTTATTTTCGAGAACACGCAGGTTACAGAAATCCTCCATGATGGTGAACGGGTGACCGGCGTGCGCGTCGGTGATGCAATCATTAGAGCCAATGCGGTGGTGCTCTCTGCTGGCATGTGGACGCGCGACCTCGCAGCCTCAATTGGCGTCCATGTACCGCTGCACGCTTGTGAGCATTTCTATATTGTTACCGAGCCGTTCCCCGCGCTCACCCCTGATCTTCCGGTGTTGCGAGATTATGATTCTTGCGCTTACTACAAGGAAGACGCTGGTAAGCTTCTTCTCGGTGCCTTCGAACCCAAGGCTAAGCCCTGGGGTATGGATGGTATTCCCGAAGATTTCTGCTTCGACGAACTGCCCGAGGATATCGAGCATTTCGAGCCGATCCTTTTCAGCGCCATTGAGCGTTTGCCGGCGCTCGCCGATGTTGGCATCCAGACATTTTTCTGTGGCCCGGAGAGCTTTACACCGGATGTGCGCTATCATCTTGGCGAGACGCCTGAGCTTCGCAACTGTTACGTCGCCGCTGGTTTTAACTCGATCGGACTGCAATCTGCCGGCGGGGCTGGTAAGGTGATGGCAGAATGGATTCGTGATTGCCGACCTCCGGTCGATCTATGGGAAGTGGATGTTAGACGCAATCTACCGTTCCAGAGTAATCGGCGTTACTTGCGGGAGCGCGTGGGAGAATCTCTCGGTCTCCTCTACTCCATGCACTGGCCGTTTTTTCAAAGCGAGACGTCGCGTGGTGTACGCCGTTCACCAGTCCATGACCGACTGGTTGAGCAAGGTGCCTGTCATGGCGTCGCGTTTGGATGGGAGCGTCCCAACTGGTACGCCAAACCGGGCAGCAAGCCGACTTACGAATATAGTTATGGTCGTCAGAACTGGTTTGATGCCTCGGCCGAGGAGCATCGAGCGGTACGCGAAGATGTAGGGCTTTTGGACCAAAGCTCCTTCGCCAAGTTCCGTTTGCAGGGGCGGGACGCCGAGAAGGTGCTCAACCAGGTTTGCGCTAACGATGTGGCGATGGAACCAGGGCGTTTGGTCTATACCCAATGGCTCAACGAAGTAGGCGGTATTGAGGCAGATTTGACCGTTACCCGCCTCGCCGCGGACGACTATCTCATTGTTACCTCCGGCGAGTTCCAGGTAAGCGATTTCAATTGGCTCAAACGCCATATCCCAAAGGGTGCTCACGCGGTGGCGACTGATGTTACTTCGGGGCTCGCGACGATCGGTATTATGGGACCGCGAGCACGCGATCTCTTGTCGTGCCTCACCAAGGACGATCTTTCGAACAAGGCCTTTCCCTTCGGGTCAAGTCGCGAGATTGAGCTTGGCTACGCGCTGGTACGCGCTTCGCGCATTACCTACGTGGGAGAGCTTGGATGGGAACTTTATATCCCGACCGAGTTCACACTTGGGGTCTATGACTTGCTAGTTGAAGCAGGCGCAGAATATAACCTGCGCCATATTGGCATGCATGCGATGAATTCGCTCCGCATTGAAAAGGCTTATCGTCATTACGGTCATGATATTACTGATAACGATACGCCGCTTGAAGCCGGTCTCGGTTTTGCAGTGGCATTTGACAAGCCGAATGGCTTTATCGGGCGCGAAGCACTACTGAAGCAGAAGGAAAACGGGGTGAACAAGCGCTTCGTTCAGTTTTTACTCGAGAACCGGCAACCGCTCCTTTATCACAATGAGCCGATCTGGCGAGACGGTATGCTGGCTGGCTACGTTCGTTCGGGCATGTATGGCCATACCCTAGATGGAGCGGTAGGTCTCGGCTATATTGAGCATCCGGACGGGGTCGATTTAGATTATCTGATGTCCGGGGCATATGAAATCGAGGTGGCAGGCGAGCTTTACCCAGCGAAGCCCTCGCTCCAGCCACTTTACGATCCCCGTTCAGAGCGTATTAAGGCATAAATTTTAGGACTGTTTTCTATTCGCTAAGAAGCTCTGGCTCTAAAGGGTTAGCACACACTGCTAGAAGTATTCCAAGGCTTTATGTATTGCAGGGCTTGCCGGTGGCTGCCGCAAGGTCAAAACAAAATCTAAGGCAATTTTGCGACAGGCGACTTCTGGCACCTTTGTATAAATTAGACCAAAAATATGAAATCCAGTTAATGAACATTTTGGCTAATGAATAAGCATTCTTTGCTTGTTGGGTTCGGCTATTTTTTCTTTGCGTATGGGTTTTTTCCTTTGCGTAAATGTAGCCGGATGGGCACGCCTTCTAACCCGAATGTTTCGCGCAGGCCGTTCACTAGATAGCGCCGGTAGCTGTCGGGTAGGGCATCAGGGCGGTTAACAAAGGCGGCGAAGGTGGGTGGGCGGGCCTTGACCTGGGTTACGTAGCGCAAGCGAATGCGGCGGCCGGCAGCGAGTGGTGGAGGGTGGAGCTCTGCTACGTCGGCGAGCCAGCGGTTGAGCACGGCGCTCGTAATTCGAATATTCCACCTGTCATAGATGCCAACTACCTCAGGCATGATCTGCTCGCAGCCCTTGCCGGTGAGTGCTGAGCAAGTTACCAGAGGAACGCCCTTGAGTTGCGGCAGGCTGTCGATAAGGCGAGTGCGCATATCGCGCATTACACCGTCTGTATCCTCTACCAAATCCCATTTATTGAGTACCAGTACAGGCGCACGGCCTTCCTCGGCCAGCGTTTTGGCGATGCTGAAATCCTGCTTGGCCGGAGGTTTCGTCGCGTCGAACAGCAGTATGACTACTTCGGCACGGCCGAGTGAGACATAGGTGTTCTTAGAAGAGAGTTTTTCAATATTTTCATGGACGCGGGCTCGGCGGCGCAGGCCTGCCGTATCTACTAACTCGACATTTCTATCGTTGAATGACCATTTGACTGCTACTGAATCACGCGTGATGCCGGGTTCTGGGCCGGTGATCACCCGTTCGTCGCCGACTAGGCGGTTGACCAAGGTAGATTTCCCAACATTGGGCCGCCCGACAATGGCAAGGCGAAGTAATTTGTCAGCATTATCACCTGTCGCTGGAGCGTGCTCTTCACTAAACGGTAGCAGCGCCTCATAGAGATCAGCCATACCCTCATTATGCTCGGCAGAGATCGCTACCGGCTCACCCATGCCGAGGGCGTGCGATTCGGCGATGCCGGCGCTCGCCGCACTACCTTCACATTTGTTGACTACTAGAATGACCGGAGTGCCGGCCCGCCTGAGTTGATCGGCAAAATGCTCGTCCGCCGCGGTTATGCCGGTGCGCCCATCAACTAGTAGGAGCGCCACATTTGCCTCGTCGAGGGCACGCTGCGTTTGTTCCATCATGCGCCCGCCAAGGGTATTTGGCGCTGCTATCTCGAGCCCGGCGGTGTCAATTATGTGAAAGTGTAGGTGGCCGATGCGACCCTCACCCTCGCGCCTGTCGCGAGTCACACCTGGCGTCTCGGCGACGATGGCGATACGTCGTCCGACTAGGCGGTTGAAAAGAGTAGATTTGCCAACATTGGGGCGACCGACAATAGCGACGCTTATCGTCATGACGCGAGGCCTAGCTTACCTTAGGGCGATCAGATCGCCATCATCGGCCAGAATGTAAACCGTGCCGTTGGCGGCGATGGGCGCAACGCGTACGCCGTGGGGAAGTTCCAACTTGCCTAGCAAGCGACCGGAGTACGGCGAAATCGAGAGCGCGGCCCCATTGGAGCCAAGCACAAGAAGGCGATCGCTTAAAAGCAACGGGCCGTTCCAGAACATCGGTTTGTCGCGTTCCTCTGCATCCTCAAAGCGCGGTAGAGAGTGTACCCAACGCACTTGGCCATTGCGTCTCGCGAGACACACCACATCACCGTCTACGGTCACCACGAAGATAAATTCGCCAGCGATCCAGGGGGTGTTGAGGCCGGCGATATCTTGCTCCCAGATGCGCCTACCAGTACGTACATCGATCGCTACGAGCCGTCCACCATGGCTGATTGCGTAGGCCACGCCGCGGTAGATCACCGGTGAGCCGTTGATGTCGTTGAGGGCAGCAAGGCTGCCGGTACCCGGACGCTGGGCGCCGAGTGAATCGGTCCAGATGGTACGCCCGTTTTCTACGCGAAGCGCCAGCAACTCGCCTGAGGAGTATGGCGTAATGACGATTTCTCCGCCCACCGCCGGCACTGCCGCGCCCAAGAAACCAGCCGACTCCGATATGCCGGAATGGCTCCATAGGATCTCTCCATTGGTCGCCGAGAGTGCCCAAAGCTGATTGTCGTAAGTGACTGCAAACAGTCGCTCGCCGACGACCACCGGTGCAGCGCGCATTGGAATGCCGATATTTTCACGCCATAACTCGTTGCCGTTTGAGGGGTCGAGCGCAAGCACATGGCCGAAGCCCGTGCTGACAAAAAGGCGACCATGGGCGAATGCTAGACCGCCGCCAAAGCCGTCTTTCTCACCATCTTTGAGGCGCACATCGAGATGCCATAGGCGTTCACCATTTTTCGCATCGAAGGCAGATATTTCTGCCAACGCATCGATAGTGAAAACACGTCCGTTGGCAACTACCGGGGTGTTCAATATGCGTCCGTCATCTCCCGAGCCTTCTCCGATGTTTGCACGCCAAAAGGGCGCTAACCGTTCGCCACCGGCAAGATGGTGCATGGCGTGATCGGGATAGCCGCCTGCCTGTGGCCAGGATTCGTTAACGTAGGGTTTGGGCAGGCGAACGTCGAGATTAGCAATGCGTGGATCCGGTTCAATGATGCTTTCCAACGCGAGTACTGAGAGACGTTGACCGGGAAGCGGTGGGGCTTCGTTATAGCCGAGCCATTCGTCTCCTAGGTCGCAGGCGCCGATCGCGGCGCCTGCAACGACAACGGCGAGAAAACGATGCAGCGCTAACATGTTGGTTAGTCTTTGCTTGTTTCCGGAACGGGTCGCTCGGAATCCGATTCGAGCGGCCCCCCAAGACTTACCAGCAACTCCTGGGCACGGGCGCGCACTCCGCTTGGCGCGGTCAGGTCCCGGCGCAGATCATCGAAGATTTGGCGTGCCGTGTCTATTCGTCCAGCCTTGATCTGGGCGAGGCCGGTTAACTCGACGGCCAGCGAACGCCACGGCCCATCGCCACTGACCAGTGCTGCCAAGCGCTGCATTACCTCTTGCGGTGGTGCACTGTCGAGTAAGTGTTCGGCGGCGAGTAGCACGCTAAGTTCGCGGTAGCGTAGGTTGGCTTGGTTGTCCGATGAGAGCTCGTCATAGAGTGCCACTGCAGCGCTTTCGTCGCCAGCCGCTGCCAGCGCATCGGCGGCGCGCAGGCGAGCCAGCGCGAGGTAGCCAGAGTCCGTGCTGTTGGCGAGCGCGTTGAACTGAGCTGCGGCTTCTTTGGGCCTCCCCTCCTCCAATTCCAATAAGGCAGTGGCAAAGCGCAATCCCTCTTCGCGGCGCAGGCTCTCATTTCGCTCATCGATAATGACATAGGCGGCAACTGCCCCGATCAGCGCGATGGCAAGACCGAGAAGCCACCACCGATATCGCTTCCAAAGTTTTTCGTAGCGTTCCTGGCGAATGTCTTCATCGACTTCACGGAAAATATCAGCCACGGGCTGCCTCTCTCTGTTCGCTTTAGGCGGCGTTCCGCCATTTGATTGAACATCCCATGCTGGGCAGTTGCGTTTCTGGGCCCCTACCGCTTTCCCCCACCGCTTTCATGGCCTCGAATAGATCCCGAGTTGCGTTCGGTACTGGATCGAGCCGAGATTCATCAAGCCGACCCCGATATTGCAGGCCAAGGGAAGCATCGAAGCCAAAAAAATCTGGTGTACAAACAGCGTCATACGCACGGGCTATTTCTTGGCTTTTGTCTATCAGATAGGGGAAGGTAAAGTTATGCTCGGTGGCGAAGAGCTTCATATTCTCGAAGGAATCGGCAGGATGGCTTGTCACGTCATTGGGCATTATGGCTGCAGACTTAATGCCGAGCGTGGAAAGCTCAGAAACGTCGCGCACGATGCGGTCGATAATCGCCTTCACAAAGGGGCAATGGTTGCAAAGAAACATCACCAGCGTGCCGTTTTCGCCTTGGACGTCCGCGAGGGTATGATTCCTGCCGTCGATCCCGGGCAAATCAAAATCAAGCGCTTTCCAGCCGAAATCGCATATTGGGGTGGTCATTGCCGGCATGGCATGCTCCGTTGTAGTCCAAGTAGTCTATAAAGACAGAATTTTGCGTTATTATAGGCAAAGTATGGCTCACCGCCACCTCCGCCTTTGCGCCGCCGGCAGGATAGAGAGAAGGACATGGCTGAGCAACGCATAACCCGTTATCGCGATTTTTGGCCGTTCTATATCTTGCAGCACAGTCAAGCTGGTACGCGCCATCTGCATTTCATCGGCACTTCGGGGGCAATCGTTTTGACCGTCTTATCTGCAGTATTGCCCGAGGCATGGTTGCTGCTCGGTGTGCCGCTATGTGGCTATTTTTTCTCCTGGGCTGGTCATTTCTTCGTAGAGAAGAATCGCCCGGCGACTTTTATTTATCCGATTTTCAGCCTAATCGGTGATTTTCACATGTATGGCATGATGTGGATGGGCCGTATGGACTCTGCGGTGAAGCTCACAGCGAAATAATCCTTTAGATTTTACGCTGCTGATGCCGAGCGGCGAGTGTCTACGCGCGACGGTTCGTTGCGACTTTCTCTGGCCTCACCCTTGGGCCGCGCCGGTAGATAGGCCATCTGATAATGCTCTGGGCAGTAGGGCTTGTTCACGAGAGCGAGCGAGCCGCAGAAATGAAAATCCGCTTCACCTGGATGTCCAGACGGCCATTTGCAGCGCGCGCCTGAGGTGCTGAGCACGAATTGGCGCACCGGTGGTTTAACCGGTGCCTTAGCGGCTGTTCGTGGTGCGCGCCCCCTGCTGATAGCGCGGCTAGTATTTCCGCCGCTGCTTCCACCGCCTTTGCGCCGGATTGGTGAGGGGCGTGGTGGCAAGCCCAAACGATGTGCTTTCCCGACAACGGCGTTTTTGGTAACGCCGACCAATTTTCCAATTTCCGCCGTGGTTAGACCCTCGCCCCACAATCTGGTGACTTCGGCGATACGTTCAGGTGTCCAGACTGACATGTAATTCTCTCCGCCTCGGATTAACTCAATCGTGTGCGGGCCGTAACCTCACATTCGAGGGTCCTACATATTGTAGGGTAGCCCGCTTCACCCCCAAGATAGCGTGTGATGCGCTAATAGCAAGTAAATTTCTCAGATTAACCACAAGATATAGTATTTATAGCTGGTTCATTGCCCCGGATTGGGGCTGAGATCAGGGATCTTGTGGCGCGGTTTGGTCGCTGGTTGGGTGATTGAAATGGCTCTTCAAATATAGCTGTAGGTAATCGCCCTCGAATTTCTTCGAGCGGGCATTAGCCTCGTTGATATCGTCTGGGCTCATAGTCATCATCAAATTTAGCGCTAGGCGCTCGGCTTCCGCGGCTAGCTCGTGCTGGGCAATTTCCGGGGTTCCCGCAATAATCGAAGCCGTGTTTAGCATATAGACCGCTTTGATATCGTCTCGCTTCACTCCGAGACCGCGTGAATAGAGGAGAGCAAGGTTATAGCGGCTAATGGCGTCGTTTTGTTTGGCAGCGAGATGAAACCATTGTGCGGCTTCTTTATAATCGCGCTCAACCCCTAGCCCACCGGCATAGATAGAGCCCATATTGAATTGGCCGGTAACCTCTCCTTGCTCCGCAGCCTGGCGAGTCCAGTACAACGCCTTATTATAATCTATGGTAACGCCTTCGCCGTGAATATAGAGGCTGCCGAGAGCTGCCTGTGATACCGAGTCGCCAGCCTCAGCGAGGGCTTCCCACTGTTCGCGTGCGACGTGGAATTCGCCCCGCTCGTAAGCTGCTCGCCCAGACGCAAAATCAGCCAATGCTGGAGCGCTTAGGAGTGTCACCACCGCTGCGAGTAGGGTTCCTGTGCAGATGTGCCAGCGTATAGTCAATTTTTTTGTTCCTATCGGCATAAATTTAAGTTTCTGTGCTGAAAACCAAAAGTTCAATGAGTCTCGGTCTTAAGCCCGGTCGGCAAGCTGGCGACTATAGAGGACAATACTTCATGTTTTTGTCGCGCGTCATTTCTTGTCTGCAAGACCTTGCCTATCAGCAAATTGGACCGTTTGCCATTCTCTAAGGGGGCAGGTTTTTCCTGACGTTGCCGCGCGCTCGAGAACTTTACAGTCTGGGTTGTTAATAGGCCAATTGAGTTGGTTACTGGTTCTGCAATGGCCAAGGAAAGCCAAACCCTATTAATTCTGCGTCATTATTGGAAAAATGACACTACCGGGAGAACCAACCGGATCAAATTTTAAGGCATATTTTAACGGTCAATCGTGAACCGTGACTTACTTTTTAACGTGATAGTCCTTGAGTGTTGGGTCGTGGGTGAAATTCCAATAGTCGACTAACCTCCAGGGCATGATGGAGACAACACGGCCTTCCTTGTTTTTGTACCAACTGCCCATGCCCGGATGGGTCCAAATCAACTCGGCATGTTCATCGTCGAGCCGTTTGTTATATGCATCATGCACGTCCCGTCTGCAGTCGATTTCCCTTATGCCACCTTCGATCATTTTCATCAGCAGTGTCAGGATATAGCGAACCTGTAGCTCGGAAATGAAAATGATACTGCCTCCATGGCCAAGATTGGCGTTTGGGCCATAGAGAAAGAATAGGTTAGGGAAGCCCGGCGCGGTGATTCCAAGATATGCACGCGGATCGTCTTCGCCCCACACATCATTCAGCGACGCGCTGCTCTCAATAGAAACTTGTATGTTGCCGAGTGTCTGGTGAGCGTTGAAGCCGGTAGCATAAACGATTACATCCACGTCATAATCGGTACCGCTTTGAGTGGCGATGGCATTGTGGCCAATATGGGAAATCGGATCGGTCACTAGGTCGACATTGCTTCGCTTTAAGGTGTTGAACCAATGATTGTCGACCAGAATTCGTTTGCCGTAGGGTGGATAGGCGGGCAGTGCCTTTTGGCGCAGCGCTTCGTTATTGCCTAATTGTTCATACATATAGTTTGTCAGCACCTCACGATGGCGGTCATTGCGCGCATTCATCGCACGTTCGGGGTGTGGCCAGTCCGGATCTTTCCGCACAGACGCTAGCAATTGGTCGCTATAGCGCCAGACCTGTCCGAAACGGAACCATTCGGCATAGAAGGGTACGTGTTCGAGCAGCCATTTCTTGCGGGGGCTGACGGTACGGTGATAATCCCGTGTTGGGATAGCCCACTGGGCGCTGCGCTGGAAGATGACAAGTTCTTTTGCCTCCATAGCCACAGAGGGCGCAAGCTGCATGGCGCTTGCGCCAGTGCCTACTACAGCAACTTTTTTGCCGGTGAGCGACAAATTCTTCGGCCATTGCGAGGAATGAAAAGAGATACCACGAAAATTGTTGATGCCGGGGATGTCTGGCATCTTGGGGTGGTTCAACTGGCCCGTTGCGATGATGAGCGCATTATAGGGCCTGGTTTCGACATCGCCAGATTTACCGGCAATGGTGACATTCCAGAGCGAAGTGGCTGGGTTGTATTTTGCGCTGAGTACTGTCTTCTCAAATTGGATCCGGCCGGTAATTTCGAAATCGTCGGCGCAATCTTTAAAATAGGCTTCAATTTCGTCTCCTGACGAGAAATATTCCGTCCAATCTGTCTTTGGCCAGAAGGAATAGGAATAGAAATGGTTAGGAACGTCGCAGCCTACGCCGGGATATTTATTCTCGAACCAGGTGCCGCCCAATCCGGTGTTTTTTTCCACCACATCGAAGGGAATGCCGGCCTTATTAAACTTTATAGCCGCGCACAGTCCTGACATTCCGGCGCCAACAATCAGACATTTGAATTCTCGTAAGTTGCTATCCGCCGGTCGGCTGGTCCATTCGGCATCACGTTCCTGAAACCGCATTTCCTCAAGCATCATGTCGAGATATTCTTTTGGAATAGGCTCTCCGACGCAAGCGCTCATCATTTGCAGGTAGGTTTCCCGAGACGGGTTTCCGGGCATTACGAGTGTGCCTGCCAAATAAGCTGATATCGCTTCCAAGGCAGCGACACGGATCTCGTCCTGCAATGCCTTCGAAAGCCCACCCGATGCATCGGGAAAAAAAGCACGGTCCCTGGCAGGCAAATAGGGGTTTTCGATCCATTTGCGCTTTCCGGTNAGATGCACCAATACCATGAGCAGAACGGGAATATCCGCTTCNGCNATATTTGTTTTCAAGTCTTGCNGNGTTNTCTTNGATTCNTTCAATTCACTCTCCACCGAAATGGGATTCGTCCGANAAATAATNCTTGAGCGGACCAGTTAACTTCTGNTCGTCGATNTGGAATAGCTCAAGCAGTAGATTATCGGGCGCCATGCACATGCAATAAGACCAGCCGTCGAATAGGCGAATTCGATTAGGGAATTCGACGCCGCCCGATATCATCCGGTTAACCAGTTGTGTCAAGTTCTCGACCCTGATACCCACATGATGAACAGCATTTCTGTCATATTGCTTGGGACGCTGGTCGTAGAGATGTAGGCGCCCGTCGCCGATGCGCAAAAACACGTTGCGGGAACCGGCCATGATTCCATCGAAGGCCACGTCCGCACCCATATGTGTCACCCACCAATCAACCGTTTGGTCGATTTCCTTGGTGAAGAGATGCACATGATGCAGATGCAGTCGGTTCATTTTTNGTGAAGCTCAATATTCAGCGAAAAAAAGCGCGGAGATAATCGGCGATGCGGTCTGTTATGACGAGGGCGGTTGGCAACGCGAGTGGCATACNGAGGAAGCCATGCAGCATATCTGGGCAGTGAAGATGATCGATCTGAACGCCNGCCTTGTGCAANGCTGTCGCGTATTCAATTCCCTCGTCGCGTAGTGGGTCTAGNCCAGCGGTGACCATGAGGGTTGGCGGGCTTTTATCGAGTTGCGTATGACGAATGGGTGAAATCCGCGGGTCTGCCGCATCGCCGTCGCCGACATAATGTCGAGAAAACCAGCTCATCATTTTTGCATCCAATAGATATCCCTCGGAGAATTTCATACGCGAAGGCGCCGTGCGCGACAAATCCGTCACTGGATAAATTAAGGTTTGCTGGTCAGGGCNGTCCTCAGGTCCGAGCTCCAGCAAGGTCGCTGCGATCAGATTGCCACCAGCACTGTCGCCCATCATTGCCCATTTCTCAGTGCCAACGCCGGCCCACTGTGCGAGGGACGGACGCATACTGATCGTGCGCGAGATATCTTCTAGCGCGGTTGGCGCAGGATGTTCCGGCGCCAAGCTGTATTCGATGGAGACGATGGGAAGGCGGGTGCGGTTGGCGAATCGCCGGCACAGTTGGTCATAGCCNTCGACGCTGCCGAACACCCAGCCGCCGCCGTGAACATAAAAGATCAGTGCCGCGTTGGTACACCCGATGCCCCGGTANAGGCGAAGGTTTATCTGTCGGCCATAATTCTTCTTGATAGTCGTATCTTCGCAGTGTTCTACCACCTCTGCTTCCAGCTCTAATTTTGTGGCGCGCCGGTCAAATTCGGCACGGGCTTTCGTCGCCGGCATTTCGTATAGCGGAGGTAAATTNGCNTTTTCTACNCGTTTNAGAAGTGCTTCCACATTTTTATTGACGGATGCGGTCGAGGAATCTCGAATTATCTCGATAGATTCCCCGAAAGGAGAGATGGAAGTTGGGCGGTTCATGACGTTGTGGCCGGGTTCAAGAATAAGAAGGGGCGGGCTTGCCGTTACGTCTTTGTGTCTGTGGAAATTTTGTGTTTGAGAATTTTACCATTCGCGCTGTGAGGCAGTTCGTCCAGAAAGACCACGGATTTTGGAACCTTGTAGGTGGCAAGTTGAGTCTTGCAATGGGCAATGATTTCTTCTCCNGTGAGAGANGGNCCTGCTTTGACCACGACAAAGGCGCGACCCGTTTCGCCCCATTTTTCATGCGGTACGCCTAGCACGGCGACTTCATCCACCGCCGNCATTTGATAGATAACGTCCTCTATTTCGGCGGGATAGACGTTTTCGCCGCCAGATATGTACATGTCCTTCCAGCGGCCGACGATAGTTAGGTAGCCGTCGGCGCTCAGGCTTCCTGCGTCGCCCGTTCGGAACCAACCACCAGAGACGAAGAACTCTTTATTCTTGTCACCTAGACCCCAATAACCCTGCATCACCATCGGCCCGCGCGCGACAACCTCGCCGACCGTATCTGGTGTCTCGATATGATTATCNTGCTGATCAATGATGCTTATATCCATGTTCATCAGGGGTGGTCCGCAGGACCCNGTGCGNTTAAGCGATTCTTCTGCCGGAAGNGAAGTAGACACGCCACACAACTCAGTCATTCCCCAAACCTGTGGAATTCTGGCGCCATGGGCGCCATAGATCTCGATCAGAGCCGATGCTACCGGCGCACCACCCGAGGCTATGACTAGCCCGTTGAATTCCGCATCATCAAATTCTGGTAGGTTGCGGATCATTAGAAGATTAGTTGGGATGGCTAACGTGTGGGTGATGCCGATCTCCGGGTTCGTCATTGTTTTCAAACAGGCCAAAGCATCGAATTGGCGCATCAGATAGGTCGTCGCGCCGACCAGGAGGCTGGGATTGGCAAACATGAACAATCCGCTGGCATGGAAAGTCGGTGTATAAGTCAGACCTACTGAGGAATGGGTAACGCCATATTCNGCGCCCAGATTTACCGCCTGAAGATAATTCTGNCCATGGCTAAGCATTGCTCCTTTCGGCCTGCCCGTCGTGCCCGAGGTATACAGGATGTGCCAAATATCCGAATAGACTGGTTCACTTAGCCCCTCGACGACGTCGCCGTTTCTCAGCAAGCTGTCGAAATCAGTCCCCGCACCAATTTGAACAGCTTCGCAGACGCCCTCTTTGGCACAAATTGCTTTTGCCGTCGCAATAAAGCGCTCATCCGCNAGGACGGTTTTTGGCGTTGCATCGGAGANCATATAGTTGAGTTCTGGCTCTGTCAGGCGCCAATTGAGTGGTAGAAGAATAGCCCNCAANCTAGCGCAGGCTGCNTGAATGATAAAGACCTCGGGGCAGTTCTGCGCTAGTAGTGCGACCCGGTCGCCGGGCTGTATGTTATGGTGACGGTGCAAGAAGGCGGCGCAGGCGTCCGCCAGGCGATCTACCTCTAAATAGGTTAGTTCTGCACCGGTTTCAAAATCAACGATNGCGCATTTCTTAGGTCGGCGGCGNGCATGATGCCGAATCCAATCATGCGCTCTTAAGTCTGCCATTTATTAGGTCTCGCGNGAACGTCTGAAGTCGGTGCTTATAATATTATTCAATTGGGTTTTAAACTAGCGTTTGTTTAATTTACAGACATCCAGATGGCATTGACCAAGCTGTATCTGNGTNACTCGTATTCTATCGANTTGACTNAATATATCCTTGTGGGGAATTTCGCNCTGTATGCTGCTGGAGGCCTTAAGTCGACGCTATAGGTGATGCGGCTGATCTAGAGTACTTCAAGGACCATACTGTTGGANACAATGGTCACAATGGCCATGTCGANGGGTCGNAGTTGGCCGATATTCCATCGGTCGAAATCGCAGCACGCAAGCTACGGGAATAGTGGAATGATAGACCTTTATACTTCGCCTACTCCAAACGGTTGGAAAGTGGCGATGGCGCTAGAAGAACTGGCGCTAGAATACACAGTTAAATATGTTGATCTTGCCGTCGGTGATCAGCATGAAGCATCGTTTGTTGCAATGAATCCCAATGGACGTATTCCTGTGATTGTTGATCATGACTCCTCTGGGTTGACGATTTTTGACTCGAACGCGATTCTTTTTTATTTGGCCGAAAAGNCAGNAAAATTATTACCCTCTCAGGGCTCTGAACGCTATGANGTGATGAAGTGGCTTATGTTTCAAGCCAGTGGCNTTGGGCCAATCCAGGGGCAAGCTGTCGTCTTTGAACGATATTTTCCTACTGACGTNCCCGCTGCAAGAGCTCGATATCACAACGAAACCCGNAGACTGTATGAAGTNGNAAACACACATTTGGTAGACAGAACCTGGCTGGCAGGTGATTTCTCAATTGCTGATATCTCTAATTGGTCATGGATCCGAAGTCACCGCTGGGCGCGAGTATCGACTGAGGGTTTGAATGAGCTAGAGCGCTGGATGGATCAGATGCGCGNACGGCCAGCGTGTGAACGAGGGCTCAATATACCTCCTACNCCAGGCCGCGCAGACGCCGTTAAGTCATTTGGCAGTGCGATGACAACGACATGAAATAGAAAAGCAATACGATTGCCATTAATGGCATAGCGCATGTAATCCTAACGGTCAGTTAGTTAGACAAAGACCATCTATTCTAGAGTAATCATTTTCCAAACTTTGGCTTGTCTCTCGATCTTGAGGGTCGCGATTATCCGAGGTCTATCTCCTACCACTAATTTGTATTCATAAACGTGCAGACCAAACTTAGCCCTTAATTATTCGGCATAAAGGCAATGTCCGTATCGTCCGGTTGAATGTCTGCTGCAGTCAGCATGGCGTGCACTTGGCCTCGGTGGTGAGTTTGGTGATTAAACATTTGGACGGTGAGTAGCCATGCCGGTTGATCAAACGTTTTGCCAACTGCGAATGATGTCCAGTTTATCTCACTCGAAAGCCAGCTTGGATCTAGTGCTTTCGCCCAGCCAGTGATTGTTTCGTCAAAATTTTTGCGCGCCTCCACAATGGATTGCCAGTCGGTATAAAGTTCTGCCGTTTCTGTCATGGAACAAATTGATGCCGGTGGTTCAACCGCTCCGAAACGGCTTAGCCATCTTTGATCTCCCCACAAAATGTGGTTCAAAGTACCATGGATAGAGCCAAAAAAAGCACCACGCTCGAGTTTGCGTTCCTTATCCGAAAGTGTTCCAGCGGAACGATAGAGGTTTTCGTTCTGCCAGCGGTTGTAGGCTGCCATGGAGCGCACATATTCTACTGAAACCATTT
>PBDG01000004.1 GCA_002717225.1 Rhodospirillaceae bacterium | reverse complement strand
CCCATGATGCGCCGCAGTAAGGCGTTGATTCAGCGTGCTTATCGGCACTAGACAAGTGTGCCACAAGCCATATCCTCCTTCTTACCGCAACATTTCCCTTTGGTGAACTGCCGCTAATGCGCTGGTAGGGTGATGATGAATTTTGCGCCAACCACCCCTTTTTCCCCGTATATCCTGTTCTCTGCCCGGATCGTTCCGCCGTGGGCCTCGATGATTTGTTTGGAGATCGAAAGGCCCAGGCCTGAATGAGTCCCGAACTTCTCACCCACAGGCCGCTCCGTGTAGAACCGATCGAAAATCGAAGCCAATTTGCCTGGTGGAATGCCGGGTCCATCGTCGGAGACTGAAATTACCACGGTGTCGCGTTCGCGGTGCGCGGTGAGCCGGATCACGCCGTTTACCGGGCTGAAACTCATCGCATTGGCAATCAGGTTGCGAAACACCTGCCCCAGGCGGCCCTCTACCGCGGGAACCGTTAGGTCTATATCCTCTGGCGCGTCTAACAAGATGGACGATGGCTCGTTGCTTGCGATATGCAGGCTAACTAACATGTGCAGCATATCCCTTATATCGACTGTTTTCCGCAGTTCGCGATTGAGTTCTGAATCAAGCCGCGAGTAATCGGAGATATCGCTGATCAGCCGGTCAAGTCTTTGGACGTCGTCAAGAATGATCGTCATCAGGTGCTTCTGCTGCTCGGGATCGTCCACGCGGGAGGCTGTCTCGACGGCACTTCGCAGGGATGTGAGCGGATTCTTAATTTCATGGCTAACATCGGCGGCGAACCGGCCGATGGCATCGAGGCGCTGATAGAGTGCGGTGGTCATTGCCCTGAGCGCGCCGGATAGATCGCCAATCTCATCGCCGCGCTGTGTCATGTCCGGGATCTCAACGATTTCGACGCCGTTGCCGCGGCGGACTCGCGCGGCGGCCTCCGCTAACCGGTGGACTGGTCGTGCGATGGTGCCGGCAAGATATAGCGACAACAGCACGGTGAAGACCCAGGCGCCGGCGAAAACTTGCAACACCACGAACCAGACGTCACGAACAGCCTCCTGAATGTCTGATCCGCTTTGCGATAACATGATAACACCGATCACCTGGCGGTATCGCTGAACAGGCATCGCCACGGACAGAAGGTAGCCGCCGCTGCCGTCATGCCGCGCCACGCCGGTGACCTCGCCTGCCAGCGCCTGCCGCGTTTCAGGATAGTCCGCAATCGTTTGCTGCTGCACTTCACGGTAGGTTTCTAAATCGGTTCGCGCATGCATTCGCTCGAGTAGCCAAACAATCATTCCGGCGAATTGCTCAATTGGCGTGACATCCTCTATTGGCGGCAGTGAGAGGACGTGCACGAGCCTACTTCTGTCGCCTAGATGACGGCTATCCGCAACGACCTCGCCGGAATTACGGAAAAGCCGAGCCCGGACACTAGCTGCGGCCGTTAGGCGAC
Source organism: Rhodospirillaceae bacterium (assembly GCA_002717225.1). Classification (GTDB taxonomy): domain Bacteria; phylum Pseudomonadota; class Alphaproteobacteria; order UBA828; family UBA828; genus PTKB01. The sequence continues at coordinate 21,343 of PBDG01000004.1, read as the reverse complement.
GGATCATGTCCCGCGCATGGTTGACGTTCAGCAGCTGGCGGCCGCTTGGCTCGGTCTGAATGGCGCCTTCGCCCAGTGCACCGGCGAAGATTTCTGTTTGTGTGCGCAGGGCTTCCAATTCCGTTTCGATGAGTCCATCCCGGTAGGGACCAAGATAAAGTAGGCCGCCAACGGGTATAGCCAGCGCCAGAATGTTGATCGCCAGGATGCGTCGGGTCATTGGCGAGAAGATGAGGCGCCGAGGCCGCTCGGGCGGCACGGCGCCTAAATCATTATCGCGTTCGTGGCGTTCCTGTTTACTTTCACTCGAAGACGTCATTTCCCAGCAAGTTTAACGTTTGATTGCCAAATCAGCCCGTCAAAACTCACCTCATCGGGACTAACCGCCTCGATACCGATATCCAACGCCGTAAAGTGTTTCAATTTCCCCAAACCCTTCATCGATCTCACGAAACTTTTTGCGCAGTCGTTTGATATGGCTGTCGATCGTCCGGTCATCTACATAAATGCTCTCACCATAGGCGGCATCCATTAGTTGATCGCGGTTCTTAACGTGTCCGGGATACTGCGCCAATGCTCGAAGTAAAAGGAATTCCGTAACCGTCAATTGCACCGGTTTCCCTTGCCAAGTACAAAAATGCCGTTCCGGATCGAGGACGAGGTCGCCGCGAATCAGCTGTTCCTCTTTTCTGTGGCTAGGCCCGTCAGCAGTGACTTCGATGCGACGAATAAGTGCTCTTATCCGCTCAATTAGCAGCCGCTGCGAAAAAGGTTTCTTGATGTAGTCGTCAGCGCCCATGCGGAAGCCAAGCAGTTCGTCGATCTCGTCGTCCTTCGATGTAAGGAAGATGATTGGCAACTGGCTTGTTTGCCGAAGGTTCTGCAGCACTTCCATGCCATCCATGCGGGGCATTTTGATGTCGAGGATGGCTAAATCGACCGAATGTTGGCCAATGCCGCGAAGAGCTTCTTCCCCATCCTTATACGTTTTGACTCGGTAGCCCTCGGTCTCTAGCGCGATGGACACGGATGTCAGGATATTTTGGTCGTCATCGACTAGCGCGATCGTTCTGCGCATTAGACCTCCTTTTCGGTGCGTCACCGATTTGCCGCGTGCCTGTTTTCCAAATATTAAGCTTTTCAGCCACTGTCATAATTTCATGAATATATGGTGTGAATGAGGCGATGTCGCGGCTCTATGAAGGCATATCAAGTGCTAGAGGATCAGAGTTGTGCGGCGATTTGTCCATTCGCTAATGACTGCTTGGGGGTTATGTGTCTACTAGATGGCTGCGGTAAACTGACTTAAAAAAGCCAATAATGATCTCGAAGCCCTCTTATCTCTTGATTGCTGCGATGCTTGCAGCGCTTGCGGCGATCGCACTCGCGGCCTACGTCGCTTGGCAGGTCACACGCCCCAAGCCGATCGCAACGGTTTTTGAAAGCCCCAGCTTGGCTATTTCCGGGCAGATCGCGATAGGTGGGCCATTCGCTTTGACCGATCATAAAGGACAACAGGTCACTGATAAGCACTTTCGCGGCAAGCTTATGCTCGTATATTTCGGTTACGGGTTTTGCCCGGATATCTGCCCAACAGAATTGCAAAATATTGCCATTGCCCTCGACGAGATGGGACATAAAGCGTTGGCCGTGCAACCGATCTTCATTACGGTGGATCCAGAGCGTGATACGGTAACATACCTCGCTGAATACGTTAAAAATTTTCATTCTCGCTTGGTTGGCCTGACGGGACCACAGCCAGAGATTGACAAAGTGGTATCCGCGTATCGGGTCTACCATGCGCGCGTGAAGACCGGGCCCGACGACGATGATTATCTCGTTGACCATACCGGCTACGTTTATTTGATGGGACGGGATGGGTCATTTTTGACCATGTTCCGTGGCGGCACCGTTCCCAAGAAAATTGCGCGGACAATTGCCGAATTTGTTGGCGGAGGTGATTAGTTAAAATTTCGACTAAATACGATCGTATTTACAAGGCTTGATTGACGTATCGTATATCACGAGTTTAGATTCGGAATACTATGTAAGAGCGTTTTAGGCGCTTTTAGAAAGACACAGGATCAAGTGGAGTAACCCATGGTGCAGGTGAACATAAAAGCCGCTGATTCTACAACGGCGAACCTATCTTCACGCCTTACTTCGGCTGCTCTCGCGGCGCTTTTGGGCAGCTTCATCCTGATTGGGGTCGGGTTTGCCCATTCGGATATAATTCACAATGCCGCACATGATTCGCGCCATAGCTTCGCGTTCCCCTGCCACTAACCAGTTATGGTCAGCCGAGTTCTGATCATCGCGATCATCGCAGGACTGATAGCTGGAATTACGGTTACGGGTGTGCAACTTCTGCACGTTGTGCCGCTAATCAACAAGGCAGAGACCTACGAGTCAGCGTTACCNGCTGAGGCACACGNTCACAAACACACATNTCAAGTTTCGCGCAGTCATGACCATGCGGATTGGGNCCCTAAGGACGGACTTGAGCGGACGTTATTCACTCTGTTGGCTAATGTGCTAACNGCAGTNGGTTTCGGTCTTTTNTTAAACGCGGCNCTGGCNATATACGGGCGGCCCACCAGCNTAAAGCAAGGGGTCATCTGGGGTGCCGCGGGGTTTGCCGTTTTTGCGTTGGCACCGGCGGTTGGATTGCCCCCTGAATTACCTGGGATGCAGGCTGCCGGTCTCTTCGAACGCCAAACTTGGTATTTTGGAACGATTTTCTCTACGGCCGGGGGGCTGGCGATGGCGGTTTTTCTAACTCATTGGACGTTTCGAGCGCTGGGCGCGATCTTGATCCTTGTGCCGCATGCGATCGGTGCGCCGCATCCGGCCGAAATCGGAGGTAACACCCCCCCGGAACTAGCAGCTATGTTCGTGATGGCTTCGCTGCTGACTGCAGCGGTGCTATGGGTGGTGCTTGGAGGGATAAGCGGCTATCTGCACAAGCGATTCGCTGAATCCGGTTAATTAGACCCTGCATGCTGAAACGAGAGACTTGGCTGGGCGTTTTTCGAAATTACGATGATGTGTCTGTTGTTTGCGATTCGAAAAGGCATTTTGTAATACCTAAAAATGTCGTGCTTGGTTCGGTAGGCAGGAAGTATTTGATAACGTTAAAGAACTGGTTAGCCAACCTAGGTATAACTATATTTGGTCACGGCGCGCGGAAAGAATTTCACATAATTGCGTGTTTAATCCAATGTGGGCGCGGCAACGCGTCGCGGCGGGAAAATAGCTGGCACCAAGCTTCTCAGTTGATTTCTCGTAGGGCGCGCCGATACTTTCCTGCTAAGAAGAAATATAGAGCAACGGAGCGGCATACGCAGTTATAAAATTGTCGCATTCGATAACCGATGGGCGTTCGGAGGTATAACTAAGTGTCACAAATCAGCAAATTCGGGCTGGACCATCACGGTGTCATCAATGCAGCTGCAACGCACTGGAACCAGGGTCCAGAGCGTCTATACGAAGACACGGTAAGGCTAGGCCTGGGAACTATCTCTGAAGGTGGCGCCCTTGTTGTTGAAACTGGCAAATATACTGGCCGTTCAGCAAACGATAAGTTCATTGTAGAAGAGGAGTCTAGCCGCGGGAATATCTGGTGGGGCCCTGTTAATAAGCCAATTGCCACGGATAAATTCGACGTCATGCGCATTAAGATGCTGGCCTATTATCAAGGCCGCGAACTCTATGTGCAGGACGTCTATGCTGGTGCCGACCCACAATTCCGTTTGTCGGTGCGGGTGATCACCGATAGCCCCTGGCACAGCCTGTTTGTGCGTAACATGTTCATTCCGGTTCCGGCCGCTGAAGTTACTGAGTTCGTGCCAGAGGTGACGATCTTACACGCGCCCATGATGTATGCCGACCCTAACGTTGATGGTGTCAACTCGGAAGCATTCATCATGATGAATTTTGGCGAACGGATGATGTTGATCGGTGGTACACGGTACGCCGGTGAGATCAAAAAATCGATCTTCGGGTACCTGAACTATCTGCTTCCGGAACGTGGTGTGCTGCCAATGCATTGCTCGGCTAATATCGGTAGCGATGGTGCGGCAAGCATCTTCTTTGGTCTTTCCGGGACGGGCAAGACAACACTGTCGGCCGATGGCACCCGTGCGCTGATTGGCGACGATGAACATGGCTGGTCGGAAAATGGTGTCTTCAATTTTGAGGGCGGTTGCTATGCCAAGGTAATTAATTTGTCTCAGGAAGCGGAGCCGGAGATTTACGCCACGACAAAGCGCTTTGGAACCGTGCTGGAGAATGTGGTGATCGATCCTGTCTCCCGCGTACCTGATTTTGATGACGGGTCACTTGCGGAAAACTCCCGCGCCTCCTATCCGATCGACTATATTGAGAACATCGTGCCGAAAGGTATAGGCGGGCAGCCGGCTAATGTGGTGATGCTAACGGCTGATGCATTCGGCGTCCTGCCGCCGATCAGCCGTCTCTCGGCGGATCAGGCGATGTATCATTTCCTGTCGGGCTACACGGCGCGTGTTGCCGGCACCGAGCGAGGCGTGACGGAGCCGCAGGCAACGTTCTCGACCTGCTTTGGCGCGCCATTTATGCCGCGCCATCCCTCAGTTTACGCAAAGATGCTTGGCGAACGAATAGCCAAAACGGGTGCTAAATGCTGGCTAGTTAATACAGGTTGGTCAGGTGGCGCCTATGGCACTGGTACGCGGATGAAAATTGCACACACACGCGCCATGGTGCGTGCTGCGTTAGATGGCCGTCTGGCAGAGGTGGCGGAAGCACCGGATCCGAATTTTGGTCTGCTGATACCGTCGGCTTGTCCGGATGTGCCAACCGATGTGCTTCAGCCGCGCACCACTTGGCAAGATAAGTCGGCCTACGATTCGTATGCTGGTGAGCTGCGCGGTCGCTTTGAAGATAACTTCAAGCAATTCGAAGAATACGTAGACGACGGCGTAAAGAAAGCAGGTATCTTCAAGGCAGCCTGAAAACGGCTTAGAATATTTGGTGAACTAAAGCGACGACTGCGATGTAGCGCGCAGCCTTGCCGACGGCGACCAGCATTACAAAAATAGTAAAGCGCACGCCGAGTAAGCCCGCGACAAAAGCCAACGGGTCGCCGACGATTGGGATCCAGGTTAGCAGCAGCGACCAAATGCCGTAGCGATTGAATTGCTTTGTTGCTCGCGCCAGCTTGGCTGGCTTCATGGGAAACCAGCGGCGGTCGCGCCAGTGCAAGCAGTAGCGGCCAAGCCACCAATTGACGGTGCTGCCCAACGTGTTGCCGGTCGTTGCTACAATGACAAGCAGCCAAATATCGAAACCCTGTGCTGTGCTTAGAGCGCTTAGCGCAATTTCGGACGAGAATGGGATGATTGTGGCTGCCAGAAACGCGGTTGTGAACAGGGTGAGATAGCCATACTCCATCACCAGTCGAGCTCAGTTCCTGGTCAGTGCATATCTAGAATGTTAGGGGCAAGCGGCACGCGCATCGACCGAATGATCCATTGATAGACCGTATGTGATCCCCACCGAACCTGTTGAGCATCGCGGTGTAAAACTTCGGCTTGGGTCAAGATCTGCAAAACGCCGCGCTTATCGATGGAGCATTCCATTTGGTCGTCGGCATATATCTTCAGTGGCTGATGGCGCAATAGTTCGTTCAGGCCGTCGTTGCACGTCAGGTTGCGGCGGTAGATTTTTTGATTGGAAACAAGCGCCTGATCATTTGGCCGTACTAGGGCTTTCCGGCACGGTGACGCCGATCATGCAGTCTCGGGTTACCAGTTTAGCCAAGTCGTCCTCGCTCATGCCGTCAGTGCCGGTTGGGCGCATCGGCAGCACCATGTAGCGCATATCCGCCGTGCTATCGTGAACCTTGATTTCTATCTCATTGCCGAGTGGTGTACCGAACTCGTTTAACACGACACGCGGTTCACTGATCGCTCGGCGCCGGTAACTGCGTGACTTGTACCAATCGGGCGGTGTTCCGAGCAGCAGGCGCGGATAACAAGAGCAGAGCGTACAGACGATAAGATTGTGGCTCTGTGGCGTGTTCTCCATGACTAGGATAGGTATGGCTCCAATATCCATACCTATTTCCTTGGCGGCCGCTTTGGAGTCTGTCACCAGTCGACCCTTGAACCCGTCGTTCGTCCAAGCACGGGCTACCAACTGGGCGCCTCGGGCTGGCGTAATCGAATCCATGAACTCGATCTGCGCCCGCAACTCGTTGGCTGATATTATGTTCTTATCGATCAAAAGTTCGCCCACCGCGATCTGCATAATCTGATGATGGGTCAGCGGTGTGTCCTCAAGATCCGGTTGCGGTGGATGGAAATGCAGCGGATCAGAATCGTATATACCGTGTTCGTGATTATGGTCGCTGCTCATGATGTCCTCATGAAATTTTTGGAACGAGCCAATGCTCGTAAATCTCTATTTCGACTTTGTCATGGCGCGANCCCGCATAGTTCGGCCACATATCGGTCTGATGGAACTGAACTCTGTANAGGGAGGCTTTTGGGCCGTNATATATGCCGTAGGCTAATTGCTCCGGNTTGCGAAAGTCGCCGCAATAGCGCACTACAGTTCCTGACTGTCCGCGGCAGTAATAGGGCGTGCGGCAGTGGCCGGGCGGGAAGGCCTTTCGGACCCGGACTGCGTCGCCAACTTTGTACCGCGCACTCATATAGGCTTGTTCCGTTGGGGCGCCTCGACCTCGGCCATTTTGCGTCCCAGCTCATCTACGCCCAGGACTTTTTTCTCCAGAAGGATGTTCGTCATCGCCGCCATCCAGCGCTCATAGTAATTGTACCGATCATATGCTTCCGCGCCGAGGTCTTCGATCGCACGGCGTAACTCGTCGACAGAAAGCATGTTGCGCTTCTCGTCGGACAGCAGTGAGCGAATAGCGTCTACCCGCTTTTCCCAAGGCTCGGAGGCATGCTCCTTAATCTCCATGGGGCCGTCATCCAGTCCACCCATATCGTGATGTCGCCGTCGATCGGTCATCGTTCGTACCTCCACTGCTAGTATGCGGCGAGGTCGATTCTTGCGCAATGTAGTTGATGAAACGTCAATACTTTTGCAATTCCGCGTCGATCTCGTCGGGTACTGGCGTGTAGTGTTTCGTCGTCACCAGATTGGCCATGACAGCCTCTGGCCCGCCGGCGGCTTCGATCAGTTCCTTTTGTGCGGCATTAGCTTGGGCGTCTACCTCTTCCGGGTCGAGGATGTTCCTTAAATCCGCATCGTATTCTCTTAGGACTTCGGTATAATCGGGATGCTCCGCCAGATTTGATGTCTCCTCCGGGTCAGTTTCCAAATCGAACAGCTCCGGTTCGAACCCGACATAGTAGATGTATTTGTATCTGCCCTTGCGAATCATAAAGGATCCAGACGGGGATCCGGCCGCATGGTATTCACTGAAGGCAATCCGGTCTGTATCGTCAGCGGCGTTGGCTAGCTCGATCAGCGAGCGTCCCGGCGTGGTGCCAGTGTGACCATTTGCGGCGCCTGCCGCTTCGATAATCGTCGGGTAGAAATCGATCAGGCTCGCCGGCGTGTAACTGGTCTTGCCGGCGGGAATGTCGGCCCCGGCAACGATAAGCGGTACGCCACTCGCTTCTTCGTAATGATTCGACTTACCCCAGAAACCGCGAGCACCGGCGTTGTCGCCATGGTCCGAGGTATAGAGCACGCGTGTATTCGGGGTGGCTCCGCTTGTCTCTAATGCGGAGAGAACCTGACCCACCATCGCATCCATGAAACTGCAAAGGCCGAGATAGGCGGCAAAGGCAGTGCGGTGTTGGTCGTCAGTCGCATCGCCGCGGGCGTTGTTGTGGACATAATTTGCCATCCAGGGGTGGTGTTCGTAGTCCGTGTGGTGGTCAAATTTTTGCATCGGCATCTCGTCGACTGGATACAAATCGAAAAATTCATCCGGTGCGATCAAAGGGTAATGTGGTGTGACGAAGCTGACGAACAGCACCCAAGGGTCTTTTCGCGCCGCTGCGTCGTGGATCCAGTTGCATGCCATTTGCGCGACCTGGCGGTCGTAGCGGGTGTATTCGCTCTCGCCGCGGCCGGCATCTAGGACGACGCTTGCGGCGCCACTGCCCCTTTTTTTTGGCGGCGGGGTGAAGTCTGGGAACTGCTTTCGAATAGACAGATGAAGCATGCCGACACCATCCTTGATATGCATCGGGATGTGCTGCTTGTCGAAGCCGGTTGGGTCCGCTTCCAACCGATAGTGAAGCTTGCCGATTGAGTCGCAGCGAATGCCCTTCGCCTGCAGCTTGTGGCCCCAACTCTCGATCCTCCCATCATAGGCGATCGAATTGTCCCAGTATTCGATATCGTGCACGTAACGGCCCGTCGCGAAACTTGCGCGGGCCGGGACGCAGATTGGGCAATTGGTATAGGCGCGGTCGAAGCGGGTTCCGCGTGCCGCTAATCGATCAAGATTGTGTGTCTTTACCAGCGGGTGCCCGGCAGCGCCAAGCATCTTCGGGTTGTGTTCATCGGACATGATGACGAGAAGGTTCTGCGGCTGCATCGGATAATCCCAAATGTTGTTGTACCGAATTTATAGCAACACATTCTCGCCATGCGAAAATCAGAGAACCCTATTTTCCGGCGAGTATCCTGTTTAATCCGTGAGCTGATATACCGTGTTACGCAAAAATCAGAGCATCATGTCTTTCTCGTCGAAATCGTAAATCTCTTCAGCGATGATCAATCGACCGATTGTTGCGCGGATTTTGTCATTCATTCTACGAACCATTTCCCGGATAAGCAGCGCCTCCCGCTATGCCTCTCCATATCGGCTGGCGAGTTGAAACAGCCATCTGTCCTGGCACTTTAAATATACCGGTACACCGTTGGCTTCCGCCCGTTTGATGAGCAAACTGCAAAGTTGTTTCCATTCAGCGTCTTCGTCACGGTCAAAAACGCAGGGTGCCGTGGAAACACTCCGTTCGAAAACCCACGATTGCGTGGGTGCTTCGGACATTGTCGATACTTTTTCTGTGCCAATATTTTATCGCAATGCGGTCGATACGCCGTCAAAGTGAACCATCTGGATATGGGATGGGAATTCCAGCATCTTTTGAAAGGTCGCACTCGCTAAAAGCTTGAAGTCGCATCGAACTTAGGGACCAAGTAACAAAGCACCGAGCCGTCCAAACGCCTTAGGGTGTTCGAGACGATGACTAACGAGCCTTCGATCGGGATCTTCGCAAAAGCGCATTTGTTATAAGTTGCGTATAGGTCGAGGTGGAATATGGTGTTGTGCCAGATATTACCACTTGTGATGCGTTCGTGCCGAATTTGCCAGTATAGAGCACTAAGATTTGGTTGGCCGGTAACCGTTTCGATAATTCGGATCAACATTCGGCGCAAAAGTGGTTCTTTTTCTGTGACATAACTGCCTCAATAGTAATCGGTATCACGATGATTCCCGGAGTTCGTATTGAATTAAAAAGTCAAACTTTAAACGATCGGAATGGCGTTCCGGTTACTGCTGTAAGTTAAAAGAATGACAGCCTCGGCATTGACCGGCCTCGATCTGGCATGTCAACTTCTGTTTATGGACTAGGGTCGATTAATCGTAGCGGCCTAGCTGGTCGCGCACCCCCTCCTCATTGCGAAAGGGAATACGGCGCATGAAGACAATGTCCATCATAGCCGGTGTATTCACCGGGTTTCTTGTGTGCTTGAATTTGCCGGGTGCGGCGAGTGCCGCACCTCAGGCGCTGGCGCTGGTCAATAGTGGCGGAAAAGTTACGCTGCAATGCCACGATGACAGTTGCACCGCATCGCTTAGCGCCTACTGTCTCCAAAAAGAGCGTTCCGTACCGGCAAAGGGAACGGCCTATACCTTTGCCGATGCGAACCAGGTTCGTCTCGTCGGTAGAATGAAGGATGGTAGCCGGTTTCTGATGGACGCCGCAGACGAGTTGCGCATTGCTTCGTTGCGGCGCCAGCTCGCCGTGAGCGTGGCTGTCCCCAAATCACGCCTCGAAGAACTGGGACTGCGTTCGGTGACTGTAGAAGTTGGTCCAAACGTCACCCTTCTGCCGCGTGCTGAGGCTGGCGACAAGTCCCCACTCAGCGAAAGCGAAATCGCCTTGGCGACGGGACCCTTGCGACAGCTCGGGACCCGCATGGTCGAAAGTGACCCAAACCAGATTGGTGCTGCTCGCTGGATATTACGACTAAGTGATATGCTGGTGCCAAACTCGACATTAAAACCCGCGGCGAAATCCCAATTTCTCGCGCAAGCACGGATGGATAGTGCGCGCGCGGGCCTAAGTACGGTGGCTCGAGAGCAGGCTGAAGGACTGCTGACGATCTGCGATGTGCACACTGATCTCGGAGCTTATGGCAGCCTGCGGAATTGTCTGGAGGCGCGGCATGATACGCTGCTTTGGAATTTGAATGTTGGCTTTTGGCTCGCCGAAACACATGGTAGCTGACATTACTACTTCATAGAAATTTTGAAGTAGAATTTGACTAATCGCTTTTGATTTTTCATGGTGGTCCGCAACAGTTGGTGTTGACTAAGGAGATTTAGGCTCCAGTAGGTCGATTCGAAATCGCGCTTTGCGCGCCGACGATCGCGCCGTAAGTCTGGGGAATTTGTGAAATTTAAATTTGGAAAAAGTGCTCAGGGAGGGGCTTTACTATGTCTGACAAATCCAAAGATCTGTCGAAGAGTATGCTTGGGAAACCGAGTAGTCGCCGAAAATTCCTCACCAATTCCGCAGCGGTAACGACTGGCGGGCTTGCTGGAATCCTGTCCAGTCGCATTGCGCCGGCAGTCGCGCAAGAGCGGGAGCTGAAAGTGCTTGTGAACTCGCACTTTGTTCCAAAGGCCGACGAAGAACTAAATCGTCAACTACAAGAATTCGGTAAGGCGGAAGGCATCAAAACCCGTCTTGACCGTGTTGCCCACCTGCAGCTGCCAGCGGTTTTGGCCGGTGAAGTTCAAGGTCAAAAGGGTCACGACGTTGTTGTCATGCGCAACGCAGATTCAAGCCTTTATTCAAAGCACCTGGTTAGTTTGGACGATTTGCATGAGAAAATTGGTAAGGCCGGTGGTGGCTGGACCAACACTGACTTTGGTATAGGCCGTGATGGGACTTACAAAGCGATACCGTGGTTTTTCATCTCCTTCCCGATCGCGATCCGTACTGATCTTGTCGCAGAAATCGGCGAAAACCTTCCCGATACTTGGGAAGATGTGTTGCGAATTGGTACGAAGCTGAAGAAAAAGGGCCATCCAGTCGGAATCCAACTCTCACACGGTGCGGATTCTAATTGGATCTTGCGCGGTTTGCTGTGGTCCTTTGGTGCAAAGCTAGTCGCAGAAGATAGTAAGACGGTCGCCGTCAACACAAAGGAGACGGTCGAGGCCTTCAAATACATTAAGGCTTTGTATAACGACACGATGGAATCAGAAGTCCTCGCTTGGGACGACCGAAACAATAATGTCTGCCTCGCTTCGGGTAAGTGCAGTATGATCCTTAATCCGGTTAGCGCTTATCGTTCTGCAGTCCGTGACAAGGCGTTGATCCAGGGTACCCAAAGACAGGTGCATCAGGTGATTAACCACATAATGCCCCCAAAGGGTCCTGCAGGCCGGCACATGGCGGCGTCGCATCAGGGTGTCGGCGTTTGGAAATTCTCCAAAAACGTCGAATTAGGGAAGAAGTTCTTGGACTTCCATTTCCAGACAGAAAACGCAAACAAGCATCTAGTTGCGAGTGCTGGATACAACCAGCCCCTTCTGAAGACCCACGCGCTTCACCCGTACTACGCCACGAATTCGAAATATTATTTCGCTCCGTTCATCGGTTTGTACACTCATGCGATCGGTTGGCCAGGCGTTCCGACGGCGGCCAGTGCAACGATCTACGACCAATACATGTTGCCCGATGCGGCGGCCGCCGCGGCGACGGGTAAAGCGACGCCGGAGGAAGCGGTCAAGAAGCTTGAATCGCAGATGAAGCGTATTTACAGACGTTTCAACCGATAGTTTCCAAAGCGTGCGGTTCAAGGTTAACCCTCGCGAAGCGAAACGGGGAACTTAGCTAAGTCATGGTAACAGGGACAGAAGTTGGAGGGGCGGCGTCATCGCCGCCCCTCACCCTAAAATCGCGTTTGCGGCGCAGCATAGGCCCAGACCTCGACGGGTATTATTTTATCCTGCCCACAGTGATCATCGTATTCTGCCTGATCCTCTACCCGTTCTGTCTGGCGGTCTATTACAGCATGAGTAATGCCTTCATCGGTGAAGAAACTCACTTCATCGGGTTGGAAAATTTCCATTACATCATCTTCGAAGACGATATCTTTATGATGACGGTACGTAATACGCTGCTGTTTGCCGTTATATCGGTCGTCTTCAAGACAGTACTTGGCTTGCTCTGCGCTCTGCTACTGTTGCGGATAATTAAATTACGGCGTTTTTTGCGCGGTGCGATGCTGTTGCCGTTCGTGGCACCAACCGCACTGACGACCTTGGGTTGGTGGCTGATCCTTGATCCGACCTACAGCCATATAAACTGGATATTTGAGCATGTATGGCCGTTCAGCGTCTTGGATGTCGGGCCCTATAATTTTCTAGGGGAGCCGACCTTGGCGCTGGGTGCAGTTATATTCGTCAACGTATGGCGTGGATTGCCCTTTTTCATCATCACAATTCTTGCGGGCCTTGTCTCAATTCCCGACCATCTTTACGAAGCGGCCGAAATTGATGGTGCTTCCATCATGGACAAGTTTTGGAAAATTACCTTGCCGCTGCTGCGTCCTGTGCTTGCGGTCATCATCTTGTTTTCGACGATCTTCACGCTAGGTGAATTTAACATTATCTACGTTCTGACACGCGGCGGGCCCATGAATGAGACGCATCTTTTCGCGACCTATTCATTTACCGCAGGTGTTCTAAATCACGAGATTGGCTTGGGTGCGGCAATTGCGCTGTTCCTGTTCCCTATCTTGGTAGTGACGGTAATTTTGCTTTTGAGGCTCGTACGACGGGATAGCCAATATGAGCTCTAACGAAATGACGGGGATGACGACTAGCAGTGGTGAGGCGCTACAGGAGAACAGGGTCCCAATTTGGCGATTGCGCAAAGCCGCTGCGAACTACATTGCACTGATTCCCTATCTCGCCTTCGCGCTGTTTCCCTTCTACATCATCGCGATCACTTCGATTAAATCGAAACAGGAAATCAACAATCTCGGCGAATCGCCTTTCTGGGCTTCTGGGATCGCGGTTGAAAATTACACCTTCCTTTACACCAATACCTCCTTTTTTGAACACTGGATGGTGAATACGCTGATCGTAACGACGGTCTCGACGATTATTTCGGTAACGGTGGGCATCTTGGCTGCCTACGCGCTCGCAAGGTTGAAGTTTCGCGGCGTGGAGATGTTCGGTGTGGCGGTGTTCATCACCTATCTGGTGCCGCAAACGCTGCTTTTTCTGCCGCTCGTCGACGTCATAAACCTTATCGACGACTTTATCCCGATCCGCGACACTTATTGGTCGTTGATACTGACCTATCCGACCTTTCTGATTCCGTTTGTCACATGGCTGTTAATGGGATATTTCAGGACAATTCCCGTCGAGGTCGAAGAGTGTGCCTATCTTGATGGCTGTTCGCGGTTGGGTGCCTTGTTCAAGGTAGTCCTGCCGATGGCGATACCTGGTATTATCTGCGCCATTCTATTTTCCTACACGTTGAGCTGGAACGAGTTCCTGTACTCTCTCGTCTTTATCCAGGACGAGTATGCCAAGACATTATCGGTGGGCGTCTTCACCGAACTGATCCGTGGTGACATCTATTTCTGGGGTTCGCTGATGGCAGCCTGTCTTTTGGGAACGCTGCCGATCGTGATCTTGTACGGCTTCCTTATGGACTACTACACATCGGGACTGACACAAGGCGCTATCAAATAGCGTGGGGCATTAAAAAATGGCATCGATAAAACTTACGAATTTGTGGAAGCATTACGGTGACGTACAGGCTGTCCGCGGCATTAATCTCGATATCGGCCACAATGAGTTTGTGGCGTTAGTCGGACCTTCCGGCTGCGGCAAGACGACCACCTTGCGCATGATCGCCGGGCTAGAAGACATCACCGGCGGTGAAATTGAAATTGGCGAAAATGTCGTCAATGAGGTGCCGCCCAAGGATCGCGATATCGCGATGGTGTTCCAGAATTACGCTCTCTATCCGCATATGAGCGTCTACCAGAACATGTCGTTCGGCTTGAAAATTCGAAAAACGCCGAAAGAAGAGATCGACAAAAGAGTCCAGATGGCCGCTGAAATACTCAATATAAGCGAATTACTTGAGCGCCGTCCTGCACAGCTTTCGGGCGGCCAGCGACAGCGGGTCGCCATGGGCCGCGCGATCGTCCGCGACCCGGTAGTCTTTCTTTTCGACGAACCGCTTTCCAACCTTGATGCCAAGCTTCGGGTGCAAATGCGGACTGAAATCAAGAAAATTCATCAGAGGGTCCAAACAACCGTAGTCTATGTCACGCATGATCAGGTTGAGGCCATGACCTTGGCGGACCGCATCGTGGTCATGAATGAAGGCGTCATTGAACAGGTCGGTACGCCGAACGAAATGTATAGCAGTCCGAAAACCCATTTTGTTGCGAGTTTTATTGGTTCACCGTCGATGAACTTCATGAACTGCCAGTTGGCCAAGACGGCGGGTGGACTTGCTGTTCGCCTGTCGGACGACCTGTCGTTGCCTGTCCCGGAAGACCGAACGGCGAGATACGCGCCCTATGCCGACAAGGAAATGACCTTCGGCATTCGGCCGGAACATGTCACCGAAAAGCGGCCGCACGCGAATGGCGCGCAGCAGGATATCGATGCCAATGTGAATGTCTTGGAGCCGATGGGCGTTGATACCATGGTGTTCTTCAATCTCGGCCCGACGGAAATCTGCGCCCGCGCCGAGCCGACCTCGGTCAGTGAAGTGGGCGAAACGATGGGTTTCACGGTCAGCATGGATAAGATGCATCTGATCGACCCGTCGACCGGTGCCGTCGTCTGAGGCGCAAACCAGGAAATCCGAACGTCCGCTCGATCACCATTGTCTGGGACGCATAACGGCGCCGCATTAATTCGGCCAGCAGGGGGGGGGAGGGCCGTGATTGCGCCCTTATCCATCGAGAAGGTGGCGGCCGGGGCTGAGCAGTGCACGCGTGTTCTGGCCGAGCGACCGAATTCTCCGGATGCCGCGCGACTGCTTGCGGGATTGCTGCAGCGTTTCGAATTCGGGGCCAGCGTCGATTTGTCGCCGCGGGGCTTTCTCGCAGCGTTCGACTTCATCGATGTAGACCGGCAAGCCCTGTGCAACGGTGCACTCGCTTATCTGAAGGCGCGTCCGCCTCTGGCCGAGCTTATGGCGTGCGGCCGGACCGCCGGCTGGGACGAAGCGGCGGCGCTGCTCGCCCGCAAGGACGCGCGGCTGTTGCGTGACAGGTTGTTCAGGGCCGCCCTGACCTATGGCGTGGTCGCCGATATCGAAATCGAATTGCTGCTAACCGCATTTAGACGCCGGGTGCTGATGACCCCGGAATTGTCCCGGGTGCGGTCGGTTTACGAGTTCGCGTGCGTGCTGATCCGTCAATGCCTGAACAACGAGTTTGTTTTTTTCGCCGACGATGCGGAAAGGAGTCGAATTGCCAACATAAAAGTCGATATCGACGCGATGGCGGATGGCGACGCGGCCGCGGGAGGCAGCTTCATGCTGCTGTCGCTATACCGGCCCTTTCGCGAAACAGTCGGTCAAGGCGCGCGCGCATTCGATAAGGTGAAACCCAAGGCCCTGCGCGCCTTGCTGATCGAAGATCTGAATGTCTGCCGGATGGAGGCCGCACACGCGAAAGCGCTGCCGCGTTTGACGGTAGTCACCGACGAGACCTCCCGTCTCGTCGCCGGCCAATATGCGACCGATCTCTATCCACGCTGGCTTAGTTTGGATTCGCCGCAGCGCGGCAGTGCCATAGACCGCCTCGGCGCTCATTTTTCGGAGGATGAACTCTCCGTCATCGACGGGCCTTGCGAAGTGTTGATCGCCGGCGCGGGAACCGGTCGTCAGGCGGTCCATGCGGCTTTTGAATTCGGGCCAGAGGCTCGAGTGTTGGCGATGGATCTTAGTGCAGCGAGTCTGGCCTACGGCGCGCGAATGGCAGAGTTGCTGGGTACAGGAAATTTGCGCTTTGCGGTCGGCGACATATTGCGCCTCGACGAGACCAAGGATGATTTCGATGTGATCGAATGTGTCGGCGTCCTGCATCACATGGCCGACCCCGGTGAAGGATGGCGTGCGTTGATCCGCCGGCTCCGCCCCGGCGGATTGATGCTGATTGGGCTTTACAGCGCCCTCTCGCGGCAGGTTATTCAGTCGCTATCCGAAGATCCCGATTGGCCGGGACCGGAGGCCGATGATGATGCGCTTCGCGCCTATCGCCGAACGTTGACGGACCGCGCCGCCGGAAGCGATCAAACGGTCTTGAGGGATTCTCCGGATTTTTTCACGAAGAGCGGTTTCAGGGACCTTGTCTTGCACGTCAGAGAACGGCAATTCACGACTCCGGAAATCGGCGATATTTTGCGAGCCGAAGGGCTGGAGTTTCGCGGGTTCAGCCTTTCGGACGACAGCAAGCGATCCTACGCGGAGATGTTTCCCGATGACCCACCGTGGGGCACTCTCGAACACTGGTGGACGTTCGAGCAGAAAAATCCGCGGACTTTTGCCGGGATGTATCAATTCTGGTGTCGACGGCCCGCGGCGTGAAGGCTCTAAAGCCGACCGGACCCGCTACTCCAGCGGGTTCATGCAGTTCTTGATAAAGGCCGGACGCTCTGTCAGGCGCTGGTACCAAGCTTCCAGATTCGGCATCGACGGCCGCTGATCTTCATTCACCAGTTCGAACCAGCGGAAGGCCTGCGGGCCGACCGGGATATCGCCCATCGTCAGGTCTTCGCCGGCGATATAGTTGCGCCCTGCAAGATGCGTGTCGAGCATGCCCCAGAACTTTACGCCCTGTTCGATGCCTGCATTGATCTGGTCCATGTCGCGGTCTTCGGGCGCCGTGCGGACCAGGCCCCAGAAGACGATGCGCATGAACGGATTGACCGCGTTCAGCTTCCAATCCATCCAGCTGTCGGCGGTGGCGCGGGCGTGCGGGTCGTCGGGCCAAAGCGAGCCCTGGCCATATTTCTGTGCGATGTAACGCGTGATCGCATTAGACTCGAACATCGTGAAGTCGCCGTCCATTAGGGTCGGCACGAGCCCCATCGGATTCATGGCGAGGTATTCAGCCGTATCGTTGCCGCCGAACTTTCCGCCCACATCGACTTGTTCGTATTCCAAGCCCAACTCGTCCGCTGCCCATAGCGGTTTCATGACATTGCCGGACGTCCGGCGCCCGATGATCTTCAGCATGGTGAGATGCTCCCTGCGTGAAACTGTGTATGACTCTGTTGATGCCTGTTTAGCACAATTGCCAGCGTTGCGAAGTGCGGTTCTATCCTGCCGTCAAACGCTCATATCGGTAATGCGGTTCCGTCCCAACCCCACAGAATCTGCGGCGACCAGCAATTCTTCCCAGGTCGCATCGTCGATCGGGATGCCGTTCGCTTCCCGTTCCTTCTTGGTAATCTGCTCCGGTTCGCCCGGCACCAGAACCGGCTTGTCCGGGTCTATCGGTCTCGACGCCTTCACCCATTTCAAGGTCGCGTCCAACTCGGCGGCGTAGAAAGCATTGTCGATCAGTTTCGACGGATCGACGATGATGCTGAGCATGCAATTGATGATTTGATCGTTTTTGAACAGCGTGTCACCGCGCATGGTTTGGCCGCCGGACAGGATGCCGGCCAGTAACTCGTTCATCAGCGCCAGCCCACCACCCTTGTGACCGCCGAATGGCATCACGGCGCCCGGCGGGTCGCTATACATGACGTTGGGGTCCGTCGACGGTTTGCCGTCGGAATCGAGCAGAATGTCTTCCGCCACCTGCTCGCCCTTGTTCTTGGCGACCCGCACCTTGCCCATGGCGATGACACTGGTCGCCATGTCGAGGATGGTCATCGGGCTATTCTCCGTAGCGGGCAGGCCGACCGTGTAGGGATTGGTGACATAGCGCGCTTCGACACCGCCATAGGGGGCCACCAACGGGCGTCTTCCCATAACGTTGGTGTGGTGCATGGAGACGAAGCCAGCGCGCGCGCATTGCTCCGCCCAGGCGCCGATGCGGCACAAATGAAAGGAGTTGCGCGTGGCGACGATGGCAACGCCATGTTCTTTCGCCCGCGCGATGCCGAAATCCATCGCTTCCTCGCCGACGACCTGGCCATACCCCGCATTGCCATCGACGACAATCAGCGCGCCACTATCGACGACGATTTCCGCGCCAGTATTCGGGTTCAAGGTGCCGCTGTGTACGCATTCGATATAGCGCGGCAGCATGCCCACGCCATGGCTGTCATGGCCCATCAAATTGGCCATCACGAGGTTGTCGGCGACCTGTTGTGGCTCCTTGCCCTTGCTACCGGCATGGCTGCAGATCTCGGCGATGATGTCATGCAGTTTTTCGTGGTTGACGTGTCGGGTCATCGGTCTGCGTTGGCTCCTTTAAACGACCTACCGGTGGCGGTTTGATCCGCTGGCGGCGGGCGTATCGATTGGGGGGGCTTCGTTGGACAGGGTCGTTAGTGCGCGTCGTCCCAATTGTCGCCGACGCCGGAATCGACGATCAACGGCACATTCAGCTTCAGGCGCGGCTCGGTGGCGCCTTCCATGACGGTTGTAACGGTTTCGATGGTGCGGTCGACCTGGTCTTCCGGCACCTCGAACAGCAGTTCGTCATGCACCTGCAGCAGCATCTTCGAGGCGAGCTGGGCTTCTGTCAGCGCCTTCGGTACCCGGATCATCGCGCGTTTGATGATATCCGCCGCGGACCCCTGGATCGGTGCGTTGATCGCTTGCCGCTCCGCGTAGTTGCGGCGCATATGGTTCTTGTCGTTGATCTGCGGCAGGTGGATGCGCCGGCTGAACAGGGTTTCGACGAATCCGGTCCGGCGGCACTGCTCGCGGGCTGCTTCCATATAGTCCTTTATGCCGGGGAAACGTTCGAAATAGGATTCGATGTAGCTTTTCGCCTCGCCCTGCGGGATCGACAACTGACGTGCCAGGCCGAAGGCGCTGATGCCGTAGATGATGCCGAAATTGATCGCCTTGGCATTGCGCCGAACGATCGGGTCCATACCCTCGATGGGGACGTCGAACATTTCGCTGGCGGTCATGGCATGGATGTCGAGGCCGTTTCGGAAGGCCTCGACCAGCGTGTCGATCCCGGCGATATGGGCCAGCACGCGCAACTCGATCTGACTGTAGTCGAGCGAGACGAGCTTGTGCCCCGGCGCCGCTATGAAGGTTTGCCGGATGCGCCTTCCTTCCTCCGTGCGGATCGGGATGTTTTGCAGATTCGGATCGGTCGAGGCCATGCGACCGGTCTGCGCCCCAGTCATCGCATAGGAAGTGTGGATGCGGCCGGTATCCGGATTGACCTGCTCGACCAGCGTGTCGGCGTAGGTGCTTTTCAGCTTCGACAATTGCCGCCAGTTGACCACCCGCAGCGGCAGGTCGTGTCCCGCGGCGGCCAGATCTTCGAGGACACGGGCGTCGGTACTGTAGGCGCCGGTCTTGGTCTTTTTCCCGCCGGGCAGGGACATTTTGCCGAACAGGATCTCGCCCAGTTGTTTCGGTGACCCGATATTGAACTCTTCGCCAGCCAGCTCGTGGATTTCGGTCTCCAAATCGCCCATGCGTCGGCCGAAATCCTTGCTGAGATCGCGCAATGCCGTCGGGTCGACCAGCACGCCCTCGCGTTCCATCGCGGCGACGACCGGAATCAGCGGCCGTTCGACCGTTTCGTACAAGGTCGTCATGCGGTCCTCGACGAGCCGCGGTTTCAGCAGCCGGTGCAGCCGCAATGTGATGTCCGCATCCTCGGCCGCGTAGTCGCCGGCCTTATGCAGCGGTACATAGTCGAACGTCACCTGGTTCTTGCCGGTGCCGGCGACGTCCTTAAAGCTGATGCAGGTATGGTCCAGATGCAGCTGCGACAGCTCGTCCATACCGTGTCCGTTGCGTCCGCCATCTAGCACGAAAGACATCAGGATCGTGTCGTCGATCGGGCCGACTTCGATGCCGTAGCGCGACAGCAGCAGCGCGTCGTATTTTATGTTGTGGCCGATCTTGAGGACCGCCGGATCCTCCAGTATGGGTTTCAGGATCGCTACCGCCTTGTCACGGTCGATCTGGTCCGGCAGCAAACCACCGGCCGATCCGTCATCCTCTGCGCCGCCGTCGCCGAGATCCAGCGTAGCCTGACCGCCGGCGCCCTTGTGGGCGAGCGGGATGTAGCAGCCGCTGCCCGGCTTCACGGACATCGAAACCCCGACCAGTTCCGCCTGCATCGCGTCGAGCGACGTCGTCTCTGTATCGACGGCTACGACGCCCTGCCGCGTCGCCTCTGCGACCCAGCGCGCCAGCGCGTCCTCATCCTGGACCAATTCGTAGCTGACTTCCGTGGGGGCGGCGTCCGCGATGCCGTTTCCGGCGTCCGCCATCCGGCTCTCCAGGCGTGCGACGATCGATTTGAAGCCCTGTTCGCGCAGAAACGGCAGCAGGGTTTCCGGTTCTTGTTCTTGCACCGCAAAGGAGTCGAGCGGCCTGTCGACCGGTACATCATCCTTGAGGAGCACGAGCTTCCGGCTGATCCGCGCAATATCGGTCCCTTCGTTGACAAGACCGGACAGCTTGGATTTGACGCTGTTCAGCAGTCGCCAGGTGATCGTATCGGCGACGATCTTGTGACCGGCCCGCGCTAGATTGTTCAGCGTCTCGGCATTGACGGAATAATTGCCGGATTTGCCCTTTTTCCCGCCGGGGAGGGACAGCTCGTCAAACAGGACTTCGCCAAGCTCCTTCGGCGAGTTGATTTTGAACGGATGGCCGCTGACCTCGAAAATTTTCGCTTCGAGCTCTTTTTGCTCCGATGCGGCTTTTTCCTGCCACCTTTTGGGGTCGGAGGCTTCTTTCAGGAGGTTTTCGAGGCTGCCATATCGTTGAATAAGCTGAGACGCGACGGCCTCGCTAACGCCTTTAATCCCGGGTACGTTGTCGACGGAGTCCCCCGCCAGGGCTTGGACATCGACAACCTTGTCCGGTGTTACGCCGAAACGTTCGACGACGCCGTCCGGACCGGTTTCCCGGTTCTTCATCGTGTCGAC
>PBDG01000041.1 GCA_002717225.1 Rhodospirillaceae bacterium | reverse complement strand
TTCCTCAGTAGGACTGGGGAAACCCCGCCGCTTTGACCCTAACGATAAACGATATATCCCCGGTCTTCTGATCACGCCGGTGCAGATACTGCTGTGCGTGATGCTGATTTTTCCGTTCATTTTGGAATTTGTTATCAGCTTGACCGAGTGGCAACCTATTTATGGTGATTTCTGGGACGCATTCGCCAGTGTCTTCACGCAGAAGATCAACCAGGGAATCAGCTACAACTATTTGGTGACGGATGAGCCGCGCTATTTACAAGCGCTCGGCCGCACCGTGATTATGTCAGTGATCAGCCTCTGCCTCGAATTCCTAATCGGGTTGGGGTTGGCAACAATCTTTCTTAAGAGGTTCTGGGGCAAGCGGCTTTGGTTTACGGCGCTTTTGTCGCCGATGATGATCATGCCGGTTGTCGTGGGCTACACCTGGTTCATGCTTTTCCAGTACGAAGGCCCGATCAACCAGTTCATCTCCTGGGTTTCGTTCAGTGACACGAACCTGACCTGGCTTAATGACGGCTTCCTCGCCTTTGTTGCAGTAATCGCGACCGAGGTATGGCACTGGACGCCGCTCTTCTTCCTCATCATGCTGTCTGGCCTCAACGCGGTACCGGAAAACCCAATTCGAGCGGCAACCGTGTTGGGTGCGAGCAACTTCAAGATTTTCTGGACCATCATACTGCCCAACATGCGTGCGGTGATCATCATTGCCTTCGTGATCCGCGGCATGGAGGTGATCAAACTATTTGATGAAATCTACATCTTGACCCGCGGCGGTCCAGGCACAGCGACAGAGACCATCAGCCTCTATCTATACAAACTGGCCTTCGAGGACTTCCGACTGGCCTATGCGGGCTCGGCCGCCTTTATTGTGCTGGTGATCACGGTAGTGCTTATCAATATGATGCTGAAACCGATCCGATATCAGCTGGTCGAAGGACGATAAGCCATGCCCGAAAGAAAATTATCCCCGTTTAATTTTGTCGGGCTTGTCGCGGGTGTTCTGTTCGCCGTGTTTCCGATATTTTGGATGGTGTCCACATCCTTCAAGGTACGTTCCGAGTGGGTGACCAGCCCGCCAACCTGGATTTCGTCCAAGCCAACGGTCGATAATTATCTCACAATTCTAGCGCCACATGTCCTCCTTGAGCGTCGTGGCGGTACGCAGCAGGTTGGTGATGAATCCTTTGGCGGTGACAAGGACGATGCCGTCGGCGGAGCAATTGGTGATTTCCTTAACCGCTCGGCTTGGCCCGGCATTAAGGGCACGGTGATCATATCTGTAAGCGCGACGATATTGTCCATTGTTGTCGGCCTTATGGCCGCAATCAGCATATCGCGATACCGATTTGGAGGAAATTTCACGCCATTCTTCATATTGGCAGGGCGAATGTTTCCGCCTATTGCGATAGCGATACCATTCGTCATCATGTTCGGGCCGAAGGTTTTCGACATTACAGATACTTATTTCGGCTTGATTGTAGCCTACGCGGCGGTAACCGTGCCGTTCTCAACATGGATGCTAAAGAGTTTCGTTGATGAATTGCCTCCAGAGATAGAGGAGGCGGCGATGATGGACGGTTTCTCCCGATGGGGCGCGCATCTAAAGGTGACGGTGCCACTCATCAAAGGTGGCATCATAGCGACGACCCTCTTTATCCTAATTCTTAATTGGAGTGAGTTCCTTTTTGCCCTGATTCTCACCTATACCAAGGTCCAGACCATTCCGGTCCAGCTAAGTAAATATTTTTCTGCGACGGAGGGTACGCTCTACGGCGTACAGGCGGCGCTGGCGATGGTCTCCATCATTCCGCTGGTGATTATTGGTTTCTTCATTCAGCGTCATTTAGTGCGCGGGCTAACGCTCGGCGCGATCAAACGGTGATCGGCGATGGCGAAAATTAAACTAGAGTTGGTAAATCTCCGGAAAGAGTTCGGGGATCTTATTGCCGTCAATGACGTATCGCTGGCCATTGAAGAAAGTGAAACCATGGCCCTTCTGGGGCCATCGGGTTGCGGCAAATCGACGATCCTCAACATGATTGTTGGTCTGGAAACGCCGACAAGCGGCGATATCCTGATCGACGGCCAGTCGATGCTTCAGGTCCCGCCAGGCAACCGCAATGTCGGATTGGTGTTTCAGGATTATGCAGTCTTCACTCACATGACGGTTCGACGCAATCTGGCTTATGGGCTCAAGATCCGCAAAATGAAGCAGGCGGAGATCGACCGAGAAATCGCCAAGGTGTCGGAATTCTTGTCACTTTCACACCAGCTTGACCGTCGTCCATCTGAACTCGGCGCCAGTGAGTTGCAGCGTGTTGCCATCGGCAGAACGCTTGTGACGAACCCTGAGATCCTCCTGCTTGACGAGCCGCTTAGTAATTTAGAAGCAGCGATGCGTAATCAGATGCGCCGCGAATTACGTCGCATCCAGGCCGAAACGGGGCAAACCATCATTTATGTCACCCATGACCAGATTGAAGCCCTATCGTTAGCTCACCGCATCGCGGTTATGGAGTTCGGTTATCTCCAACAATACGACACTGCGCGCAATGTCTATGAGTATCCCGCCAACCGCTTCGTTGGAAGCTTTCTCGGAAACCCGCCGATGAATTTCCTCAAGGGCAAGGTTGAAGAGGAGAATGGCAAGCGTATCGTCACATCGGGCAATTCTAGAATTCCACTCCCCAGCGAGAGTGGGGCGGCGAGCTTATCGACGGGCTCCGATATAGTTGTCGGCGTGCGACCGGAAACGCTCAGCGTAGCGGCTGCAGACGATCCGGGCCGCTTCACGGTTCCGGTTATAGCAGTTGAGCCGCAAGGTCCGGAGACTGTGGTGACTGCGACATTCGGCGATTCTTCTCTTAAGGTCATTGTTCCTGCTGGTACGAATGTTGAAACCGATGGCTCTATCGACCTCGTGCCGCAGAGCGATTTGGTGGCTTTATTTGACGCTGAATCGGGCGTCCGGCTGATGGCGAGCGGAGGCGCGGAATGAGCGAACCAGTACTGGAACTTCGTTCCATTTCGAAAAATTTTGGTGCCAATGAGGCGCTTAAAGATGTCAACCTTACGGTGCCGCACGGTTCGTTAATTGTGATCCTTGGTCCGGCGGGCGCTGGCAAAACAACAACGCTGCGTATAATTGCTGGTCTAGAGGCGCCGACCTCAGGGCAGGTATTTATCGAAGGGCATGATTTCACCAACCATCAGCCGAACATGCGTGATATTGCGATGATTTTTGACAATCTCGCGCTTTACCCTAACAAGACCGGTTATGAGAATATCGCCTCGCCGCTCCGCATTGCCAAAACGCCAAAAGCTGAGATAGAGCGCCAGGTACATGAAATGGCGAAGATGCTGAAAATCGATCATATTCTCGATCGTACGCCGGCGACATTCTCGGGCGGCGAACGACAGCGGGTCGCACTCGGCCGCGCCATGGTTCGCCAGCCGCGCTTCTATCTATTGGACGAGCCGCTCTCGAGCCTCGACTTCATGCTGCGTATTGATCTTCGCACAGAGTTAAAGCGCCTACAGCGTGAATCGGGCCGCACTTTCCTTTTTGCTACACCCGACTATACGGAAGCCCTAGCGCTTGCAGACACAGTCTGTGTGCTGCTTGATGGAGAGGTTCGTCAGGTTGCCAAGGCGCAGGAACTTTATGACGAACCGGTCGACCGGGATGTTGCAAAATTCGTTGGTAATCCACCGATTAATATCATGCCAGGCCGTCTGACGCGTGAAAATGGTGATGCCAGCATCGCCATTGGGGACGTGCGTCTCAAGCTACCAAAAGAGATGGAGCATGGCCTCCCGGCCTCCCTCAGCGATGTTGAGATTGGAGTTCGACCAGAGCACGTACGAATGGTTGGCGGCGATTCCACCGGTGCCCATCTCTCTGGAGCCGTAAACGACCTAGAGCCGCTTGGCATGCACACGACTGTTGGGGTTAACCTTGGCGGTGTGAATCTGTTCTTTACTGTTCCCGGTGTGCAGGAGTTCAAAGATGGCGACAATATCGAGATGCATCTCGATATGGAATCGATCTTGTTTTTTGATCCTCAGACCGGACGCCGAGTTTCGTCCTAACCTACCTCCACGGCTACGGTAATTTGTTATGCTGCCACGGGTAAGCGTATTTTCTCTTGGTGGCACCATCGCCATGGGTGCGGCCACCTCAGACAAGGGAGTGTCACTTTCCCATTCAGCTGAGATGTTGATTGCGGCCGTGCCGAAGCTTGCCGATATAGCAGAGATCGAGGCGCAATCTTTCCGCCAACTGCCCAGCCCTGACATTACTATCTCTGATCTCGAGGCTTTAGCACGCGAAATTGATAAGCGCTTCGCAGACGGCGTGCGCGGCGTGGTAGTAACTCAGGGTACAGATACCATCGAAGAATCAGCTTTTATCATCGACCGATTGGTAAAAGACAATGCGCCTGTGGTTTTTACTGGTGCCATGCGTAATCCGACTATGCCTGGGCCCGATGGTCCAGCCAATCTCTATCATGCGGTGCTCACCGCTCTTGAGCAGCAGGCGCGCGGTATTGGTACGATGGTAGTGATGAACGACGAAATCCACGCTGCCCGATATGTTCAAAAACTTCACACCACTAGTCCGGCAGCGTTCCATTCCTACCCCGCTGGTGCGATCGGCTGGATCATCGAAAACCAGGCACGAATCGTTACCCGCCCGGCCAGTCGCTTTCCTATCGCATTAAGCACTGCGCACCATGGGCCCAGGGTCGTACGCCTTGCCGTCGGTCTCGACGAAGACGGTGCTCTAGTGGATCTTGCACTCCGTGCGGGTTATGACGGTATGGTGATCGATGCCACTGGCGGTGGCCATGTACCAAAAGCCATGACCGAAGCTCTCGGCCGTGCAGCGACACGCATTCCGGTCGTATACGCGTCGCGTACACGCCATGGTGAGACGATGCAGTCGACTTATGATTTTCCAGGCGCTGAAACGGATTTGCTCGACCGTGGCCTCATTCCCGCTGGCTGGCTCGGCGGCATTAAGTCCCGCTTGCTGCTGCTGCTGCTGCTCCGTAACGGTGCAGGCGAGGATGAAATTCGTCAGGCCTTTGACGCTTGGTGCCACCCTTTCGGGCGCTAAGCTGCTTTCCACCAAAGGGGAATCCTATGTTTAGCATCGTCATGGAGGGTAAAGATAAAAGCTTCACCTGCGAGGCGGGGGATAACCTGCTGCGTGCCGGACTACGTTCTGGTCTGGGCCTGCCATATGAATGTAACACTGGAGGCTGCGGCACCTGTAAATTTCAATTGATCGAGGGTGAGACGGAAGACTTGTGGCCAGATGCGCCGGGTATAACTGCGAGAGACCGTCAAAAAGGGCGCAAACTGGCCTGTCAAAACCGCCCCAAGGGCAATTGCCGCATCAAGATGGGCATTGATCCAGATTGTGTTCCTCACATCTTGCCCAAGCAGCGCAAAGCACGCCTCGATGAGAGCCGACCGCTAACTCACGACATGTGGGAGTTCCGCTTTAAGACCGAAGACGCCGCAAATTTTCTCCCCGGTCAATATGCCCTTTTTCAACTGCCGGGTGTGATTGGATTGCGCGCCTATTCAATGGCTAACCTCACCAATGAAATCGGCGAATGGCATTTCCATATCAAGAACATGCCAAGTGGCGCGGGAAGCCGCGCTCTGTTCGAGGGCGGCGTGGTTCCTGGCCAGGAGGTCGAGATGGACGGACCCTACGGCCTTGCTTATTTGCGCGACAGCGGGCGCGATATCGTTTGCATTGCCGGCGGTTCCGGCCTCTCGCCGATGATTTCTATTGCCCGCGGCGCCGCCATGGGCAGCCGATTAAAAAACCGTCGCCTCCACTTCTTTTATGGCGGGCGAGAGCCGCGCGATATTTGCGGTGAGGAGATCTTACGCGACCTTCCCGGATTTGCTGAACGTATGAGTTTCCATGCCGCCATCTCAGAGCCTTCCGTTTCGCCTGACAATTGGTCTGGACATTGCGGCTTCATCCATGAATTGGCGGTTGAAACTCTGACAGGCGAAATGAAGAACTACGAGTTCTACTTCGCTGGCCCACCTGCCATGGCGGAGGCCGTAAACCGTTGTTTGATGCGTGAGCACAAGGTGCCATTCGCTCAACTTCATTTCGACCGGTTTTTCTGATCCTCAATGGGCTACTTCTTAAGCGTTATCAACGAGGATGTGGACCTCAGCCGCTTAACTCAGGAGTGCATTTTGCTCGCTATGACCCACCAAGTTCAGAAGCAAATTCCCATCGGCAGCAAGTTCAGCGTCCATTCAGTCACATTTTGTAGTGAAAAACACAATGTCTGCGTCAACATTTGAAGATGTCACCTCGCTCACTTTCGACGTATTTGGCACGGTTGTTGATTGGCGCGCCGGGATCATTCGCGATGGTGAAGGGATGGGTCTCGATCTCGATTGGCACGCTTTCGCTCTCGAATGGCGAGCGCTTTATCAGCCAGCTATGGAGAGAGTGCGTTCGGGCGAGATCGGTTGGCGCAAACTTGACGATCTACATCAAATGAATCTCGAGGAATTGCTGGCTCGTCGCGGTATTACCGGACTTTCTGAAGATGATATCAACTATCTTAACAGCGTCTGGCACCGCCTCGATCCTTGGCCCGACGTTCTTGCCGGCCTTGCCCGCTTGAAGCAGAAATACGTACTCGCCACGCTTTCTAATGGTAACACCGGGTTGCTGGTCAACATGGCTAAGCGTGCCGGTCTGCCGTGGGATGCAGTGCTTGGCGCCGAGACAGCGGGCGCCTACAAGCCTCAACCTCAGGCCTACCTTAGGACTGCTGAGATGCTCGGCCTCGCACCCGAAAGTTGTATGATGGTCGCTGCTCATAACGGCGATCTTGCCGCCGCCGCAGCGCTTGGCTTCAAGACTGCCCTAGTCCTGCGGCCTGGAGAATATGGACCCGGTCAAACAACCGATTTGAAGCCCGAAGCCGAATGGGATGTAGTAGCCGAGAGCTTTCTTGACCTGGCAGAACAATTGGGGTGCCCATGAGTAACGCAGAGACCGTCTACCAACTCTTTGCTGAATCTGCCGCACTCTATCCTGGAAACGATTGCCTTGTTGCTACGGCGATGGCAGGTCGCGCCTATTATCCGGATGGCCTAACTTTTACCTATAGTGAGGTTCGTGATCGCGCTGGGGAGCTTGCTGCTGCCTATCGGGCAGCGGGCTATGGCGTTGGTCACCGAGTGGCGCTGTTGCTCGAAAATCGGCCGGAATTTCACCTTCATTGGCTAGCCCTCAATGAGCTCGGCGTTAGCATCGTGCCACTCGCACCTGCTCTTGCTCCAGAAGAGCTAACCTATCAACTCGGCCATGCTGATGTTGTACTTGCCGTCATCGTGCAGGAGCGTGTTGACGAACTTTCTGTTATTGCAGCACGCTGCGAGTCGCCGTTCCCTGTGATCAATGCTAATAATCTGCCAGAAACTATGCCACGGCCGCGCTACTTAGCGAAAACCAACTCGCCGGGTCTCGAAACCGAATGCGCTCTTCTCTACACTTCGGGCACCACGGGCCAGCCCAAGGGTTGCGTGCTAAACAATTATTATTTCCTCAATGCTGGTCGCTGGTATCTGGAGGCTGGGGGCGGAATGGAGATCTCGCCCGGTGCTGAGCGTCTGTTGTCACCGTTGCCGCTGCACCATGCTAACGCACTAGCCATATCTTCTATGGCGATGCTGACCAGCGGTGGCTGCATGATCATGGTTGATCGTTTCCATCCCACGAGTTGGTGGTGCGATGTAACCGACACGCGGGCAACCATCATTCATTATCTCGGTATCATGCCGCCCTTGTTGCTGAATCTGGCGCCGGGACCATATGATCGTAGTCATTGTGTCAAGTTCGGAGCTGGCGCGGGTATCGACCCTGAGCATCATATCATTTTCGAGGAGCGCTTCGGATTTCCCCTCGTTGAGGGTTGGGGCATGACCGAGGTTGCGATGCCAGTTTGGGCGAGTTGGGAGCCGCGCCAAATCAATACCCGTGCGATGGGCCGCGTGCTGAGTGGTTGCGAGGTACGTGTCCATGATGAAGAAGATACTCCTGTTCTGGTGGATACGGTGGGTGAGCTTGTATTGCGCGCTGTTGGACCCGACCGCATGCGTGGCCTCTTCTCTGGTTATCTCAAGGACCCGGTGGCGACGGACGAGGCGTGGCGCGGAGGCTGGTTTCACACCGGTGACGCAGTTCGCCAGGACGCTGGCGGTGTAATCTATTTTGTTGACCGTATTAAAAACATCATCCGACGTAGTGGTGAGAATATTGCTGCCGCTGAGATTGAGGCTGTGCTTCAGGCGGATGAACGCGTCGCTCAGGCAGCGGTGATCGCCGTTGCGGACGAATTACGCCAAGAGGAAGTCATGGCCTGCATCCGACTTGCTCCTAATGTGATGAAGGGCTTGGAGACGGCTCGCGCTCTACAAGATCAATGCTTAGCTCGCCTCGCCTATTACAAGGCGCCAGCTTATATCCTTTTTGTCGACCGCTTGCCTACTACTGGAACACAAAAGATCCAGAAGACCAAGCTCTTCGCCACTGACATCGATCCTCGGACGGTGCCTAAGTGTTACGACCTGGTAAAGCGTAAAAAACGTCCCAAGGGCTAACGTGCGCGCCAGTCGCCAGTCTTTTCAACAGCGTCGGCAACCTGCAGTACGGTAAGATCGTCGAAGCGGTTGCCAACCAGCATCAGTCCGATCGGCAAATCGCCCGCTGCGCCGCAGGGTACACTAATCGCCGGATGGCCGGTCAGACTAAACTGGCACGTATTGTTGATCATATCGAGTGCAAGGCGCATCTCCTCGACAATGGAGCAATCCGGCTCGGCGAGGGGCGGCGTGACGAAGGGGATCGTTGGCATAGCGATCACGTCGCAGTTTTCCAGTATATCGTCATAGGCGTCATCAAGCAGATGACGTTGGTTTTGTGCTTTAGCGTGATAGCGACCGTGATAATTTTGTTTCATATATTCACCAAGCAGCAACACCAACTTACCGGCGACAGGCAGATCGTTGATCCGCGCGTTGAAGCCGCGGCCGAGCGCTTCCTGGAGGCGCGTATTATAGAGACCGCGCCAATTTGTGCCCTGATTGTTGCCCTTGATCATGAACTCGCAGGAGCCCTCTAGGCCGACACCGTTCCAAATGTGCGGGCCGTCCATATGGATTGGCGCGGAGACACGAACGACCTCAGCACCCTTAGCTTCAAGGGCTTTAACGGCGGTGAGGCAGGCGTTATCGACTACCTCGTCGCTGCCTGGGAAGCCGAGATCGGGCCATTCATTCTGGGCGAAACCCTCGTCGAGTAAGCCGATCTTGAGCCCTTTTACACCCTTGTCGATTGCGGGCATATAGTCCGCTACCCAATTGTCGGGTATTACGCCGCGCTGGCGCGGGTCGTGCGGACAAGGGCCAGCGACGACGGACAGCAAGCGCGCCGCGTTCTCGACCGTGTCACACATCGGCCCAAGTGTGTCGATGGTCATTTCAATCATCACTGCGCCGGTGTAGGGCACTAGGCCAAAGGTCGGTTTGAGGCCGACTATACCGCTGCGACACGCGGGGATACGGATCGAGCCAGCTTGATCGCCGCCGAGCGTCATCTTCACGTCGCCCGCTGCCACCGCTGCTCCGCTGCCACTCGACGAGCCACCAGGTGAGTGGGTCGGCTTGCGTGGATTACGTGTTGGGCCGAGGGCGCATGTATGGCCTCCACCCGAGAAAGAACAATCCTCGGCATTGGTTTTGCCGACAATGGTGCCACCAGCATCAAGAATGCGGGTGACGACTGTTGCGTCGATATCGGCGATAAAGCCTTCGAGCAGTCGGGTGCCGTTCATCATTGGAATGCCGGCGACACCGATGGCATCCTTGATACCAACATCGTAACCTTTTAGCG
This sequence comes from Rhodospirillaceae bacterium, assembly GCA_002717225.1. Classification (GTDB taxonomy): domain Bacteria; phylum Pseudomonadota; class Alphaproteobacteria; order UBA828; family UBA828; genus PTKB01. The sequence goes on along the minus strand of PBDG01000041.1, from coordinate 26,249 downwards.
GCCCCTTCGCCGCGCCCTCGATGTGGCAGCGCCAATACCAGGCGTTATAGGGGTTTTCCTCAGCGCTCGGGCGGTAACCGGGATCACGGGGGTATTTAACTGGTGGGCGGTATTCGGGAAGCTCCTCCAAGCGTTTGAATGACGCAATTGGCCCGCGCATCAAGGTTTGATATTCCGCGGCATCGCCTTCCGGCATGTCGATACCAAATCCCTGGGCTAGCTCGATGATCTGGTGGATACTTGGCAGTGCAGCGCCCTTTGGCATGTCTCGTTCTCCCAATTCTATCTTGGTGGATTATTTACCCATAGCGCGACGCTACCAGTCCGGGTGGCGGAGGCCAAGACCATACGACCTTCTGCGGGATTTTGAAAAGAGAGATCGTGATCCGTAGCCTGCTTGTCGCAAGCCAAACCGGTGTGATGATTGTCGTGCCTACACTGTGTTCGCTTTTGCAGGGCAGGGATTGCGGGTTCAAGAAGCGGCGTGGCTTACTTTAGGCGAGCACCACGTTGCCAAGCTTTGTAACGCTGAACCTTCCACCTTACAGCCCGGTATCTCCTGCTTTGTGGTAAACGGCTATGTGGCAGTATAGGCGGAAAATGCATCGGCATGCTTGATGCGGTGAAATTACCCTAGTTCTTGCGCGCGATCGGCTAGGCGATGCGGGGCACGGCGGGGGAGTGCTTATCAGAACCTTCGCCTCTTCTTTACTCGCCATACAACTCTGAATTTCGATGATAATCACCCACGAGCGCGCACCAGAGCCGGTGGTGCGCGCCCAATTGCGTTGCTCATTTCTAACGAGGCCTCCATCGCATAGATTACGCAGCGCGATGCGAAGCACGCGCAGAATTCATCCTATTTAAGACAGGACCCTCACCCCTGCCAGGGCGGAATCGGTGTTTCCCAGGCCGGTTGAGAGAGGCCGCTCATAAGCTTCATATTGAGCTCGATGCGACTGAAAAGCCAGGTGCCGTTCTCTTTGCGGAACTGTGATTCATACCAGCCGCCAATCCAAGTGTCTTCGGTGCCGCTGCCGTCTTCCTTGGTAATCTTGGCAAGCTCCCAGAGATAATATTCGCCTGTCGCGTTTTGGCCATCATCGGTGAGATCGATGATTGGTTGGGTCATGTAATGGAGTGCCCAAGGAATGGTCACGGTGCAAGTCTCGCGCAGCCCGTCTACGACGGTGTTACGTCCGTCCCAGGTACCAACCTCCTTGCAATACCACACGACATCCTCCGCGAAGCAAGCCGCCATCAATTTAGGGTCTCCGTTGTTGTCTGCCGCCTTGGCGTAACGCGCGATCAACTGCTTGATCGCTTCAATGTCTTCCATGCGCTGTATCCGATTTTCAAGATTTGCCGACATGATTCTCTCCTTGTTCTTTATTGCTGGGGTTTGGCCTCAATGGCTGCTACGAGGGCTAGCGTACGCTTAGCCTTTTCATAGATCGGATAGTCGACGAAATAGCCATCGACCTGAATGGAGGCAGAACCTTTCGCTTCCGCCGCTTCGAATGCTTCGACCTGGTTGCGGGCTCGTGCAACTTCTTTCTCGCTCGGCGTGAATATCTCGTTCACCGGTTGGATTTGCGACGGGTGTATGCATAGTTTGCCTCTATAACCAAGCGCAAGCGCTGTTTCGGCGGATTTTTTTAGATGTTTGCCGTCTTGCAAATTAATAAACACTGTGTCGACTGGTGGCTCGAGCCTCGCTGCACGCGATGCAAGGGCGATCGCCGAGCGTGCATGATAGAGTTCATTCTCTTCTGGGGTCCAAATCATGCCCATATCATTGGTAAAATCGCCAGCACCAAAGGAGAGCCGTCTGATGCGTGTGTCAGAGCGCGCGATGCTGTCGATCTCGGCAAGGCCCTTGCCGGTTTCAACGATAGGCAGGATATCGGTACTCCCTGGAATCATGCCATGATTGCGTTCGAGTGCACTCACAAGCCAGTCTATAGTCTGCAATTGACCAGCACTTTCGACTTTGGGCAGAACGATACCGTCGAGCCAGGGGCCGACCACCTCTACTAGGTCGTCATGACAGAACGCCGTGTCGATTGAATTAACACGGATATAGCCTTTGCTCTCGCGCTCGGGTCGTAGTTTCATCGCGTCGACCACGGCGATACGTGTTGCTGCTTTCTGTTCGATGGCGACCGCGTCCTCTAAATCCAGAATCAATGCGTCGGCGCCGACGTTGAACACTTTTTCGACCTTGTGTGGGTGATTGCCTGGGGTGAAAAGCCAGCTTCTAAGCGGCGTGTATGGTGGGGGTGGTGCAGTCATGCCTCAATCCCGTGCGCCCCAGGCGCGCTCTAATTCCATCGAGTAGGTGTAACGGTCCGCTGGATGCTCAATCACCGAAATCTCATAAAACTTTCCAGAGGTCTCCGCATATCGGCGCACGATCACGAGTGCCGGAGTGCCTTCCTCAACTTCAAGCTCGGCAGCATGCTCGGTAGAGATTGAGCCGGCGAACATATCTATCTCGACTTTGGCTGGACGTTGACCAAAGTGGCGGTCAATAAGTAAATGGACCGGGCTGGTATCCTTGCCGATCCAATCGACGACAGTAGCGTATTTTGGCTGCACGTAGATACTACTCCAACAAAGTGGCAGCCCGTCAGAGCGTCGCCGTACTGCTTCAATATGGAACCAGTGGCGCCGCTGTTTGCCGTCGAGCGATTCTGCCAAAGTTTTATCCGCAACCAAACCCTGGGCAGAGAGGATATACAAACTTGTGTCGTCAGGATATTGCAAAAACTCGCCCAAGGAGCCTAGGCTCTGGACATATTTTGCTGCGGGCTCACGCGCGCATACTACCGTTCCGGAACCTTGGCGGCGTGAGACAACGCCCATGTCGCCGAGCCACCGTAGCGCCTCGCGCACGGTATAGCGGCTGACGCTGAACCGCTGGCATAGCCCAAGCTCCGACGGCAACATGGTGCCCACAGGATGGTGGTCATTGGCTATCTGCTCGAGAAGTGCATCGGCAACTTCTTGGTACCGCGGGCGCGATTTCCGTGCTTTCGTCTTGGCCATGGAGACCAGTATAAAGGCCTAGACAGTCGGCGCGCAGCTCATTCTGACATGAGTGCGTGTTTTTAAGATAAAATTTTTGGAGCGAATAATGAAATTGACGGGAATCAAGGTGTTAGATCTATCGCGCTTTCTGCCGGGACCGCACCTCGCCATGATGATGGCCGATCACGGCGCTGAAGTGATTAAGATTGAGGATACAAGATTTGGTGATCCTGCTCGGGTGATTGGCCCGAAAAGCAGCGGGCAAACCGTCTATTACCGGAACGCTAACCGTGGAAAGAAGAGCCTGTCTGTTGATCTTAAGAGTGAAGAGGGGCGCGAATTGTTTATGCGGCTCGCAGAAGGCTCTGATGTGGTGCTAGAGACTTTCCGTCCAGGCGTGGTCGACCGACTCGGAATCGGCTATGGAGATGTTGCCGAGCGTGCGCCGCAGGTGGTCTATTGTTCGATCTCCGCCTTTGGTCAGGATGGCCCCTATCGCGATAAGCCGGCGCACGATCTTAGCGTCTGCGCGCTAGCTGGCATCTCCAGCCTCAGCGTTGACGAAAACGGCATGCCAAACATGCCTTGTATGCCACCGACTGACATGGGTGGATCGCTAATGGCCTTTGCAGGTATTTTAATGGCACTCGTAGGTCGCGCACGCAACGGTAAGGGTGATTATCTCGACATGTCGATGTATGACAGCGTCATTTCCTGGACACCCCATGTTGCAGGTAAGGCCCTCGCCGAGGGGCGCGCGTCCAACCCACGCGCCGAACGCACTCAGGGTGGTGCCGCCTTCTACCGACCTTATGCGGTCAAGGGTGGAGATTATATCACCTTGGGCGGCAGCGAGATGAAATTCGTCACTAATTTCCTCACTGCCATGGGACGCGAAGACCTTATTGATGTGGCAAAACAGCCGCCAGGTGAGCCACAGGCGGCTCTACATGACTATCTTGCCGAAACCTTCCTCACTAAGTCGCGTGATGAATGGATCGAATGGTTTCAAGGCAAGGATATCTGCTTCGCGCCGGTGCTGAACATGGTTGAGGCTTTTGAGAACGAGCACCTCAAGGCGCGTGAAATGCTATTGTATGATGAGGCCGGCAACGCGCATCTTGGTATTCCCATAAAGTTCAGTAAAGAACCGGGTCGGGTTGTTATGGAAGCGCCAGAACTCGGCGCGGATACGGAAGAGATAGCGCGCGGTTTGGGTCTCAGTGTTGAAGAAGTAGCGCAATTACGGGATGCGGGTGTACTGCGTTGCGCCTGATTAATCTGGCGGCAGTGTTGGGTTGCCGTCTTTTCTGTGGCTGTGCGATATCACGGCCTCGCGATAGGCGAGATAGACCGTGCTCATAAATATTACAGCGCCGCCGAACCAGACCAATACCTCGGGCACTTGACCGAATAGAAAATAGCCGAGCAGACTGGCCCAGATCAGACGCAGAAAATCGAACGGCAGGACCGTCGTTGCATCTGCTTCGCGGAACGCTTGAGCGAGGCAAAGATGACCGAGAGTTCCTACGCTGCCCATCAGTGCGAGCCAGCCAAGTTCCTCCAGGGTTGGCCATTGCCAAACGAATGCTGCTGGGATAGCCGAGAGGGGTGTGAGAAAGAGCGCCATATAAGCGGTGAGCGTTAAAGAAGATTCGGTGCGCGAGAGAATTTTAATTATGAGTAAAGCGGAGGCCCAGATGCAGGCCGAACCGAGCGCTATCAAAGCGCCGACCTCCATATCACCAGCGCCTGGACGTAGCACAATCATTACCCCGGCAAAGCCAGCTAATAGCGCGCCGATCCGCCGGTAACGAATTTTCTCGCCAAGCATTAGCACGGCGCCGAGGGTGACAAAGAGTGGCGCGGTGAAGGTCATTGACGCGACGGTGGCGAGTGGCGCCACTGTAACAGCTGAAAAGAATAGCAGCATTGAGCCGACATGCACCGCGCCTCGAACGGCATGGAGTCCAAGCCGCTCGGTGCGTAGAATGTTGAAGCCGTAGTGTACAAAAAACGGAAGGAGCACAATGAAGCCGAAGAGATTTCGGAAAAACGCCATCTCAAACGGGTGCTGCCCTTCGCCAACATAGCGAATGAGCGCGTGCATGATTGAGAAAAGGACGGTGGCGCAGAGGATGAGAAAGACACCGCGCATTTGACTGGGCAGATAGAGATAAATTCTGAGTAGAAACACTCGGAAGTTACTTATTTGTTTCAAAGGGTTATCCGGCCTGTTGCGTCGGTCGGCCCTATTTTCTTTCTTTGGCCACGGTTTGTCCGCCGGCTTCTTTCCAGGCAGCGAAGCCCCCGGCGATATGAGTCACCGGCTTTAAACCCATCCGCTGCACAGTTTGGGTAGCGAGCGCTGAGCGTAAGCCGCCGGCGCAAAAGAAGATGAAACGCTTGCCGCTGGCAAAGTCTTCGCGGTAATAAGGGCTTTCCGGATCAACCCAGAATTCCAACATGCCGCGTGGAGCGTGCATGGCACCAGGAATAGCGCCTTCGCGCCACAATTCGCGAATGTCGCGTATGTCGATTAGCTGCACCGTTTCGTCGTCGGCGTACTTGATGGCTTCCTCCGCCGTTATCGTTTCAATTTCCGCCTCTGCTTCTGCGCAGAGTTCTTTAATGCCCTTGGTAATCATTCTGCCCCACTCCAATTTTGCGTGCTTTACTGGTATAGCACCCTTTTCCTACAAGCTGCGCCTAAACAAATGAGGTATATCTTGGTGGGATGATGCGAAGTGAATTGAAGCCCGAATACTTTATTCGTGAGGATGCTGGCGAAGACGAAGTGTTCTATGCCACGCCCAGACTGGTGAAGCACATCGACGAACCGGCCTGCGTCGCACTCACCGATTATTACGCCAGAAACTTACCGGCGGACTGTGCCATTCTAGATCTCATGTCAAGTTATGCTTCGCATCTGCCGGTTGAGCCTCAATACTACCAAGTAGTGGGTCTGGGACTGAACAAGGTTGAGCTGGAGGAAAATCCACAACTTACTGAGTGTGTCATTCACAATCTCAATATCAATCCGTCGATCCCGTTCCCTGATCGGTCGTTTGATGCTTGCTTGCTTGCCGTGTCAGTGCAATACCTCACCCAGCCGGTGCAAGTTCTCAGCGATGTGGCGCGCGTTCTGAAGCCGGGTGCGCTCCTCGCAATTTCGTTCTCCAACCGTATGTTTCCAAGCAAGGCGGTGGCCATTTGGCGTCGCCTAGGTGATGCCGATCACTCGCGTCTTCTGGAACTCTATTTGCAAACTGCCGGTGGCTGGACTGAGATCGAGTTTGAGGACCTCTCTCCTGCACCTGGACAATCGGATCCACTTTATGTAGTGAGCGCCCTTCGAGATGGAGTAGGATAGTCTTTGAGGAGAATTATTTGATGAGCGATAAAATCGAGAAGACTGATGCGGAGTGGCGCGAAAGCCTAACACCCGAGCAATATCAAATTCTTCGGCAGAAAGGTACGGAGCCGCCCTTCAGCGGCCAATATTGTGACCAGAAGGTTTCTGGGACCTATGTTTGTGCTGGATGCGAGGAGGAGTTATTCGCTTCGGAATCGAAATATGATTCGCGTTCCGGGTGGCCGAGCTTTTGGCGCCCGATTCATGCGGAAAATATTGGTGAACTCGTCGATGTGAGCCACGGAATGCGACGCGTTGAGGTGCTTTGCGCTCGCTGCGGCGGGCATCTTGGCCATGTCTTCGATGATGGTCCGCAACCGACTGGTTTGCGCTACTGTATCAACTCAGCCTCGCTCGATTTTAAACCATCTGAAGACCAAACCTAGCGCAAGTCCTGCATTACAGCATAAATCGCATCCAAGTTCGAGCGGCCGAGCTTGCGACTACGCTCTGGAGACCAGCCCTGGCGCTGCTGTGTACCGTCGGCGATATCCTTAAACGGCATTTCTAGCGTCATCGAAATGCAGCCAAAGCGCTCAGCGATCCAATTGGCGCCAATTTTGAGATTAGCGTTGCCCGGATTATTGGGGGGATAGCCATGTTCGGTCTGAAAATCCGGATTGGACTGGAGAAGAGCGTCTTTGAACCCGGCGAGTAGAGTTTTTTGACGTTTCGAGAAGGATGGAACCCCTTCAGGTCCGGCGATGAAATTATGGGGAATAGCTTCATCGCCATGCACATCGAGGCAAAAATCAACACCGATCTCCTCCATGCGTTGACGCACGACATAGACTTCTGGACTTCTATTCAGGCTTGGTTCCTGCCATTCCCTGTTCAGATTGATCCCCGCAGCATTTGTTCGAAGATGGCCTCGCCGGCTGCCGTCTGGGTTCATATTGGGCACCACATAGAAAGTGGCTGTGTTGAGCACTGCGCGGGCCACCGGGTCATCTTTATCGAGCAAACGATCGAGAAAGCCTTCCATCCACCACTCAGCCATAGTTTCACCAGGATGTTGGCGGGCGATAGCCCAAAGGTTATGTTTGCTTGTCTCAGGCGTGCCGATGGTCAGTAGATCAATGTCTTGCCCGTCAAGCGTCTCTCCCAAGGCCTCCAAGCGGACAAGGGGAGAGGCAAGCATGCGTGCCAAAAGGTCGTGGTGACGTTCCATCGAATAGGGCGCAAAATAGGCATAGTAGACGCTGTCGTATTCCGGTCTATGACGGATCGTGAGAGTCTTGCCGTCATAATCGGTGGCAACGCGAAACCAGTCGTCGCGATCATAGGATGCAACGGCGCGGTAATTTACCCAGCCCTGGGGATACGCGGCGGCGGCGGCATTCACGATCTTCAGAATGCAATCCTCGCCCGCCACACTGTTGAGGCGAAAATAGAACCATTGAAAAAATTTTGACTCATTGTCGCTGCAAATTTCTAGTCGAATGTCTGATGGAGAGGAACATGCTAGACAGTGGATATTGCCGCCGTCGAAGTTGCTACTGATTTTCATGAATACCAGCCTCGGAAGTTTTGTCGTACGAGATTAATCGAGTGACGCCATGTTTGCATCTTCGTTGGTGTCGGATTAAACAACCGCCGCGATGAGTTATCTGCGATTTCTCCACGAAAACCGACGCTTTCTTTCTTTTGGTCTGCTNGTTGCATTGTTTTCGAGCTTTGGGCAGACCTATTTCATCGGCGTATTTAGTGCTGAAATTCGCGNNGCTTTCGCATTTTCTCACGGTGATTTCGGCCTGATTTATTCCGTTGGTTCGCTTATAGCAGGTTTNNGTTTGATTTGGCTCGGGCGCTACATCGACCGAATAGATCTACGCGTTTGGGTCGCTCTGCTCTCCGTAATGGCAGTTGGCGCCTGCCTAATTATGGGTTTCGCACCCAGTGCTGTAGTATTTGGTATCGCTGTTTTTCTGCTGCGCCTCGCCTGTCAAAGCCTGCTGACCCATACTTATATGACCTCGATGTCGCGCTATTTCGATTCCGGGCGTGGCAAGGCGATCAGCATCGCTATGCTGGGTCACCCACTCGGCGAAGCAATATTTCCGTTGGTAAGCGTCGGATTGATGGCGGCGCTTGGCTGGCGCGGCGCTTGGTTGGTCTATGCTCTGGTTGGCGCAGTGACCTTATTCCCTATATTGCTATGGCTGCTACGCGGCCACAATGTGCGCCACCACAAATATTTGAAGCGCATCTTAAAACCTGAGGAAGAGTCCCAGGAGGTGCGGCGTCATTGGACGCAAGGCGAAGTTTTCCGCGATGCGCGATTTTATGTTGTTCAATTCGGCATGATGGCGCCTCCATTCATGTTTACTGGTCTTTTGATCCACCAGGCGCATCTGGCTGAGGCTAAAGGTTGGTCGCTAGCCTGGCTTGCAACTTGTTTCACCGCCTTTGCTGCTATGTCGATTGCCTCTTCGCTCGTCACGGGTTCACTGATCGACCGCATCGGAGCAATTCGCATCGCGCCGCACGCTCTTTTACCTGTGGTGGTCGCTATGTTGACGTTAGCTTCTAGCAAGCATCCTATAGCTGCGATGGTGTTTATGGCTGCACTCGGTCTTTGTATGGGGATGGTTTTTACAGCCTTTACAGCGATCTGGGCTGAGCTCTACGGCGTTCGCCATCTCGGCGCAATTCGCTCAATAGTGATGGCAATTATGGTTATAGTCAGCGCTATTGCACCTGCTGTTTTGGGCTGGATGTTTGATGTTGGTGTTACGGTAGAAGCACTTGCTATCGCCTTCACTGTTTGGGCAGTTGGTGGCTGGTTCGCTATGTTCGCGATTCTCAGGCGGTGGAAAGCAGGCTCCGTCGAGGCTTGATATTCCAACGCCGAGCCCCACGATGGAGAATTTAGATGAGGAAAGTGCCATGGGTAATTCCGTCGGTCAGGCAGAGTTAGAACAATATCAAGACGATGGTGTAACCGTTCTTCGTGGATGTATTGACGCGGAGTGGATCAATAGGTTGCGCGTCGCGGTGGAGAAGGATTTGGTTTTTTCCGGACCGCGCGCTGAAATCTATTCAAAACCTGAGGACCCTGGCCTTTTCTTCAACGATTTTTATATGTATCGCCGCATTCCAGAATTTCGCGACTTTGCGCTAAACGGTCCCGGAGGTGAGATCGCCGCTCGACTGATGGGCGCCGAGCGGGTTAATCTTTTTTTCGACCACCTCTTCGTCAAAGAGCCAGGCACTATCGAAAGTCGCGTGCCTTGGCATCAGGACCAACCCTATTGTGCTGTCGAAGGCTATCAATTTTGTGCGATTTGGACGCCGCTTGATCCGGTATCCAAAGAAACAACGGTGGAGTTCATACTTGGCTCCCATGGTTGGGGGCGCTGGTTCGCACCGTTCGATGCGATGAGCGACGGTTCCGTTCACAGCAGCAAGAACTTCGAGCGCACACCCGATTTTGAAGCTGACCGTACGTCCTATAAAATTGCATCATGGACGCTTGAGCCTGGAGATTGCCTAGCGTTTCACGCTCTAATTGTTCATCAGGGCAAGGCCAACTCGACCGCGACAACTCGTCGGCGCGCGGTCATCGGCCGTTATGTTGGGGACGATGCAGTGTATGCCCAGCGTGAGCCAATCGCCGAATTTCCACACAGCCTGCCACCTCTAAGGCATGGCGAACCGCTGCGCAATGCTCCGCAAGACTTCCCTCAGGTTTGGCCTTAGGGTCTCTCTTCACCTTGCGTTCGACAAAAAATTCACAGTGAGATACTGCTTGAAAGTCAAAAAAATCACGGAACCCTAGGTCACTAGGAAGATAGTACCCTTGGCGCCGTTTTCCGGTAAAGGGGAGCCCGGGCCACGGCAACGCTGCCCTGTGCGCCCACAATTAGTTAGCAGATGGCGTGTTAATTATTTCGCCTGAGTGCACGACCCGGTCGGGCGCCAGTTAACTGACCAGCTTCGCGAATGATGCCGCCATTGACCATGACCAAATCAATGCCCTCAGCCTGTGTCATCGGCTGCTCAAAGGTTGCGCTATCGATGATGGTTTTCGGGTTAAATAGAGTGATATCGGCATAGGCGCCTTGGCGTAGTACTCCGCGGTCTTTAAGACCGAACTCGGAGGCTGAAAGCCCAGTCATGCGGCGCACGGCATCTTCCAGTGGAAAAAGACCTAAATCCCGAGCATAATGGCCAAGCACGCGCGGGAAGGTACCCCAGAGACGTGGATGCGGGTGGCTGTCATGGGGTAATCCGTCTGAACCCACCATACTGTTTGGATAGGCGAGGATGCGTTGAACATCCTCTTCGCTCATCATGAAATAGATCGCCCCACCCGGGATAAGCTGAGCCGCTGCCTCTTTCTTCGAGCAACCAAGTTCTGTAGAGATCTCGGCAAGGTCGCATCCGGCGAATTCGGGCCGCGCCTCGGACCACGTGATGATGACCCGCTCCGCCACATCGATCATTTCGGTCAGGATCACTGTTGACCCGGCGTTATAGGGATAGACGTCGAGCCCAACCTTTTGACTCTTGGCGGCGCGGTCAAAACGCGCCAAGGTCTCTCTACTACGGCCATGATTCATCTTTCCGGCGCACTTATGGTGTGACACCACCACGGGCAGATTGGCGCGGCGGCCGATTTCAAAGGTTTCCTCAAGCGCCTCATCGATCTTGTCGGCTTCATTTCGCATATGAGTGACATAGATGCCGTCTCCATCGCTTGCTGCTTGTGCTAAGGCAATGATCTCGTCCGTCGGGGCGGCTTTGTTGGGTCCATAAATTAGCCCAGTCGAGAAGCCGGTGGCTCCGCATTGCATAGCCTCATCTACGATCTTGGCCATAGCGTCGATCTCGCCGGCTTTGGCAGGACGGGTGACGTCGTCCATTGAGTTCAGGCGGAGTGTTGAATGACCCACCAGGAACGCGGCATTGGTGGCTGCCGGCGTTTCTTCGAGGGAGTCCAGATAATCGGAAAAACGCTCATAGCGGTAATCACCGCTATCACCGAGAAGATCCATCGGCGGCGGTGGCGGTCCATCTGGGAGTACCAGTGGGGCCAGACTGACGCCGCAATTGCCAACTACCACTGTCGTAACACCTTGACTGGTTTTTGGCGTCATATCCGGTTCGCAGAACAGCAAATTGTCGTCGTGTGTGTGAACGTCAATGAAGCCAGGCGCTACGATTCGCCCCGTCGCGTCTATCTTACGTCCAGCCAACATGTTGGAAAGGTCGCCGATCGCTGAGACGCGATCACCTGTTACTGCAAGGTCCGCTCGAACACGCTCGGCGCCCGTGCCGTCGATTACCTCACCGCCGACGAACAAAAAATCGCAGGCATTCTCTTTTACTCCGCTCATATGATTAGTTCCTCAATCGCCGGACAGCCGCTTCACCCGCGGGGAAGTTCTTATAAGTAAGGGCGCGCAGTCACGCTTGCTATTGGGTGATGCACGCCCTCACATAAAATTTTGATCAGACCATCACATCACCGCCATTCATATTCATCGACGCGCCGACGTAGAAGGAACCCTCTTCAGAAGCGAGCAGAAGAACAGTTGGCACTACTTCCTCAATTCGACCTGGGCGTTTGATCGGCATGGAGGCCTCTTTCTCACGCCGCCAATCTTCTGGGATTCCCATATACAGCGGCGTGTCAATTGGCCCTGGATTGATGCAGTTGACCGTAATGCCATGCTCAACCAATTCATAGGCGAGCGAACGCGTAAACCCCATAACGCCTGCCTTAGAGGCACAGTAATGCGCCATCAGAGGCGCACCCTTATGTGCGAGTTGCGAGGAAAAATTGATGATCCGGCCCCAGCGCTTACTCTTCATTGCCGGGATCACTTCGCGCGAACAATAGAAGATACTGTTCAAATTGATCCGGATCATTTCTTCCCACATCTCGGTCGACATATTTTCGATCAACTCGGTGGTATCAATGCCTGCATTGGCGACGAGAATGTCGGTATCGCCGAGCGCTTCCGCCGACGCGGCGAACGTACTCTTGACCGAAGCTTCGTCTCCTACGTCGCAGGCTAGACCAACCGTTTTCACTCCCGAGGCTGCTGCTTCCGCAGCCACTTCCTTAGCGCCGGCTTCGTTACGATCGAGAATGGCGACATTGGCACCTTCTTCAGCGAAACAGAGGGCGACGCCTCGGCCCATGCCGCTGGCACCGCCCGTGACGATGGCTGATTTGCCTGATAACTTACCCATGAGACTCCTCTTTTATGATCACAAAACATTTTGGTTCAGCGTCATCGTACTTGTACTGAGCGGTAAGAGAAACACCCCAATGCTGCTTTCCAGTTGAGGGCGAGTGGAGCGGGCGCTAATCTCGCTGGATAACAGCGAACAGAAATATAGGAACGGGAAAACATGCTTCTGACGCCGACGGAGACAGAGCGACTGCTTATATTCAGCGCGGCTGAACTAGCGCGCAAGCGCCGGGCGCGGGGCCGCAAGCTCAACTATCCAGAGGCGGTCGCGATCATCTGCGATGAGATTCTTGAAGGCGCGCGTGACGGGCGCTCAGTTGCCGACCTTATCGGCTTTGGTGCAACGATCCTCACTAGCGACGACGTGATGTCCGGTGTTGCTGACATGATGCCCATGATCCAGGTGGAAGGGGTTTTCCCCGATGGCACCAAGCTTGTGACGGTTCATGACCCGATCCGCCCGGGCAAGAACCCAATTCCGGTCGCGGAGCAAGTAAAACCCGGTGAAATCATCCCCGCCGATGGTGAAATCGAGCTCAATGCTGGACGGCGCAAGGGCTCCATCAAGGTCACCAATACAGGCGACAGACCGGTGCAGATCGGTAGTCATTATCATTTTTTCGAGGTCAACAAGGCACTCGATTTTGACCGCGCTGCCTCTTTCGGAATGCATCTCGACATTCCGGCAGGCACAGCGGTGCGTTTCGAGCCAGGTGAGGCCAAGGAGGTGGCATTGGTGGCGTTTGGCGGCTCGGGCGAACTGTTTGGTCTTAATAGCTTAACCGACGGTTCGCACCGCTCAGAGGCGAACAAGGAAGACGCACTCCTTCGCGCCCGCGAACGTGGCTTCAAGGGAGCCTAAGTTATGGTAAAAATAACACGCGAACATTACGCTGCGCTCTATGGCCCCACCACGGGAGACGCAGTGCGTCTGGGCGATAGTTCGCTTCTTGCCGAGATCGAGCACGATTACGCTGTGCCCGGTGACGAATGCCTGCATGGTGGTGGTAAGACGCTGCGTGACGGCATTGGCCTTGTCGCCGGCCTCGATAGCGCCGCAGGCGCTCTTGACATGCTTATCTCTAATGCCATCGTCATTGATCCCGTGCTTGGTATCGTAAAAGGTGACATCGGAATCAAAGAGGGGCGCATCGCTGGTGTTGGCAAGGCCGGCAATCCGGCGATCATGGATGGCGTCGATAAGAACTTACTTTGCGCTGCCTCTACTACCGTACGGGACGCTGAGGGGTTGATCGCCACCCCTGGCGGCATCGATGTTCATGTTCATTTTGACAGTGCTCAGCTTTGTGAACATGCGATCTCGTCTGGTGTCACTACGATGATAGGAGGTTCGCTCGGACCGATTACCGTCGGCATTGATTGTGGCGGTGCGTGGAATGTTGGCAAGATGCTTCAGGCGGCAGAGGAATGGCCAATTAATTTCGGCTTTCTCGGACGAGGCAACACAGCAAAGCCCAATTCAATCCCGGACCAGATCGCTGGTGGCGCCATGGGGCTAAAAATTCACGAGGATTGGGGCGCTATGCCAGCGGCTATTGATTGCTGCCTCTCGGTTGCTGACGAAATGGACTTTCAGGTTCAACTACACACGGATACGCTAAACGAATCAGGCTTCCTGGAGGATACTCTGGCAGCGATTAAGGGTCGCACCATCCATATGTATCACGCCGAAGGCGCTGGCGGTGGCCATGCGCCAGACATTATCAGCATTACCGGTGAGCCTAACTGTCTGCCGTCTTCGACTAACCCGACCAATCCCTACACGCGCAATACATTTGACGAGCATCTCGACATGATAATGGTGTGCCACCACCTGAACCCAGCGGTGCCCGAGGACGTGTCCTTTGCTGAAAGTAGGGTGAGAGCTGAGACCATCGCGGCGGAAGACGTATTGCACGATATAGGCGCAATTTCCATGCTCGGTTCTGATAGCCAGGGAATGGGGCGAATTAACGAGGTAATCTGCCGGACCTGGCAGCTTGCTAGCAAGATGCGGGAGCAGCGCGGTAGGCTGCCGGAAGAAGTGACGGTTCGCGGCGATAATGAGCGCATTAAGCGGTTCATTGCCAAATACACTATCAATGCAGCTAGAACTTTTGGCATAGATAGGCATATTGGCTCTCTCGAGGATGGTAAGCTCGCCGATGTAGTCTTGTGGCGCCCGGCCTTCTTCGGCATCAAACCGGAACTTATTATCAAGGGGGGCTTCATCGTTTGGTCGGCAATGGGCGATTCTGCAGCCTCGCTAATGACCTGTGAACCGCTCCTAATGCGTCCACAATGGGGTGCTTATGGCAAGGCTAAAGAAGCACTTAGCATGAGCTTCGTTAGCCAGGCTGCGGTCGATGCCGATATTGCAAATAAGCTCGGCCTTTCCAAGATGATCGCTGCCGTCAAGGGTACCCGCTCCCTCTCCAAGACCCACATGCTTCACAACGACGCCTGCCCCAAGGTCACGGTTAATCCGGAAAATTTCGAGGTCTTCGTCGATGGCGAATTGGCGACATGTGAACCGGCTGACAAGCTCCCGCTGACGCAACGCTATATGCTGCGCTGATGTATTTAGTACTCTGCAATGCGGCCTTAGATTCCGGCAAAAGAACCGAAGTGAGAATCCAAGGCGGTTGCGTGGACTTTAACTTTGTGAATGCCGAATTGTTGAAGTCATAAACTGGAAAGTTGCGCCATGCCTGACGATCCCAAATACAACCCTCCCAAGGTCTGGAAATGGGACACCGAACTTGGTGGTACCTGGGGTAAGATAAACCGGCCGACTGCGGGTGCCACCCACGAGAAGGAGCTGCCGGTTGGTAAGCACCCGCTTCAACTCTATTCCTTAGCGACACCGAACGGCGTAAAAGTCACGATCATGTTGGAAGAGCTATTGGCGCTCGGCCACGAAGGAGCGGAGTACGATGCTTGGTTGATTGAGATAGACCAGCAGCATCAATTCGGTAGTGGCTTTGTCGAGCTCAATCCCAATTCCAAGATCCCCGCAATGCAAGATCGCAGCACTGACCCGCACACCCGTGTGTTTGAATCCGGTGCAATTCTATTTTATCTCGCGGAGAAGTTTAGTGAGTTTCTGCCTGTTGATACGTCGGAACGAGCAGAATGTCTCTCCTGGTTATTCTGGCAGATGGCCGCCGCGCCCTATCTGGGTGGTGGCTTCGGGCATTTCTACGCCTATGCGCCGGAAAAGTTTGAATATTCTATCAACCGCTATGCCATGGAGGTAAAGCGTCAGCTTGACCTCCTTGATAAGAATCTCTCTAAACGACGTTTTCTCTGTGGCGACGAATACAATATCGCCGATATAGCCACATACCCCTGGTATGGTTATGTGGTACTGCATAATTCCTACAGTGCGGCGGAATTCTTAGATGTTGAATCCTACAAGAATATAGTGCGCTGGGCGCGGGACCTAGAGGAACGCCCCGCTGTGTCGCGCGGCCGGCGGGTCAATAAGACAATTGGAAATGAGAAATACCGCCTGCGCGAACGCCATGACGCAAGCGACTTCGACTGAGATTCTCGCCCGCCGGAGCGGGCGGCTGGCTGTGTCTTTGCTACTGATTTTTTTCGGTGGTATCAATTTTAGCTTCATTTTTCCGGTCAACAAAATCGCCGCGGAGGCCGGCCTGCCGTTCTTCGCCTATGTATTTTGGTATGCTCTTGGTGCCGGCGTGATCATTTTTCCCTTCGCTGCTATCCGTGGCGAGCTGCCGCGTCTCAACAAGGCGCATCTTAAAGCTTATGGCGTGGCGGCAGCGCTAGGTTTCGCTTTCCCCTTCGCGCTTCTTGCGTTCGTTGCGCCCAAATTACCATCTGGCGTTGCTGTGTTGCTTGTGATTCTGACCCCAGCTTTTACCTATCTCTTCTCTCTGCTTTCCAGACTCGAGCGCTTTCACATGATGAGCATCGTCGGGCTCGTTCTCGGAATTGCAGGCGTGTTGTTTATTGTAGTGCCTTCTGGCAGCCTACCCGGTGCTGATATGGCGGGCTGGTTCCTTCTCGCCCTCCTCGCGCCGGTCTGCTTCGCCGGGCTCAACGTCTATGTTGAGATTCATCGCCCGCCGGACGCTCCCTCTCTCGCCCTCGCCGTCGGCATTCTCTTCTCAGGCGCATTGATGCTTTTACCGCTGATGTTAGCAACCGGGCAGATATATGTTTTTCCCGGGCCCAATCTTGATGGCGATCTTGCACTCGCGGGTGCCGTGGCGATCAACATGATCATGTGGCCGCTATTCTATTTTATCGTCAAGCGTACCGGCGCTTTCCTGCTCTCGACAATCAATGTTGTTGGCGTTTTCGGTGGCATTATTTGGGGCATGGTATTCTTCGCGGAGCGCCATAGTGGCTATGTCTGGCTTGCTGGAGCCCTCATGCTGACGGGATTAGCTCTTATTATCCTTCGCCCGGCACTTGTTGCACGTGCCAAACGCACAAGTGGTGACTCCACCCCCTAAGTTCAAGTCAATTTCTAATTTGCTTTCCTGGGCGCTTTCTTCTCATCTCTGCGCCGTGCTCGGTCTTCTGACTTCCGGTTTCGTCGCTCTGCCATTTTGCGAGTGCTTTGATTTTTTCTCCATTCGCGCATATTAATTTTACGCTTCTGCCGGCGTTCGCGTAACTCATATTTCTGTATGAACCTGTCACGCGCCTTTTCGCGTTTGTAGCGTTGCCGCGAGTTCATATCTTTTCGCTTTTGGCGTTGGCGCAGTTGATACTCGGCCGCCCGCTTTCCATCCGATTCGATTGTGCGCCGCTCTCGTGCTTTCTCTTCATCGTCGCTTAAACGTTCGCGCTGCTGCTCTTCCGCGTCCCTAAGCCGTTCTTGCGCATCTTGTTCTTCATCTTTACGGCGTTCGCGCTCGCGTTCTTCGGCGTCTTTACGCCGTTCTTGCGCATCTTGTTCTTCATCTTTACGGCGTTCGCGCTCGCGTTCTTCGGCGTTTTTGCGCCGCTCTTCTTCGTCGTCTCCTCGAGTTACTGCCACGCTCGAAACGACGGAAGTTGTGACCAGCAGGGAAAAGCCTAGCAGGCCAATTAAAAATTTGCGCCGATCAGGGCTTTTGCACATGACAACCTCTTTCTCGAGAGAATGAAGTCGTTCCCCATCTTAACCGCCAAATTACCGTTCAAAAAAGAGACAAAGAATTATCTTCACAAGTTTTGGGTCGTTTTAGACGCCAGTATCAAGTTTACATTCCCAGCAACCAAACTGCGTCAGAGACCGTGACCTCTCTCTACCACGAAGAAAAATATACTATTTGCAGTCGGACAGACAGAAGTCTGTGATCGCTAGCCTCTGTGAGAGCACTACCAAACAAAATAAATTGATATTGGACGTGTCGTGAAAGCCGCGCTAGCTTCCGTGCAATCACAATAGATTTTCAACTGGGAGACAATTATGGCGGTCACGAGCCCGGAAGTAAAACAGGCCCTGGAGACCATCTTCGCGGCTGATTCTGATATTTATCAGACACGAGGATTTCAGCGCCGCATCGGTTATGGCAATCGCCCGGCGCTTCTTATCATTGATCTGGCTAACGCATGGACTAGGCCGGGCTATGCTTTCACTTGTGATGATATGGATACAATTATACCGACTAATCAGGCTCTTCTTAAGGCTGCCCGAGCCAAGCGTATTCCTATCGTCTACACCTCCACAGCTTATCAGGACCCAAAGGGAGAGCACACCGACACGGGCCTATGGCATCATAAGATTCCTGTCGAAACTCTGCTCGAGGGCAGCGAGGAGGCGGCAATCGACGACCGTATCGCGCCGCAAGACGGCGAGAAGGTAATTGTCAAGAAGCGTGCTAGCGCCTTTCATGGCACCTATCTTGCCGGTTATTTACGCGCCCAACGCGTTGATACAGTTATCATCACCGGCGTTACCATGGCCGGCTGTGTGCGCCATTCAACCGAGGACGCCATTGCCGACGGATTCCGACCCATTGTTGTGCGCGAGGGGGTAGGCGACCGAGTGCCTGGCGTGGTTGAGTGGAACCTCTTTGACATCGACGCTAAGTTTGGCGACGTTGAGCCTCTGGATAATGTGCTTGCCTATCTTGACGGCATTGAAGCCTTCGCCAACGATTAGGAAAATCTTTGCCCAGCTTCTGCCCGCGAACACTATGCGGGTGCGATGTTTTGGGTATGATAACGCGGTGCCGGTTTTGGAAGATGGCAGTGTGTCCACGGCGAGGCGATGAACAAAAATAAGCGCTACTCGATTTTCAGCTTGGCGCGCAATGCGCGCGGCTACCACAAAAATTGGGCCGAGGCTTGGCGTAGCCCAGAGCCGAAGCAGTCTTATGACGTCATTATTGTTGGCGGAGGTGGCCACGGTCTGGCGACTGCCCATTATCTTGCCAAGGAGCACGGCATCACGAATGTCGCGGTGATCGAGAAGGGGCCAATCGGCCTCGGAAATACCGGGCGCAACACCACGGTCATCCGTTCAAACTATCTATGGGACGAAAGCGCGGCGATTTATGAGCTTTCATTAAAACTCTACGAGGGTCTCAGCCAGGACCTCAACTTTAACATCATGCTAAGCCAACGCGGGCTGATCAGCCTAGCGCATAATCAGCATGATCTGCGTGAGGTTCAGCGCCGGGTCAATGCGATCCGCTTGAATGGTATTGATTCCGAAATGCTGAGCCTCGCCAAGCTCAAGGAGTTGGTGCCGATTCTCAATCTTTCCCCTACGTCGCGCTATCCGGTTCTTGGCGCTTCGATCCAACGCCGTGGTGGCATCGCCCGTCATGACGCCATCGCTTGGGGTCTCGCGCGTTCCGCGGATGACCGCGGCGTCGATATCTTGCAGCACACCGAAGTCACCGGTTTGCGCATTCAGGGTGGACTAATTAAAGGCGTTGAGACGACACGTGGCTTCATCGCCGCGCCTAAGGTTGGTGTTGCCGTTGCGGGCCATTCAAGCGTCTTTGCCGAGATGGCCGGCTTCCGCCTGCCAATTCAAAGCCACCCCTTGCAGGCGCTGGTCTCCGAACCGCTCAAACCTATTTTTAACACTGTTCTCATGTCGTCGACGGTACATGTCTATCTCAGCCAGTCCGATCGCGGTGAACTCGTGATGGGCGCCGGTATTGATTCCTATAATTCCTATGCCCAGCGCGGGAGTCCGATGATCCTGGAAGACATATTGGCCGCCACCTGCGAGCTCATTCCGATCTTCAGCCGGGTTAAGATGATGCGCCAATGGGCTGGTATCGTCGACACCTGTCCGGATGCGAGCCCCATTATCGGTAAGACGCCTATCTCGGGCTTATTCTTCAATTGCGGCTGGGGTACCGGCGGTTTCAAGGCGATCCCCGGTTCCGGTTTCGTATTTGCCCATACCTTGGCGCAGGGCGAGCCCCATGAATTTGCCGTACCCTTTGCTCTCGACCGCTTCACTACAGGTGCGCTGATCGACGAGCACGGCGCATCCGGCGTGGCGCACTAGGAAGGAACGATGCTTTTAATTGACTGTCCCTATTGCGGACCGCGAGAGGAGATCGAGTTCTCCTATGGTGGTGAGGCTCATATCGAGCGGCCTAAACAGCCCGATAAGCTGAGCGACGCGGAGTGGGCTGATTATCTCTTCATGCGCAATAACCCGAAGGGCCCGCTTGCCGAGCGCTGGTGTCACAGTTACGGCTGTCGGCGCTGGTTCAATGTTGAACGTCACACCGTGACCCATGAGATCCAGCGCGTCTACAAGATGGGTGAGCCGCGTGGCGGGGAAGAGGGCACGTGAAAAGGCAACGCTATCGCCTCGATGTTGGCGCTCGGATCGACCGCGGCAAGACCCTTCGCTTTTCTTTCAACGGCAAGAGTTATGAAGGTTTCGATGGCGATACCCTGGCGTCGGCCTTACTCGCCAATGGCGTCAGGCTGGTCGGACGAAGTTTTAAATATCACCGTCCGCGCGGTATTTTTTCCGCTGGTATGGAAGAGCCTAATGCCTTGGTCCAATTGGGCTCTGGTGCTGCCAGCGAAGCTAATCTGCGAGCAACTCAGGTCGAGCTATTCGACGGCCTCGAAGCCGCCAGCGTCAATTGTTGGCCGAGTGTCGATTTCGATATTTGGGCAATCAACGACCGTTTTTCCTCCATGCTGCCAGCAGGGTTTTATTACAAGACTTTCATGTGGCCAAAGAAATTTTGGCACCAGTATGAAAAGGTAATTCGCAGAGGCGCTGGTCTCGGCACCGCCCCCGAGCTTCCTGATCAAAATATCTACGACAAGCGTAATCAGCATTGCGAAGTATTGGTGGTGGGCGGTGGCCCAGCGGGAATTTCGGCGGCGCTTGAGGCGGGCCGAGCTGGCGCGCGGGTTATTCTCGTCGACGAGCAGGCGGAACTGGGCGGCGCGCTCCTCGGCAATGGTGAGCATATTGAATCTAGATCTGGCGTAGATTGGGCGTTAGCCGCGCGCACCGAATTGGACGAGATGCCGGAGGTGCACATACTCACCCGCACTACGGCGTTTGGTTATTATCATCACAATTATATTCTTATGGTCGAGCGCTTGAGCGATCATTTGGGCGCACCCGCCGGCACCTTGCGGCAGCGTTTGTGGAAAATTCGGGCCCATCAGGTGGTTCTTGCCACAGGCGCGATCGAGCGGCCCATGGTATTTGCGGACAATGACCGTCCAGGAATTATGCTGGCCAATGCAGCACGCACTTATGTTAATCGCTATGGCGTCAGACCAGGCAATCGGGCGGTGCTCTATACCAACAATGATAGTGCTTACCACGCCGCTCACGATCTTGCCGAGGCCGGTGTCCGAGTTGAGGCCGTGATCGATGTTCGTCCTAACCCAACCGGTGAGGGGGTCGAGGCTATACGCCAACGGGGTATTAAGGTGCTGGCATACCATGCGTTGGTCGGCACGGTCGGGGTCAAGCGGCTGCGCGGCATCGAGGTGCTCGCACTTAACGAAAAGGGAGACGGTTTCTCTGACGGTCTTCAACGTCTGCGCTGTGATCTTCTCTGCCTCTCCGGCGGCTGGAACCCGACGGTTCATCTTTTCTCCCAACCGGGCGGCAAGCTTAATTTTGACGAGCTTAAAGCCTGCTTCGTTCCAGGTGAAACCAATGAAGCGGTTATCGTGGCGGGGGCGGCGAATGGCGTTTTTTCTCTGCAGGGCTGCCTCGCCGGTGGAGCGGCGGCGGGGCGCGAAGCTGCCGCCAAGACCGGTCTCGAGGATCCTGGAGCGCCGTCGCTGCTGCCTGTAATCCCGGCAGAAGAAGGCCCGATCACACCCGTATGGCATCTGCCACCGGTATCCAAAGGAGAGATGCGTTTCGTCGATCTCCATAATGATGTTACCGCCTCTGATCTCGAACTGGCGACGCGCGAGGGCTATCGTTCGATTGAGCTTGTTAAGCGTTACACCACAGCGGGCATGGGCCCGGATCAGGGACGGACCGGCAATATGCATGCGCTCGCCATAGTTGCCGATACTCTTGGCAGAAGCATACCAGAAGTCGGCACCACCACGTACCGCGCACCCTATACGCCGGTGCCTTATGGCGCCATGGCTGGTCGCGATGTTGGCGCGCTCGCTGATCCGATTCGGATGACAGCTATCCATGGCTGGCACGAGCGCTCGGGTGCCGTGTTCGATGATGTCAGCCAGTGGAAACGCCCCTGGTATTATCCCCGCCCAGGGGAGGATATGAACGCGGCAGTGAAGCGGGAATGCATAGCCGCGCGCACCGGCGTCGCAATTCTAGATGCTTCCACTCTCGGTAAAATCGAAATTCATGGCCCAGATTCAGCGAAATATCTCAACCGCATCTATACCAACGGATGGAGCAAGCTGGCCATTGGGCGTTGCCGCTACGGACTGATGCTGGGCGAGGACGGCATGGTGATGGATGATGGCGTCACGTCGCGCTTGGGTGAGACACATTACTTCATGACTACCACCACCGGCGGCGCAGCGCGGGTGATGGCCTGGATGGAGGATTGGCTGCAATGCGAATGGTCAGACCTCAAGGTCTATCTAACTTCCGTGACCGAGCAATGGGCGACGCTCTCTATTTCCGGACCGAACGCTCGGCGGGTCCTCAGTGATCTTGCCGAAGGCGTTGATCTCGCGCCCGAATCCTTTCCCCACATGGCGGTTCGCGAGGGTAAGGTAGCTGGCATCAATGCGCGCATCTTCCGTGTAAGTTTCACTGGTGAACTCGGCTTTGAGGTCAGCGTTGCTAACAGTTACGGCCTTGCTTTGTGGCAGGCATTCCAGCGTGTCGGCGAGAAGTACGATTTGACTCCGATCGGGATTGAGGCACTTCATGTGCTGCGGGCCGAGAAGGGTTATATAGCGGTCGGCCATGACACGGACGGTAGTGTGACACCGGGCGATCTCGGTATGGACTGGCTCGTCAGCAGCAAGAAGGATTTCCTTGGCCGCCGATCGCTTGCACGGTCCGATTCCATTCGCCCTGATCGAAAGCAATTTGTTGGCTTGAAGCTTGAGGCGCGGGTACCCGAAGGGGCTCAAATAGTTAGTGAACTCCGCCGTCGTCCCCCGATGAAGATGATCGGCCATGTAACGTCAGCCTATGACAGCGCTGCCTTGGGCAAGTCGATTGCCCTGGCGCTGATTGAGCGTGGACACGAGCGCATGGGCGAAACTGTAGCCATTCCACTCACCTTGGAGGGGCGCGTGGTAAAGGCAGAAATCGTCAGCCCGGTCTTTTACGACCCTTCGGGAGAGCGTCTGAATGTCTGATCCTTCTCTCCGCCAGACCCCTCTGGCGACCCTTCACCTCGGTGACCGCAAAACTTCGCCGGCGCATGATGCAACAGTGCGTCTGGCGGAGAAAATTTTCATTGCTAAGATCAATCTACGTGCTGACCCGTCAAACAGGAAGCTAATGCGCGTTTTCGAAAAAGTACTTGGCTTTGCCCTACCCTTGGAATCCAATACAACCAATGGCAAAGCCGTGCGGAGCGCGCTCTGGCTCGGGCCGGACGAATGGCTTATTACGGCACCTAGCAGTCAAGAGCAGGCACTTTTCAAAGCGCTTTCCGAGGCAGCGGAGGCACATCATTTAGCGATTACCGACGTTAGCGATGCACGCACCGTTTTTCTGCTTTCCGGCCCCAATGCGAGGGATGTGTTAGAGAAGGGCTGTGGTCTTGATCTCCATCCACGCGCTTTTCAGACTGGCTGTTGCGCGCAAACTCGACTCGCTCGGACTGGTGTTTTGTTACACCAAACTAGCGATGAGCCGGCGTATGATATTCATGTCAGTTGGAGTTTCGCAGCTTATCTCTGGATCTGGTTAGAGGATGCAGCGGCAGAGTTTAACGTAACCATCGTTGCAGATGACGGGTGACGTCGATGGTACGACTTGGGATGTTGGAAGGAGTCCTACCCGGCAAGCAAAAGTTTAGCGTTGTGATATTTTAGATCAGTAAGAAACGTGCGATCGCTCGCATAGTGATCAGGCCAACCTGTGCTCCCGTCATCGATATCACAGTGGCAGGTTTAGGGGGCGCACGTAAATTCTAAACTCGTAGAAACATTCTTCCCAACAGGGCCAGTTATTTTGCCAAGCCTATATTTTTCAAAGGATTTGCAGCTACCTCATAGAGGTAAAACAACGATCAGACCGCCATTTGTGGACCGTCCGCGTTGAGGTTTCGCATATCTGTTTTTATATGGAGGAGAGAGGGTCGGTCACGTATTGCGAGCGCCGCTTTGAGCGCTTCGGGAAATTGCTCCGTTCGGTCCACGCTCCAGGCAGCGGCGCCATACGCCGTTGCCAAAGCGGCGAAATCAGGGCTGTTCATAACCGTGCCATACAGTGCATCCATTCCACCCCGTCGATATTGATGCGTGGCGATCGAGCCATACATGCCATTATCAAACAGCAGAACGGTAAAGGGAAGACACTGCTGTACACCAGTTACCATTTCTTGCCCGGTCATTAGAAAGCCACCATCGCCGATCAAAGCGATAGTTTGCGATTGGGGGCGTGCGAGTTGGACTCCGATGGCACCGGGCACGCCATAGCCCATTGCGCCGAGACAAGCGGCGAATTGGCTGCGAGGCGTGCGAAAGGTAAAATGGCGGTGTAGCCAACCGGCGAAAGCACCTGAATCATTGACCAGACAAGCATCTGGATCAAGGTGGTGGTTAAGATGATGAATAATTTCCGCAGTGTCTACGTCGCCCAGACAGGTTGCGACTGTGTCTCGACCTGGTATTGCGTGGGAGAGATGCTCCTCATGCCGCGCTATGCGCCAGGCTAGACGTTCATCTGACGGTGCGACTTCCATACGTTCAGTTAGAGCATTGAGTGTAAGTTTAACATCTGCCTTTAGCTCAACTTTTGGCACAGTTTGTTTGAAAGCCGCCGCATCTGGGTAGATATGGATAACGGTCTGATCTTCACGTAACAGCGTATGGCCTTGTAGGGTCGCGCCGTCAGGTCTGGCGCCCGCTATAATTACGAGATCGGTCTCGTTCCAGAGTTTTTTTTGATAGGGCGCAAGACGAAGTCCAAAATGACCGAGATTGGCGGCATGTGTATGTGGGATGACGTCCTGGCGACGAAAAGCGCTAACGACTCCGGCACCTGAGGTTTCTGCGAAGCGAGCGAGCGCGCCATGTGCGTTCTCAAAATTAATCTGCTCGCCTCCGATGATCACCGGATGGCGTGCAGTGATGATCAACCTCACCGCTTCGGCGATTGCCGTTGGGTCTGGCATGATGTCCGCGCGTGGTCTGGCAGGTGAAATTTGTAATGTACCTGCCTCGTTTTCCGTGACGTCTTCTGGCAGCACCACTGCGACAGGTCCAGGCCGCCCGTCCATCGCAATCTCGAGTGCCTCTTTCGCTGCCATCGCACAATCCTCCGGACGTAATACCTCGATTACGCTCTTCGTCAGTGGTCCGAAGGCAGTGGGATAGTCGATTTCCTGAAATGCCTCGCGCCCCATCTCGCTTACCGGTACGTGGCCAATAAAGAGCACAAGTGGTGTCGAATCCTGTTTAGCCGTATGGAGGCCTATCGAGGCGTTGGTAGCGCCGGGGCCACGCGTAACGAAGGCAACGCCAGGAGTTGCTGTTGCCTTGGCATAGGCTTCGGCTGCAAAAGTCGCACCTGATTCATGGCGGTTAAGCACCAAGTGGATGCGGTCTCGTGATTGGCGTAAGGCTTCGAGCACGGTGAGATAGCTCTCGCCAGGAACGCAGAATCCCGCTTTGACACGATGCTCTAAAAGCGCCGCAACCAGCGCTTCACCGCCATTCATGAAATTAATATTCTCTGCTCAGCCATCAAAGCGCGGCTCGGGTAGGCCGGTCGCGCCGGTGCCGTTTATGGCGAACACTCCGCCTGCCTGCGGTTGCTTGGTGAGCTCTTTTTCGCTCAAGAATATGCTGGCGCAGGTGAGGTATATGGTAGTTAGATCCGAGCCGCCGAACATTGGACAGGTCGGGCGCTGAACTGGCAGATCAATGGTGCGATCGAGCGTTCCGTCGGGCGCCCAGCGCGCTAGGCACCAGCCGTCCCACATGGCGTTCCATAGATA
>PBDG01000040.1 GCA_002717225.1 Rhodospirillaceae bacterium | reverse complement strand
AAATCAATGTCAATGTCATTTTCTTCGGCAAAATCTAGGATTGAGCCAATGTCTGGATCCCAATCCAGAGTTTTGCCAGATTTAGCGAAAGTGATTTGCACGCCGGCACTGGCAGAAGAGGCCTCAGTCGCTTCCTTATTTTCTTTAGTTTTAGTCTTTTTGACTGTTGCTGGGCCAAACGCCTCGAAGTGCACATGCTTTTCAGGAACGCCCCAGGCTTCAAGGTCAGGCACCACCGTGTTCATCATTGGTGGTGGACCACACATGTAAAAATCATAATTGTTGGACGGCAAAATACGCTTGAACAAGTCGACGCTTACCCGCTCAGCATATTGGTAGTCCTTGCCTTCAACATCTGTGTCCTTAGGGCGGGAATAACAAATGCACAGGCGAACATTTTCGTTCTCACGTGCGATTTGCTCGAGATGCTCCTTCATAACGTGTTCGTTGCTGTCACGAACGCCGTAGAAAAACCATGTTTCTCGCTTTGAGCCGCTCTCAACGATTTGGTTGAGCATACTCAGGACCGGGGTTAGACCAATGCCGCCACCTATCAAAACCACAGGCGTCTGCTTGGTAGTATCCATAAA
The DNA here is from genome assembly GCA_002717225.1 of Rhodospirillaceae bacterium. Taxonomy (GTDB): domain Bacteria; phylum Pseudomonadota; class Alphaproteobacteria; order UBA828; family UBA828; genus PTKB01. The sequence goes on along the minus strand of PBDG01000040.1, from coordinate 15,291 downwards.
AAAATGGCCGCCGGGCGCTTTGATGTCAATGATGTCGCCCTCATTGACATTGTTATGAAAATGATTGGACGACAGACCTGGTGGTACGTCTGGCATGTTCCGTGGCGGTGGCACGGCCTTGATAGAGCATCGGTAATAGTCGGGATGGTTCGGGCTGTCAGAGAGTGAGTAGCAGCGTATTACCTGCTTTTTTTCGCCTGGAATATCAAGCCCGAAAGTAAGGTATTGCCCTGGCTTGAATGGTGGCAGGTCCTTGCCGTCATGCGGTGAGAAATAGAAAGAGCAAATGCCTCCGCCTTCCGGCACTTTGCGCTGGACGGCGAACTTGCGAAATCCATTCCAAGACAGTTCGTTCGATTCCCGCTCGAATCGCCGCTGGTCCATGATGCGGTCAATCTCGGCCTGTAGCCTCGCCTCTTGAAATTCAGCGCTGTCGCCGGCAAACGCCATGCGCCGCAAATTTCCGGCAGTGGCCAGGATCAGATAGAATGCCAACGCCGCCAACAGGATGATGGCAATGACACTAATGGCAATACTCATGTCGGGCCTCCCCCTGATAAAAGCGGCTAAAACTTGCGCCTGATTTCGAAGCGCAATCCCGCCAAATTTTCATCTTCCATGCGCCAGCCATGCATAGCGTCCGACCGGAAAATCCATGCCTCACTGAGTGGGAACTGGTAGCGCAGACCAAGGGCATATTCGTCGCCACGTGCCGCACGTCCATTCTCGTTCTCGCCGTCAATGACCTGCAGCGCCGCCGCTTCGACGACGAGCTGACGGTTGAGAGCGAATAGATACTCCATGCCAAGCGCCCCACCAAAGGTGTTCTGACCGGTATCGTCAAGTTTAGGAAAGCCGGTAAGGCCGTCTGTCTCAAAATTGATCCCGGTATTTTTAAGAATGCCTCCAGCGCCACCAGCGCGCGCCGCTGATTGCGGTCGGTCCAAGCCGGCAAATAAATTGAGGTAGGGAACCTGAGTTGACGGCTTGCTAGTGATCAGCGAGTTTTCGATCAGAAAGATTACACCGTCTGCAGTTTGCTGATTATTATTGTCTGGGTCTTGGCCGAAGGACCAAATCACACGAGAACTGTTTGATATTCGAGGCAGATATCGTTTAGTGAAGGCAAACGTGAGGCTCGAAAAACTCTGATCATCTAAGCCAGACTCGCCATCGAGGTGGGCGAAGCCTGCTTCTGTATAGGACTCTCTTGTCTCGATGTAGGTCGCAGCGCCATAAATATTTACGTTGTGATCAGCTACCACCCCGTCATTATCGACGATACCAGGGTTTGTCACCTTGTCGAAGCCCGCAAAAAAGGTGAAATCCATATTAGAAATGTCTAACGGTGGGCTGTTCAGTGCCGGAATAGCGAATGCAGCACCCGTGAAGGCGTCGTCGAGCCAAACGCCGTTCTGAAATAGAAGCGGCATCAGACCAATAGAGAATGGAAAGTCGATTGAGGAATATTGACCTGCTAGCCCGGAATAAATGGCGCCGCCATCTCCCTCCAAAAAGAGTGCGTCGAGATTGAGGTCAGCCTGCAAATCGCATTCCCGGTTCGGGTCATTGTTGGGCGCATCATCGCCAAAGAATTCACAGCGCGTGAATTCTCCTTGGCCGTCAAGAGGGCCAATAATGGCGTGGACGCGCTCCGTCGAAGTAAACCGATAGTCGAAATCTAGATTGAGGCGCGTTGCCACTTGGCCGACCTCCGCGGCGCCATTGTCGTTGTAGGCTAATGCAGCGCGCCAATCGCCATAGACCAGAAATTGGTCATAGGTCGGATTTAGTTTGCCCAAACCGGTGCCACCCTCGCTCAGCGGGCCCGATGTATACATCTCACGGCCTAACTCAATTATTGGACGCGGGGTTGGGAAGGCGGATTTACCGCCATAGATTTCGAGCTGCGCCTCAGTGTCATATCCCGCGTCTTCATATGTAGGACCAGAGCGGAACACGCTTTCATCGTGTTCCACCTTTGTCGCTGATGGATCAGTGATGATGTCATCCGCCGTTGCGGTCTGAGCACTTGCCAGTACCAGAAAGCCGGCGAATAGAGCCAGGCCGCAGCTCTGCAACGACCACGAGGCAAATCGATTCTCTGTCGATTTCATCACGATTGCCCCCCTATCTCGAATTCGACTGTGTAGGCATCAATATCTAGCATCCACTCATTCATGGTGCGTTCCATTTCCGTTGTCGCACCGACGAAGCGCATAAAATATATCGGTTCTGCCCGGCTTCGCATGCGGATTGCAAGTTTATAAATACCCGGCTTACTAAGTAGCTTGCCGGGTACGGAATAAATTGCATCGCGGCTGCCAAGCGGTGGAATTGAGCGACCCTCCATACGTACAAATGGTGGGTGATTGATTACCGTTGTCGGCTGCTGGGCTGGGCGCAGGAAGGGGATTTGATCAATATCAAAATTAACAGGCAGGTACATCTCGCGGTCAGTACCCTTGACATTAGTTGTTAGGAATTTGGTCTGGAAGTTCACCAATTGCTCGTCGTGGGGAATCTTTCCAGAGAGTACGTCGAGACTGTGATTATCTGCCATATCACCATTGCTATCGACGTAACCGGACTCCCAGATATTGTTACCGTCTGGATCGATTAGTGCGACGTTGACCCATAGTTCGGGTTGTGCCCCAAGCGAGCCAGACGGCAGATTATGGCCAGGATTAGTGTTAGTAATGGTGTAGTGGAAATCAAGATCACTGCCGAGAGCCAGAGATGAATCGAAGAACGGACCGTCAATGTGTGAGCCGTTTTCCATCACTTGTCTGCGAAGATCTCGTTTTTCCTCAATTAGCTCAAGATTGTATTCCACAACAAGGCGAGCTTCTTCACGGTCAAAGCGGTCCTCCCAGACTTCGGGAAATTCGATCTCTTCACGGTCTCCCTCATCGACCGCTTCTTCGTACGCGTCTTCCCAGTCCGGGTCACCCCACGGTTCGCGCCAGTTAAACTCAAGCCACTCGCGTACTGTCCAGTTCTCGGCGTCCGGATTGTGCGGGAAAATGCCCGGGTGAGCGATTGGATAGCCTGGACCGGCAAACGAGTGGTCGTGCCGTTCTCGGTTGGGATTGACTGGACGTCCGTCGACTACGGCTGCAGGACCTATTTTGTAGTTACCAGGAATGCCGGGAGTGTAGCTCATATGACATTGTTGACAGGTCACGCCTTCCTTATGGGCTGGCGAATCTCGATATTGTTCCCATACCACTTCAAGCTTGATACCGAGATTGACTGCGACTTGATGACAGGACGTACAAAATTCTGAATCAGAGAGTTGATCGAATTTGACTCCCTCGGTGTGAATTTGATTGCCGCGTTCATCCTCGTTGGTTGCAACTTTCCACGAGCTGGCATCCGCCACTACTTCGGCAACGCCGTCACCACCTAGATTGCCATACACCGGTTGAAAAATTGCACCTTCAACGATACGCCGCTCGCCATTGGCGCGCCCAAAGGCCTCGTTGACTCGGTGACACGAAATACAGGTCACGCCTTCGCGGGATACTTGGCTACGATCCCAAATCGGCATTTCGCGTGGCTCGCCCATCGAGGTACCGGTGCTGATATGGCAACGCACGCAAAATGCGTTAATGGTAGGTGCCAGGGAATTAATAGCGTTCTCAAATTTGTGGAACATCGGTGAGATCGCAGCATAGGCATGATTGGAGCTCGCCCATTCGCGATAAATATCCTCATGGCAGGATTTGCATTTCGACGCGCTGGGGAAGAGGTCTTCGTTGAGAATCGCGCTATGCATGCTATCGGCATCTTCATGCCCATCAGCTATTGCCGGGGATTGCCAAGCCAATGTGATTAAAATCCCCACTGCTGCTAGGAGAAAGGCAGCGGAGCGCCATTTATCGTTAATCCACTGATTCTGCGTCTTCATTTTCTACCATCCGTAAGTCGAATCCAGGGTCGGCGTGATATACGTGACAGAGCTGGCAATCTTGTTGCACCTGCCCTTCACTATGACATTGAGCACATGTTTTCTTTTGTATCGCATAAAAATTGCTTTCAAAGGTATGTGGGTCACCTTGATCGAAAGCTTCCTGATAGGCGGCTTCTTCATTAATCTTATGGCATGTATTACAGCCATCCTCCGGGTCCATCAAATTTACACCCTCGGGATTAAGCAACGTAATATGGGCACCATGAGAATAAGTCGTGAACGGTCTCGCATCGCTCGGCTGGTAACGCCACTCTACTGTGCGGGCGCCCACCTCATCCTCGGAGATTGCATGGCACTTGGTACAGGCACCGGCGCCTTCTCTACGGTCAAGAATAACATTTTGCATCGCTTCGACAACATCAGCGTCGCCTGCATCCTCTTCGGCGGCACTCGCCAAGGCAAAGGCCATCCAGGCTTTGACGACATTGTCGTCATGGCCCGTCGGCGCGTAGCGCAGCTCCAAAGCCTCACCGTGCCAGCCGCCCAGCTCGTTTTCTGTCGGTGCTTCATATTCGAGATTAGCCGCCCAGGCACAGGCAACGCGTTTTACCAGCTCTGAGTTTAGTCCTGAGAGCATTGCCGCTGAAACTTCTTGGTTGGCTTTTTCGTCGACGAGCTCGGCGAGCGGTGCAGACCCCTCCTCGACCAGGCGCATAATGAATTCCTGCATTGGTTCGGTGTAACTCTCCATGTCGTCAGCCACTGCGCCGAGAAGATAGGCGCTGATCGGATCGGCTTCCTCCAGCGAGACGGCCTCATATTCTTCTTCTTCGACCTCAAAGTTTTCAACCTCATCGCCGGCTTCGATGGCATCTGTGATTTCGGTAATCTGTTCCTGCAACAGCTCCCATCTTTCCATGGTCGGCCCGCAGGCTTCGCTTACCGCTTCGCGATCGATCAGATCTTCCTCAAACTCGGGCAGGCGCAGGACCAACAGTTCGCGCTCACGGATCGCTGGGTTGTGACAGGTGGCGCAGGTTTCTTCGAAGCTCGCTGGCGCGACGGCTTTCGCCGCGGTATCAACCGAATGGCAGGATGTGCAGTTTTCCGGTGCCTTCTCTTGGTAACGCTTATCAACGAAATATTTGGAAAGATGGGAGGTATGATTGAATTGCACTGAAGTGCGTCGGTCATGTGGGAAATTGGCGCCAAATGCCGGATGATTGGAGGAGAAACTATCGATAGAGTTCTCATGACAGGCATTGCATTGAGCGTCTGACATGGACTTGATGTCAGCGTCTTCACCCTTGTGCTCCGTGTGACACATTACGCATTGGGTGGTCGGCCCCTCGGAGGCGAAATTCGCATTGTGAGCGTGTCGCGGATCGCCGCCGAAGGTATGACAATCGACGCATTGATCCGTCATATCTTCTTCCGTGAACGCAGCGAGAAACCAGTCGCCAGCGTCTTCGTTATGTGCTGAATGACACGAGATGCAACCCTCAGCAGATGTGAAGTTATCATGACCGCCTGTCAGGCTGCCAGGCTGGATGATCGAGTCGCGCGCTGCGTCGCCACTGTCCAGTGTCAGCATCAAAGCGATAACTCCGACCACAATGGCGAAAGCACTGATCGCCAGTAGGCCGCGGATGCTGCGAATGGTCCGCCGCGGCTGGCAGGGCGGATGCTTATTGCAGCAGGAGCCGTCTGCATCTGGACCGTTTTCGCATGGACCGCCGGCGATAGCGGAGCGGCGGCATTCCCAGCGGTCACCGACTTTGGCCGGGCGACACTCGTTCATGCCTCCGCAACGTCCCGTGGTTTCAGGGCCGAACTCGCAAGGCTTTCCCCACTCAGCGCCGCGCCCGCAACGAAACCTGTTCGTTGGCCGCTCGTAACGGCTACTATCGTGTTTAAATTTTTCTGGATCCATCATAGCGCGTAAACATTCACCACGATGACATGCCAGAACATTAGTCCAAGCACAGCTGCAGCCAGCGGTAGATGGACAAGCAGCCAGCCTTTCATCATTCCTTGACAGGCGTAATGTATGTCGATCTTGGCCTTCATTTCGGCGAGATCATTGATGTGATCGAGATATTCACGTTCGTTATCGTTCAGATAACGGCTTACTGTGCGGTATTGGAGACGTAGCCAATGTTCTGCAGCCTTACCTCCGAACGCGTTGTTATAAATGAAGCGCGGCCTGCGGAAGTACCAGCTAAGCGTTTCCATATAGTGCCGCGCCAGGGTGTCGCTGCCGGTCTCCTGTGTGCACGCAAGAATTACCGCCTCTGCCTTTTCTCGGATCTCGGAGAGCTCGGCGGGGATGCGCTCATAGATGATCTCTAAATCTGTCTGAACCAGACGCCGCGGATTGATGCGCTGCATAGCATAACCAATGATGCCCGAGACGGAGACGAGATAAAATAACAGTGCGAGTGCTTGTTCATAGCCCCCGCTAGGCCAGATGGAGCCAGTATGGATGAAAAAGAGGACAACTGACGCAGCGCCGCCGACAACATGAATCGCCAGCCAATAGGCTGAACGAATGAGCGGCACCATGGCGAGCTTCTTGCGCGCGTTGAAGAGCGCAAGGGCGATCATAAGCGCGAAGAGCGAGTAGCCGGTAATAAATTCCGATCGCTCTAATTGAAGGTTGGCTAGGTGGGTGTAGACGCCGAGAATGACGAGGCCAGCAACTGCTCCTACCCACAATAGGGTATAGCGCGTGGCAATCGCGTTCATGATGTTGCTCCGAAGGTCTCGTCATCCTGGAAAGTGACACGCTGGAGTGCATCGTGTGGGCAGGCGCGCACGCAGGACGGTCCGCCCGGATTGGTCTCACACAGATCGCATTTCGTCGCTTTCATTATCGGCTTCTGACTGTCCGGATCGCGCACCATCTTGCCTGCGACATCGTTAATTTCGACGAGTCGGATGTTGTTGTAAGGGCAGGAATTAGCGCACGTACCACAGCCGATACAGGTATCGTCGTTGATTACTACTGCGCCGGTCTCGAGCGATCGATGCACAGCGCCGGTGGGGCAGCCAATCATGCACACGGGATCAGCACAGTGCATGCAAGCATTGGCCACCATCCAATGGTCGAAAGTGCGGCCGTGCCGGATGAATCGTGGATTACCGCCATGGGTCGAGGCGCAGGCACGCACGCAGTCGTCGCAGCGCACGCAGCGGTTCAGGTCAATCAGCATCGCCTGGGTGCCGTTGACGAAGCGCTGTTCTACCGCCCACTCTAGCGGAGCGTCCTGGGCCACTGCGTGGCTCGCCAGTTGATGTAGCGGACTTGTGACGTGGTGGCCGGCCTTGTTGAAGACATATTTTCCCAAAATTGGCGCGGGTACGCGCAAAAGATCGACATAACCGACCGCTTTCAATGAGGTTTGCAATGAGATATCGTTGCCTTGATGTCCTGCCCAGAGCTCGTCATAGCCGAAGGTGTCACCTGCACCTAGATAGGTGAGGGTGCGCTCACCGTTGCCCATCTTAATCGAAACCCGAGCGAAGCCGGCCCGGATCATCAACAATCCGTCAGGATATTCGCCCTCGCGCGCGATGATAGGCTCTTTATCTGCCTTGCCTTGGTCACGCATTCGCTTATAGGAGACATGCCATTCGAAGCTGCCATGGCTCTCGAACAGCGTGGCGTCGGCGACCTCGTTGAGCTCTTCCTCGCTAAGGCCTGAGAAATATGAGGAGCTTTTGAGGTGTACCTTGAGTGCGTTTTCGCGGTAGCGGTCATCGATGGTCTTGCGCCAGGTAGGATCGTATTTGCGTAGTTCCCGCAGACCCTGCCAACGAATTTCGAGAAGCTCGGCTTCTTCCTCCGCGAAGATAGTCGCTGTGCGCGGCACGCGGCCGAGCGCTGCCAACTCACCAAACAGTGTGCTCGGGCCAAGTTGTGCGGTTTGATGTTCGTCCAACACGGCGGGAATATCCTGCAGGAATACGCGTGCATCAGCCTCCGACTGGTTGTTGCTACGCACAGACTGATTTCCATACCGCGAGGTGTCTCGTACTTCAGGTACCGTGCGGTTAGTCCAGAGCTGGGCAAGCGCCTGGAAGATATTTTTGCGTTCGCTGAGCTGGCGGCCGATCAGGTTGCGAGGCAGCGCTGGTGCGATAACGACACGCAAATTACCAGAGACGACGAGAAAAGCCGAATTGCCATAATCACCTTCGCGGACGACGATATCGCCGGGCGAGTAGCGCACAATGCGCGTATCGTTGCGCAGGATTCCGTCAAGCGGCGTATGTTTAGGGAAACTGTCGGCGTCAATCGAAGCGAATTCCGGCAGCGCCGTAAGGCGATGAATATCCGCGTCGGTCATTTCCGGTCCGAACGGGGCATCCCACCGTTGCGGCCGGGTGATCATAGAAACGCTGGCCAAATCTCTGTCCTCGCCGAACTAAACATTCACGCGGGAAGACTAGCCATTGGTCCTCCCGACGAATCGTATATCACCTTCTGCCAATTCATGCACCAAGCGCAGGGCAGTTATTTGCGCCGCAACATAAGCTCAAACATGTTTAGTGTGGTAATTTCCGACCAAGACTATTTGTAACTCTCCTTGGCGGGAAGCAGGCTGCCAACCTCGCCCGACAGGTCCTTACCCTGGATTGTGGAAACCATCGCACGTGCTTCTTCCGCAGTAGGATTGGCCAAAAATGCAGCAGCCGCACTTACCTTGCTAAGCGCCTGCCGCGCTGACTCTGCACGTGCTTCCTGGAATTCTTTGTATTTAGCGTGGTCGGAGTTGCCCGCAGCAGTGACCGCCGAAACTAGCTTCGCTGCTTGGCCGATAACGTACATTTCCGCCGCCTCTGGCGCCGACAACTCCGCGTTCACTGTCATGTCGGGCGGATAAAAGCGATGCCGCACGCTGCCTTGGCTGTAACGCACCAATTCCCAATCCGCGACCGTGGGGTGGTCATTATCAAGCATGATGGCGAGTTTGTCTGGTGCTACGTTGGGGTTAGCTAGGCCATGACACTCCATGCAGTTCTCTGCGACACCAAATTTGTCAGACGGCCAGCGCATACCGACTGCGGATGCCTTGGCGATTCGTTCTGCCTTGTGCTCCGGTGTTTCCTCGTCCCGTTTGACGCTTGAGCCACCATAATTGTTGTGGATCGCGAACCATTCGGATGAAGCACCATGGCAGCTTTCGCAGGATGGTCCCGCAGCTGGCTTTGCTTTGCCGCCTGCCTTTTTCTGGGTCACGGTATAGTGGCACTGAACGCAGGTTTCGTTGCGCTTCATGCTCTTCTCACCAGTGGCCTTGGCGATTGCCTTAGCCTTCTTACTTTTGTGAATCTTCTTGAAAGATGCAAAGTGCTTGGTGCCCTTCCAAACCTCGGCTTCGCTACGATGGCATTCAGAGCAGACCTTTGGACCTTGATTAAAGACTTCAGCGTTCGATCTCTGGGCAGAACCTAATACAGACACTGTCGTGATCGCGAACGCTGCAATCAAGCATATCGAAAATAGCCGCATTGGCCTCCCCCCCCCGTGAAGTGCACCACTAATCAGTTGCGCATGATGCGTGATTTATCAAAGCAAAACAACCCTTTAATGCGCCATTTCCCCATCGGGGCACCGTTGTATCCGTATCCATATTGCCGAAGAGTTTAAGTGCGTTACCCTCTGGTCAAATTGGGAACTCGATTTGACCAAGCCGCTTTGACAATTTCATATTTTCCGAATAATCGATTGGCACGCCGATGATCGCCGGGCCCTTTTGTTTAAAGGCTTCCTCGATGACACCGGGTAATTCTCCAGCGCTGGTGAGGGTCTTGCCCCAGGCACCAAAGGATTTGGCCCACATCTCAATGTCCGGATTCCCGAATCCAAGTTCGCAATGTTTGCCGTTAAACTGATTCTGCTGTTTCCACTTAATTAGGCCGTACTCGCCATCCATCCATACCATGGCGACTATATTGAGCTTATAGCGCACCGCGGTCTCAATATCCTGGGAGTTCATGTGAAAACCAGCGTCGCCGTTGATCGACATAATGCGCCGCTTCGGCATAGCAATTTTTGCACCGATCGAGCCAGGAAAGGCGAAACCCATGGTGCAGAAACCGTTCGAAATCAGGCAGGTGTTCGGCTCATCACACTGATAGTAACGCGAAATCCACATTTTGTGAGCGCCTACATCGGATAGCAGGATATCGTCTGGCCCCATCGCCTGGCGCACGTCGTAGATCACTTTTTGTGGCTTCATCGGGAAAGATTTGTCGTTCTTCTCCCTCTCGAGATCATTAAGGATGGTTTTGCGCAGCTTGGCCCGCTTTGAGATCTTGTTAATCGGGCCTTTCTTCTTGGCTTTGCGCCGGCGCTTGAGGATTTCTTCGTTGATCTGCCACAATCCATCAGCTACGTCACCGACGACATCAACATTAGCCTCATAATCCTTATCGATTTCGGCTGGCCAGAAGTCGATATGAACGATTTTCTTTTTCTGCCCCTTGTTCCAAAACGCTGGCGCATACTCGACCAGGTCGTAACCAATTGATACGATGACATCCGCTTGGCGCAGGGCGACAAGAATATGGTCCTTGCCCTGGAGGCCAACGGTATAGAGGCAATGCTCGTCGCTGCGAGGAATAGCGCCCTTGCCCATGAAGGTATTTACCACTCCGATTCCGCTGATTTTTGCTAAGCGTTTTAACTGCTCGGAAGCGCGTTTCCGGACCGCGCCATTGCCAGCTAATATGAGCGGGTTCTTGGCCTTCATGATCATGTCGACGGCTTGGCTAACAGCCTTGTGATCCGCGCCTGGGCGGCGTGATTTCTCCGGTGCGATCGGTTTGATCTTGGTCTGCGCCTCAGCGAGGTCTTCCGGAAGTTCAATCAGTACAGCACCTGGTTTTTCTGTTTCGGCTACCTTGAAGGCCTTGCGGATGATCTCCGGTATATTATCTGGGTGGTGCACTGACTGGGCCCATTTAGTGATTGGTTTGAACATGGATATCGAATCCATGTTTTGATGGCTCTCCTTGTGAAGACGCTCTGTATCGGCTTGGCCGATTAGACAGACCAGTGGTGCGCGGTCCATGTTGGCGTCGGCGACGCCCGTAACCAGATTGGTAGCACCTGGTCCGAGAGTGCCCAAGCAGACACCTGCCTTGCCTGTTAGCCGGCCATACGTGTCAGCCATAAACGAAGCTGCTTGCTCGTGGCGGCAAAGGACAAATTTGATCTTACTGTCCATGAGGGAAATCATGACATCTGCATTTTCCTCTCCGGGAATGCCGAAGATATGCGTGACGCCCTCTCTCTCCAGACATTTAACGAATAGATCCGATGCTTTCATCGAGCCCGCTCCCCACTGAAAAAATAGAAATACAATAATAAGAGGAGGCAGACTATCCGGGGGGCGCGAGTTGCGTCAACCGGTTGCGCCCTTCTGAAGGTCTGTTTTCCCAAGTAAAGCCAACATGCATCGCGACATCATGACGTATCCTTTGGACCCTATTCGTTAGCGGACAAGGATTGCCGGTGGCGGTTTTGCGACAGCATTTAAAGCCNAAGTCANAGGCTTATTCCTGGATACCGTGCCTGANCACTGCAGCGTAGATGATAGAATTTTCGAACTTTTCAATGCTTGCGGATATTTCTCTATCGCGTTGCAAGCNCTTGGACAAAATAAAGNNTTAACGGCACGATATGCGTGTCNCCATAGCAAACTACAATACCAGAAACGCATATAAGCANACGACAATATAGTTTTATGTCATTGAGAATACTCGAGCCTGTGTGGATGCGTAAACCANCATCATGGGAAAATGATATAANGGGCAATAGCCANCCTCNTTTGGGATTAAGGCGCACAGTGAGTTACGGTCAATTTCGCGGCCGGCATGGTCGTGCTGATGGAAAGTTGTCGTGTACACTACGCTGAGGGTTGTTCTCGCTCATCTGCACGGAACAGCCTGACGATTTGGCGGGCTATTTCTTCTATATTGTCCTCGCCTGGCTTGTACCAAACCAATGACCAGGCCATTGCGCCGATCAGCGAGAGGCGAAAGTATTTACGGCTAGTACCAGGTGGAAGCGGCAAATCTTTGATTAGGTCGTTGAAGATAAACTCATATTCATCACGCGCCACGATCATTCGATCACGTAACTCTTTCGAGTGGCGGCCGGGTAATTCAGTGGCGACGACACTGGCATATTCCTTGGCCGCGTGCAGCGCTTCTAGATGGGCAGTGCATGCTGCTTCGAGGCGCCCCCAAGGGTCATTTTCTAGTAGTATTGCCTCTGTTACTTTGAATTTTACTTTGCTCAGGCCTTCGTCATGAACTGCACCGAGCAGTTCCTCCTTGGACTTGAAGTGATAATACATTGAGCCTGGTAGGATGCCGGCTGCCGTTGCAATGTCGCGCACCGACGTGCCTTCATAGCCTGCGCGGCTAAAGCACTGCGCTGCAGCATCGAGTATAGCTGTGCGGCGATTTTCTTTGATAGGAAGTTTGCTTCGCTTCTTGATGGATATCGCCATATTCGTCGCTCAAAATGTGTCGGATTTTGAATGATTAGCCTAGCAAATGAATATTTTGTGGGAAAGAAAATCTGGCGGCCTATTTACCAGTGGCGATTTCTCCGCTTGCCAGCGAGACGGTTTTGACGGGCTATAATAATTCGGCTTCAAGCAGCCTAAGTTCAGTTCTATCAGCATGTATAACCGCATCATCAGCTGCCCCGGCAGGGCGGACAAATCTTGTACTTTGTCGATCACGCGGCGAAGCGTGAAGGCGTCTGGTTTGCCCTCCACAGTGCTACCGCCGAATAATGCTACACTGAGCAATGTAATGAGAATTTGCCTTGTTAATAGACCTAGTGGCCGGCTGCAGTTAGTCTCAAACCAATAGCACGACTGATAGGAGCACGAAAAATGACATATGGTGCGACGAAGACTGGTCTCAAAAAAGCCTTCGATGATTGGGCCACCGCCCTAAATTCGGGCGATCTCAAAACCTTTTACGGCTTTTTTGACGCCCGAGCGGAAATTCTTGACGAGGATTACCCATGGCGCATGTCCAAGCCCGAATTCATTGACCACATCGCTTTTCATGCCGGACTTGGTGGTCAACCAGCTCTGTGGGAGCATTTCCAATGGTTGCCGCGCGAGGTCGAGACCAATGTTTGGCACAAGCATACTGGTCAGGTAAGCGGTTTCTCCACTTTTCGTGGTAAGCCGGTAGACTCTGGATTTCGCCAGCGCTTCATGGGCTTCACCACAAATTGGTATCATCATGGCGATACCTGGAAGCTGATAAATTGGCATCAAAGCCCGCTAATGGGGCGGATCGATGGCGCTTCGCCGAGCTGAACGGAAAAACCTGAAATGAACGACAAGTCCTGCTCCGCCGCTGGCGCGGTGAATGAGGCGCGCCTTTGGCAGCGTATGATGGACATGGCGCAATATGGTGCGACATCGATCGGCGGCGTCAATCGCGCCGCCTTTTCCCGCGAGGACATCGAGGCACGTAAAACGCTCATAGCATGGGCTGGCGAATTCGGCTTCGATACTGCAACCGATGCCATCGGCAACTTGTATATTCGTCGTGCCGGCGCGGAGGCCGATGCAGCGCCGGTGGTTACCGGTAGCCATCTTGATAGTCAGCCCAAGGGCGGCAAGTTCGACGGTGCCTATGGCGTGGTTGGCGGTTTCGAGGTGCTTGAGGCGGTCGAGCGTGCCGGCATCGCGACCCGCCGCCCGATTGAGGTAGTCGCCTGGAGCAATGAAGAGGGTGGTCGATTTCAGCCGGGTTGCATGGGCTCTGCTATCTTCGCCGGCGATCTAACGCTGGACGAAGCGTTGAAGGCGAGCGACCCGGAGGGTATTTCGATCGTAGATGCCCTTCGTCAGACCTTGGAATCGACGTCTGATATTTCGCGGCGCGACATACCATTCCCCATGGCCGGTTATATCGAAGCGCATATCGAGCAGGGGCCGCGCTTGGAAAATGATGGCCGCACCATTGGTGTGGTTTCGGGAGTGCAGGGCCTCACCTGGTACCGCGTCGAGGTGTTTGGCGAGGAGGCCCATGCTGGTACCGCGCCGCTCGGGGGCCGCAAGGACGCACTAAAATCGGCAGTCTCTATGGTGCGAGGTCTTGAGGAGTTGATGCATGACGAGAGCGATACGGTGCGCTTTACCATTGGGCGCTTCGAATGCGGCCCTGGCGCGCCGAGCACGGTGCCGAGCCATGTACTCTTTACTGTTGATTTCCGCCACCCTGATCTCTCCACTTTTCTAGATCTTGGGGGCAAAATTAGAGAGGTATGTGAAGCCAATGCACGAGGTTGCGACGTCACGGTTTCGCGTACCATTTATTCCGAGCCGGTGGTGTTTGACACATCCGTAGGCGACCTCATACGCAAATGCAGTCAGGCGCTCGACTTGCCCCATATGGATATGGTCTCCGGCGCAGGGCATGATGCAATGCATATTGCCGCGCTCTGTCCTTCGGGCATGATTTTTGTGCCGTGTGAAAAGGGTCTTAGCCATAACGAAGCGGAGAATGCAACCGCCGCCGATCTTGCTGCTGGCACGCAGGTGCTAGCTGCTAGCCTGGTCGATCTGGCTGATCGTTAGGTAGATTGTAATGGTTACCATAAGCGCCGATGTCGCAATTGTCGGAGCTGGTAATGCAGCTCTTTGCGCTGCACTTGCAGCAACTGAATCTGGTGCAAACGTGGTGGTGTTGGAAGCAGCATCTGAGGACGACCGGGGCGGCAATTCTGCCTATACTGCCGGTGCCATGCGAGTCGTCTATGACGGTGTAGGAGATTTGCAAAAACTAGTCCCCGATCTTGACCAATCGGAGGTCGAGAGCACCGATTTTGGCACCTATTCCTTTGACAATTATTTGGATGATGTGGCACGCGTAACGCAATACCGCGCCGATCCGGATTTGTTGGAAATCCTTATTAGCCGCAGCTTCTCCACCCTTGAATGGATGCGGAGCAAGGGAGTGCGCTTCCAGCCGAGCTATGGTCGCCAGGCCTTCAAGGTAGACGGGCGGTTCAAATTCTGGGGCGGCCTTGTCGTGGAAACTTGGGGCGGCGGTCCGGGTCTTATGCAGGCGTTGTTTGATGGCGCAGTTGGCGCCGGTGTGCGCGTGATCTACGAGGCTCGCGCTCGAGAATTGAAGATTGAGGGGGGCTGCGTCTCTGGTGTGCTTGTTACTTTACGGGGTGGCGAGACTCTCGATGTTACGGCGGGTGCTGTAGTGCTGGCCTCAGGCGGATTTGAGGCTAATAGCGAGATGCGTGCGCGCTATCTTGGCCCCGGGTGGGATCTCGCCAAGGTACGGGGCTCGCGCCATAACATGGGCGACGG
>PBDG01000039.1 GCA_002717225.1 Rhodospirillaceae bacterium | reverse complement strand
ACCTGATGGAGACTGGTGAGCCGGTCGAAAGCATCTTGCCACGCATGGCGGCAGCCAATGCTTATCTTGGCGCTGATGCGGTTGCCCTGGCGATGGCGGGTGGCACGCCAGTTGTGTTGACTGGCCGTGTGGCTGATCCATCGCTCTTTGTTGGGCCGATGCTGGATGCCTTCAGGTGGTCCTATGATGATTATGCTCTGTTATCCCAGGCGAGCGTCGCCGGCCATTTGCTCGAATGTGCAGGACAGGTGACTGGTGGCTATTTCGCTGATCCGGGCGTCAAGGATGTACCGGGCCTGGCACGTCTCGGCTTTCCTTTTGCTGACGTCTACTCGAACGGCAAAGTAGAGATTTCCAAGATCGATGATGCTGGCGGTCGGGTGGACGCTCACACCTGTAGCGAGCAGCTGCTCTATGAGGTCGGCGATCCAACAGCTTATGTCACGCCGGACTGCGTTCTCGATATGAGTGGTGTCAGCCTCATTGAGATTGCGCCAGATCGCGTACAAGTGGATGGCGCCAGCGCCAAGCCTAGAACGGCCACTTACAAAGTCAGTGTTGGCTATTTCGACGGTTATCTCGGCGAGGGTGAGATTTCTTATGGCGGTCCGAATGCTGTGGCACGGGCGCGCCTTGCCGGAGAGGTCGTACGGGAGCGCCTGGAACTGCGTGGCTTCGATTATGACGATCTGCGGACTGATTTGATTGGCCTCGACAGTCTGCATGGCCCGGGTGAGGGGCGGCCGGAGCCTTATGAGATACGTCTGCGAGTCGCTGGACGCTCTACATCGTGCAATGCGGCGGAAGCAATCGGCTGGGAAGTTGGTGCACTCTATACCAATGGCCCTTCGGGGGGGGCTGGCGACTACGCCAACGTGCGAGAGATATTGGCGGTGCAATCCGTGTTGCTGCCGCGTGAACTTGTAAGACCTCACGTGGAGACGGTAAGGCCAACATGAAAATTACCGTTCGTGACCTTGCTCATGCCCGTGCCGGAGATAAGGGCCGCGGGGTCAATATCTCTGTTGTCGCGAATGATGCAGGGGCCTACGAACGGCTGGTGCGCGAGCTTACGGAGGCACGTGTAATGGCAGTATTCGCACCGATTGCCGCGGGTCCGGTACGGCGTTACGAGATGACTAGGCTCGGTGCGCTCAATTTCGTTATAGAAAATATGTGCGGGGGCGGTGTCACTGAGACCGCGGCGCTTGACATTCATGGTAAATCCTTAAGCGGGTTGATGCTGTCGATTAAGTTGTTTGGCAACGAACACGAACCCGCGTGATCGATTGCGGATGGCGATGGTCCGCGAGAGGCGTTAAGCTGCCGAGTTATGAATGAACATACAAAACCGTTGTTACGGCGCGAAGATTTGTTCTCAGGCGCACGGAGCCTGGTCGATAGTGTACGCGCGAGGAGCGATGAGACGGAAGAAACTCGACGCCTGGCCGACGAGACTATTGAAGTGATGCGTGCGGCCAATCTGCATCGCATTTTGCAACCGGGTCGTCACGGCGGCGCGGAGGCGCATTTCTCCGGAATGGTCGATATTGTCGAGACAATATCGCAGGGCTGCTGTTCGGCTGGTTGGTGCCTTACGCAATATTGCTCGCACAATTGTTTGCTCGGCTATTGGCCTGCGGAGGGGCAGGATGAAGTCTGGGGCACGATGCCAGATGCACTTGTTGCCGGCGTGCTGATTCCCACCTGCGGCAAGGCACGCAGGGTGGATGGCGGCTGGCGTTTAAGTGGGCAATGGCCGTTTGCGAGTGGCGTCTATGGTGCTGACTGGTTTATCGCAGCCGCTTTGGCCGAATATGGCGATGGCCCGCCAATCGCCCAGATGCATGTCGTGCCCTTTGCCGATTATAAGATTCTCGATACGTGGCAAACGGGGGGGCTGCGTGGCACAGGCAGCGCTGACGTCTCAATCGATGACGTGTTCGTGCCAGATTCACGAGCGTTGCCGGTTGAAATGACCAAGGGCGGAGGCAATGCGCCGGGCTGTAGGGTGAATCCTGCGGCGCTATACAAGTTACCTGCCTTCGCAATGTTTTCGATAAATCAAAGTGCCGCGGCTTTGGGCTTGGCCCAGGGCACGTTCAATCGTTACATCGAAGAAGGTCGTGTCCGTGTGGCGCGCATGTCCGGCAAGAGTGTCGCGGATTATTCGACGGTACAGGCCAAGGTCGGCCAGGCGCATACGTCGGTCGAAACTGCCCGCTTGTTGCTGCATAATGCTTGCGATCTCGGTATGGCGGTGGCCGAGAGAAGCGAGGTCGCGCCGATGGAATTGAAGACCGAATTACGTGCTAAGGCATGCATGGGCGGGGTGCTTTCTGCACAGGCAGTAGATCTTTTGTTTCAGGTTTCAGGCGGCGCCGGACTTTACGACAAAAACCCAATTTCGCGCGCAATCCGCGATGTGAACTGCATGCGCGGCCATATTACCCAAAATTTGGATGTGAACTTATCCAATCATGGACGCGTGCTTCTGGGCCTGCCATCAGCTGATCCAGCAATTTAGAAAATCATATATTATTGTTTTATATCAATAATTTAAGTATCATTGGATGTGATTTTTTCCTGTTTTGGTTCCACCGATTCTATCGCATAGCGTGATGTGCCAATTCAGATATTGCTATTGTGGTTGTTGACTTCCGGACTCGCATGAGGTGGAGTTCTATTTCTCTTGTTATCAAAGGAAGTTGTTATGGCTAATGGTACGGTCAAATGGTTCAACCCGACAAAAGGGTACGGGTTTATTGAACCTGAAGATGGTTCAAAAGATGCATTCGTGCATATCAGCGCGGTAGAGCGCTCCGGCTTGCCGGGTCTCACTGAAGGTCAACGAGTATCATTCGAACTGGTACCGGGCCGCGACGGAAAGATGGCGGCGGAAAATCTGTCCCTCTTGGAGTAATCCGGCCCTCGGGGCCTAGGCGCGGCCCCATTCGTTTTTAATGTCAAGCGGAGGTACTAGGCCGCCTTCGCTGAGCGCCTCCCCAAGGCCATGTTTTCCGTCGGCACAGCCAGCGAACACTACCCCTTTGTGTTATGCGAACAGTGTGTTGTGGTTGGTGGTAGAGGTGGTTGTGGGGTGCGGGGCAGAAACCATTCGCGATTTGCGCTGAACTGACCCAATTGAGATTACGCTGTATAGCATTGCCTCGCCTGCCTTAATTTGGATCAAACTAAGTAGCTTTTCCGTCTGCTCGGGCCGGTTAAGGTTTTTAGCTAAGTAGGGTAGTGCTTAGAATTTTGAACTTGTTCAACAGTTCTAGCGCTCAGACATCGCATGATAAACACATTGCTCTGGATGGAGAAACCGCAGGGTATCCGCAGTTGCATTATAATTTTAGCTTTTCTGGTGAAAAATGAATTTGGCTTGTTTGAGAGTTATCCTTTGCNGNGNTAATTAGTAAATTTTCCGCCACCCATTTCGCCAAGCACGGACTCAACGGCCCTTAGCAAGCTTTCGATATCAGNANCTCGGATATCGCCAATGCAACCAATCCTAAAGCTNGCATCCCTAGTTAGTTTTCCTGGGTATATGACGAAACCTTTTGCCGCTAGCTCATCATAAAAAGTAAAGAAATCGAAAGCCAGATCAGTGGGCATACGAAATGTGACTATGATCGGCGCCTGTATTTCATCGGCAAGATAAGTCTTGAAACCTAACCGTCGCATNCCGGTAACAAGGGTGCGGCAATTCTCCCAATAGCGCGCAAATCGGGCACCGATGCCNCCTTCGTCATCGAGNTGATCNAGTGCACNGTCGAGTGCCGCGGCTACCTGGGTTGGCGGCGTGAAGCGCCATTGGCCGTTCGTCTCGAAACCGCGCCACTGGGCGTTGAGGTCGAGACTGATACTGTGACAGGTATCCACACAGTCCTGCAAGTGAGTCTTGCGGGCGAGAACGAAGCCTATACCAGGTACGCCCTCAAGACATTTGTTAGCGGAAGCCGCTAGGCCATCAAAAACGATTTGTTGGGCATCTATCGGAATAGCGCCGAACGAACTCATCGCATCTACCAGTAAACGTTTGTCGCGCCGGGTAACNTCTTTGGAAATCTCCGCNAGCGGATTGAGAACACCAGAGGTGGTTTCGCAATGGACCATTACGATATCACTGATTCGGTTATCAGCATCGATCCGGGTAGCAACACTTTCGGGATTTAATGGTTGATTTTCTGGACTTTCAAGAACGTCGTAATCGCGGTCGGCGCGTGTCAGGATATCACCCATGCGCCGACCATAGNCGCCGTTTTCTAATACGAGTACGCGGCCGTCACGTGGCACTAATGTGCCAAGCATGGCTTCGACTGCGGCGGTACCGCTACCACTGAGCGGCACACAAACATGCGATTCCTCAGCCTGCGCGAGGGCGGTCAGACGGCGATTGAGGCGCGCGGTTAGTTCGATAAACTTACCATCCCGCGAACCCCAGTCATGTTGCATCGCCTGCTTGGTACGTGCGCTCGTAGTAAGTGGCCCGGGTGTCAGAAGAAGAGGGTTTTTCGTGTTCATCGTCTGCGCTAACCCCGCATTACGAGATATTTGAGTGCCTCTGGTGTATCGACGTCGAAGGTTACCGCTGAATCGCCGCACTCGACCTCGTGAACCCTATCGCTGTGCTCAACGATCAAATGACGTGCTCCAACGTCGCCGGCCAGATGCTGCATCTCTTCGAAATAGTGCGCTGACCAGAGCACAGGATTGCCGCGCTTTCCTTTGTANGTGGGGACGCAAATGGCATGCCCGTCTGCTATTTTATATGCCTCGATTAGTCGCGCAATGATGCCTGCGTCGACATGCGGCATATCGCCGAGGCAAATGANNNCNGCNNCNGTATCTGCNGGTAGNGCGGNNAGNCCNGNACGCAACGAAGTGCTCATGCCTTCGGCATAGCCTGGGTTGTGAATAATGTTCACTGCTTTTCCCGTGAGGGCTGTTTCNATTTGTTGGTACTCGTGGCCGGTGACTACGATCACTGTGTCAACGCCGCTATCGAGCGCGGCATCGGCTGCGCGTGACACCATCGCCACACCGTCAACCTTGACCAGCAGTTTGTTNATATCGCCCATACGCCGGGATTGNCCAGCAGCCAGAACGATCGCCCCGATTTTGGTGCTGTCGGATTTCGGAGTTTCGTTTACGGGAGCTTTCGAGGGATCCTTGGGCGATGCGAAAGCACGCGGCAACGGGCGGCTCGGTATTTCCATTAACAACCCGCCGGTGCCCATGGTCATGATGTCTTGGGGTGTGACTGTGATATCGGCAAAACGTCGGCGCAGCACCCAGTCGAAGCCGTTNAGCTTGAGGGAGCGGGCGCAGCCCGGCAGACCGAGCACGTCGATTTCGCCGAGATGTGCNATGAGGAGGAGGTTGCCAGGATCGACCGGCATGCCGAAATGATCAATCTTGCCACCGGCGGCGGTAATGCCACTTGGCACGATATCTCGACGGTCCACAATTGCAGAAGCACCGGCTATAAGAATCATATTGCAATCAAGCGCTTTGAGGTGGCACACAGCATCGGCAATTTCGCCGCTGTGATGGGCACAGCGAATTTCGCTGACTAACTCTCCGTTTAATAACGATAACCGGCTAAGTAGTGTACCTGTGGTCGAATCAAGAACGCTTTCCTTGGTGCCCGGTAGGCGGGTTTGAACGAAACCGACACGTCTTCCGCGGAACGGTGCGAACTGGAGCGTAGCGCCGCCCANGCTTGCGATGGAGGCGCAGGTTTCAACGATGTGGCTGGAGAGTGCGAAGGGGATAACCTTGACCGTCGCNACCATCTGGCCCGGTTCGACTTGGGTGTAGGCGGCGAGAGTACCGACGGTCATGCCCTCATCAACCAGATTGATACGGTTTATCCGTTCTTGATCGGGAACGAGCAGTCCCCGGCCGGTCGCGAACAAGTTGCACCGTCCAGTAAACGCCTTACCGAGGATGAGATCGGGCCCGGAAAGTGCTTTGGCGAGNCTGAGCGCGGCATCGTCCTCNCCTATATCGTCTGCTTCNAAACGTGCCCCTGAAACCCGCGTGATGCCANTGTTGGAAAGCAGCTTGATATCCTCGGCCGANAGGACGTGCCCNTTTTTAAAGNTGCNGCTGGATAGATGGATGCCGTGTGCAAGTATTAAGCCTTCGGCCTCTAAAATGTTTATTTCACCGAATATCATGATGCCATACGGCGCGCCTGGGTAATCTCGGCCATGATCGAAATGGCGATCTCGGTTGGTGATTTGGCGCCGATATCTAGTCCGACGGGGCCGTGGATTCGGTCCGTTTCTGACTCTGTGAATCCCTTCTCATGGAGCCGCGCAAGACGGCTACGATGCGTACGGTTACTACCAAGAGAGCCTATATAGAAAACATCTGAACGGAGCACGGTCTCTAGCGCGGGGTCGTCAATTTTTGGGTCGTGTGAGAGGGTAACGACAGCGGTACGCCGGTCGGGCTTTGCCTTAGCGAGGGCGTTGTCTGGCCAATCGCTTGAAATTTCGTAACCTGGAAAGCGCCCTGCNTCAGAGAAGGCGCGACGCGGGTCTATCACCGTTATCGCGTAGCCTGCGAGNCTGCCCATACGTGCTAANGCTTGCGTAATATGCACTGCACCGACNATAAAGAGGCGAAGCGGTGGATTATACACCTGGATAAAATAACTCGCGCCCGCGGAATCATGAGTGGCACTGTGGTCGTTTGCGAGAGCAGTGCGTGCTATTGCGGTCACTTCCTCANATGGAGGCGCATCAGATGTCGCTTCGTTTTCGTAAATCAACCACTGTTTACTGGTGGAGGTATTTGTCACCAGGGCCACTGGGCGCTTTTNTGCACGATCGGCATTCANTCGACCAAGGAGATCCCGCTTCATCAGTGAGTCGATTTTTTCGANGTAGACACGCACCGTCCCACCACAGGCGAGGCCGACCTCCCAGGCTTGCTCGTCGGACACGCCAAATTCGAGTATTTCAGACTGGCCATTGGCCATTACCTTTATGGCGGTCTCGATGACCGCGCCTTCTATGCAACCGCCAGAGACCGAGCCTTCAAAACGACCTTCACCGTCCACTACCAATTGACTGCCAACGGGGCGCGGGGACGAGCCCCAGGTGGCGATTACTGTAGCCAGGCCAACCTGGCAGCCTTCATCGCACCATTCGGCTGCTGTGGCTAGAATGTCATCACGAGTTTCCAGTTCGGCGGTCATGGCTTCACTCTGGTCCATCGATATTCAAGATGTAGAGCTTCGCAAATGGCTCCGCAAGGGGACGCGGGACCCCTCGCCGCTCATTCAGCTTCGGTGAGAAGGCGGGGCAATTCCATGTTTTCTACCTTTTCAATATCGTCTTGATATTTTAGTAAGACGCCGAGGGTAAGGCGCACGGTATCCAAGCTGAGTTTACGTTCGCCAAGCACAGTGAGTGCTGTCAGCCAGTCAATGCTTTCAGCAACTCCTGGCAGTTTAAAAAGGTCAATCTTGCGCAGTGCTTGGATGAAATTTACTACTTGGCGGCTGAGCTCCTTGTCGGCATCCGGTAGGCGGGTGGCAAGGATGGCGAGTTCACGGGTAGCGTCTGGATAGTCGATCCAGTGATATAGGCAGCGCCTCTTCAGTGCATCGTGAATTTCCCGTGTGCGGTTCGAGGTGATGAAAACGATTGGCGGTTCGGCGGCTTGGATGGTGCCAATCTCGGGAATAGTGACCTGATAATCAGCGAGTACTTCAAGGAGGAATGCCTCGAACGGTTCATCAGCGCGGTCAAGCTCGTCGATCAGCAAGACCGGCGCTCCATTTTGTGAGGGTTCGAGGGCACTGAGTAGCGGCCGAGTGATCAAAAATCGTTCCGAAAATATATCTTCCGCGAGTGATTCCCGGTCACGGTCGCCGAGCGCTTCCGATAATCGAATTTCGACCATTTGACGTGCATAATTCCACTCATAGACTGCAGAGGCGACGTCGAGCCCCTCATAGCATTGTAAGCGTAGCAAGTTACGCTCGAACCGTTCGGCCACGACTTTCGCGAGTTCAGTTTTGCCTACGCCGGCTTCGCCTTCGAGAAAGATAGGCCTCTGCATGCTGAGCGAGACATACAGCGTTGTTGCCAGATTACGGTCGGCGATGTACTGGCCGGCGGCTAGAATTTCTGCCGTTTCGTTTACGGAACGTGGTAGCGCGCGTGTCACGAGGTGAGCCTCTTTTCCGCTGCTGCGTTGACGATGAATTCAACGATTTGTTCAGAACTGTCAAGGCAAAATGCTATCGCTGTGCCATTTTGCGAGACGGCTATAAGAGAACCATTCGGCACAAGTTTGAGTGTGATGCTGGCTTGCTCGGCGATACCAGGCGTAAGCAAAATATCGACGGGAGCAAGGCGGGCGAGCAGATGATCAATTGGCGGTCGCTCATCGCTTTGTTGTGACGTTGATTCATGCACTAGTGCCCAGCGTAGGCGTGATACCGCTAAGACCTCATGCGCACCAGCTCGGCGATGCTCATAGCTGTCCTTGCCGGGGATATCAATCTTGGCAGAGTTTCCGGCATTGGCTAAGACCGAGACACGCAAATCCCGAGCTTTGAGTTCGCTGAGCAGCGTGACCGTCAGTTTGGCGCGCTCTTCACGGCTGCCACCCTGGATGCCGACAATGGTCATTTATTCAGAAGATACCGATCGCCCACAAGATCAGAACTGCAACAGCGCCAATAATACTGATCACCCAGATAGGGGTGGGGATACCACGTTTCGATGATGAAATTGGCGGGGCGGTAGGGAGATCTTTAGCAACTGAGCCAGTGTTGTTTTCGATCGTATTCTCCGCGATGCTTTCGACGCTTAGCCGCTCGACTAGCGCGTCAAAGAACTGACCAGAAAGCTTTTTGGTCACTGAATCGATCAGACGTGAGCCAATTTGTGCGAGTTTGCCACCGACCTTGGCTTCCACCTCATATTTTAGCAGCGTTCCGCCATCAGCCTCGGTCAAGTTGACGCTCGCCGAACCCGAGGCAAATCCTGCCGGGCCACCCTGCCCTTCTCCACTCAGCGTATAGCTGTTAGGTGGGTCGAGATCGTTCAAGGTAACGGCGCCGTGAAAGGTCGCTTTGACTGGGCCAATCTTGGTAGTGATCGTCGCCTGCATCTCCGTATCGGAGACTTTCTCGAGCTTTTCGCATCCGGGCAGGCAGGCCTGCAGCGTGTCCGGGTCGTTGAGCGCATCCCAGACGGTTTGTCGGCTTGCCGGAATATGGTACTCGCCGCTTAGCTTCATGGAGCCTCCATAAAACCAGAAAATTTGATCTATCTTAACAGTTTCCTAGCAGGAACTTTCTTATACTCATGCCAGTTACAGACCGATTTTTGGACTTCATACCATCTAAGTGGCGAATATGACACTGATCGTTTCGTTGATCTTTGGTATTCCGCTCGGGTCAATTTAACAATGGGAATTAAACCTTTTGATTCTAGAGCATTCGGCTTATAGGGAAGCCTGACCAAGACGCGGCGTGCTGGCTATGATCGACTTCGATACAATGTTGAGATCCTGTGTGCCACCGCAAAAATGCATCCGGCCAGAAAAGCCAGAAAGTCAAAGAACATCTTGCAACCATTCACAGAGCAAATTCCGCTATTAACGCCGCAATTCGATATTTACCTCTATGGCAAATCCCATGGAAAGGAACGTCGAACTCATCCCATCATAAAGACATCATATCGCGTTGTTTTGCCGCGGATCTGATGGGATGGCAATATCAAGCCAGCCATCGCCGGAGCCCGCAAGGGCCATTTCAATACAACTCGTTTTGTGGCAGTAGCTAACGCCACATGCATAAGGTCGAGTGCGTCCTCATCGGTACCGACGATTTCGCGTAGGAGGCGCATTTCTTTTTTCACGAGGGCACTTTTCTTACGCGGTGGATGCATTGGGTCGACCAAGACAACTTCGGGTGCAAGATTGGGTAACAGCGTTTTGGTGTCTCCGAAGTGAAGTGTCATTCGCCCCGCTGCTTCTGCTGCCTTGCCACCATTATTAGTGGCTTGCAAAAGGCCAGCCTTTAGGAGGGAATGTATTCTCGGCGACCGCTCTACCAGAGTTACTTTGGCACCCAGCGATGCGAGCAAGAAAGCATCATGGCCCAGCCCGGCTGTCGCATCTACTACTGATGGTGTGCGCCCGCGATCCAAACCCACTGCACGCGGTAGCGCCTGCCGCCGCCCGCTGGTACGCAGGCGATAGCCAAGTGCGCCACTTGTAAAATCACACGCCAGACCAAACTGGTTTTTTTTCAAGACTTTCATCCCATCTATTGCGGTTGACTACCAAGGCGGCCCCTCAATCGCCGTTTGTTCAATGCCGACTCCCTCCTAGTCGAGGAATTTATTAGCGTGGAGGTGCTCGGTCAAAAATAGGGAGGTCAGAATAATTCTGCTCATCGTGCTGAGAAAGGTGACAAGAATGACGAAGTTAGCCAAAATTTCGTTGAAAGGTGTTGTGATCCTGAAGATCGACGCGAAGAATTTTCNANGTTTGATTTGGCGGGGGTGTTCCAGGNAGATGAAATGACTTATTACAAGATGCCGCGTACTGANATAGAAGGCAGCAAAGTGTTTTGCGCTNGGGTAGAAGGCATTTTCGCTGCANTGCACGCAAAGCCAAGGGGAAGAGAAAATAATTTCTACTCCAATTGAAATAGGGCGGTGCAAATTTCCNGCTCGTCTCTTGCATCTTGTGATGCTCTTCACAGTGGGCATCAGCTATAGCTTGCTGTTTTCAATCAACAAGTTATCGGCGGAAGCGGGCGTGCCTTATGTCGCCTATGTGTTTTGGCATTCCCTTGGTGCCGGGTTAATGCTGTTGGTGCCATGCCTTATCAAAGGTCGTGCCGCCTGGCCTCAATTGAATTGGGTGCATTTACGTACCTATATGGTATGGGGCGGCCTTGCCATCGCTGCACCAATTAGCCTTCTGACCTACGTGTCGCCGAATTTGCCGGCGGCCGTCATGACGATGATTCTCGTGCTAGTACCACTCTTTACCTACGTATTTGCGTTGCTTTTTCGCATGGAGCGGTTCCGCCTGCTCAGTGCATTGGCAATTCTAATGGGACTCGGTGGTGTACTGCTGGTCATAGTACCGAAGGCAAGCTTGCCTGATCCCGACGCGGCGGGCTGGGTGCTACTAGCTCTGCTTGCACCCGCCTGTTTTTCACTGGTGACTGTATTCGCTGGAAAATACCGACCGCCGGCGGCGCCTTCTGCTACGCTTGCTTGCGGACTGCTGTTTGGTTCGGCAATTCTTTTGGTGCCGGTGATGTTTGGCACCGGTCAACTCTACGTGTTTCCTGGCCCGTCGCTCGAGGGCGATCTGACGCTCCTTTACGCATCGCTTTTGACAACGGCGATATTTTTCATCTTTCTCGAAATGGTGCGCGTCGCTGGCCCGGTCTTTGCAACGCAGCATAATTATATTGCCGTCCTGGCGGGATTCGGGTGGGGGTTGCTGTTTTTTGGTGAGGCGCACAACGCTTATATCTGGGGCGCGACCGCGCTGATGTTCGCGGGCCTAGCAATGCATACCATCAGTGTGCGTCGTGCGGTGGTGAACCAAGGTGCAGGTTAAGCAGCATTTTCACCACTTGACGCTGGTAACGGAAGGAATAATTTTGAGTTGGGTCGCTATTCAGACACTTTCTAACTCCTAACCTATCGAGCCTCGCAATTATGTTAAGATTGTGCGCTAGTTCGCTCCCTTCATCTTTTCAAGCTGCTCCTTGAAGCGTTCACAAGCATCTCGGATATCGACGCGCGGGGTAAACCAAATGAAATCGAACGGCATGGTCTTACCGCCGAAATATTCGCTATAGGCCATAGCATTGCTTCCTGTATCGATTATTTCGATGAAGCCAAGACTGACGATTCCGCTGCCAGGCGCCATACGGCGGAGGTGGAATGGCACACCACGGTCGTTTCGTACATGGCCCGCGCCGGCGATGAGAATTGCGCCGTCTTCTTGACCGCTGTTGCTTATCCTGAGTGCCATATGGGCGTCGCGAGCAAATTGGGCAAATGCCATGGCAGAAATCATCTCCTTGGGCGCATAGCCACAATGAGCGTGCTCGATTTCCCGTCGGAGGGACACTTTAAGCATTTTGGGTAAGGGACGATCCAGATGCAGGCTTTGGAAGCGCTTCGGGAGCGTGCCCGTAATGCCTGACTGTAACAATAACCGGGCATCGCTACGACCCATGCTGGCTGTGTGCAAAGTTAGGCCGGCGCGCAATCCTGCTGCTGCGACGGGCTGATAGATCGCCCAATCTGGCCAGCCGGATTGGTTCCATCTGACTGCTTCGGCGATACCTGAGGCGTCACCGGAGGAAGTCGACAGATAAGCTTCCAGCTCTGAAGCTTGCGACTGGTCGAACATCTCGAAGGCAAGGACAGGTCGTCGCCCGGCAGTGGCCATTGCAGTTACAATTTCCGCCTGTAGCAGATGATGGTCCGGATTATCATGGGTTTCACCCAAAAGGATATAATCCGCCAGCGAAAGTTCGTCGTGAAGCTCGGAGCGGGTGATGAAACGTGCCTCCGTGACATGCCATATACGTCCGGCAAGAGGGTGGTCTCGGAAATGTTCTGCCTTCCACGTCGGTGCCTGATCGCAGGCGACGAGCAGCAAAAATACTGCGAAGAAAGGTATCACAAGGCGTCCAGCCGTCATGGTCTAGAGATAATAGAGGATTAGGCAGATGCCGAGCAGAATAATGATCCAGAGTGCGGCGAAGCCAGTACTCCAGGTGCGGGCTAGAACGCTGGCCGGACCGCAATGCTGCATCGCCACGCGCCGAAAGTTATAGCTACTCACCTCAGTGAGGCGTGCACCAGTCTGCTCGGCTTTTGCCAATGCGCGCTCTGCCAAGCGGGCACCGCGGAGTCCGAGGCGGCGATAGAGCCAATCTGCGTCGAGATTGACCGAGGGTAGCTCGGGCGGATAGAGGCCTGCGAGATTGAGCCAAGCAAAAGCAAGTGCTGAGAAGAACAGCAATTGCAACTGGGTGAGCACATGATCCGCTGTATAGGGGATATAATGAACCTCCCAGGGCAGTATGCCGTAAAGCAGGCTCGGATAGACACCGATTAGAATGCAGAGTGCCGCACCTAGACCCATGGCGATTAGCATGTTAGCCGGTGGCTCGCGTGTGCGAATGCCAGAATCATGGGCAAAAAAGGCAAAATACGGTATCTTGATGCCTGCATGGTGGAACACGCCGGCCGAAGCGAATAGCAGCAGCAGCCAGACTATCCAATAACCTTCTTGCGCCGCCGCCGCCATGACCATGGATTTGCTGACGAATCCGGAGAAAAGTGGAAAGGCAGAGATCGAGGCGGCGCCGACGATACAAAAGCCAGTAGTGATTGGCATGGTCTTGTAGAGGCCGCCCAGTTCTGAGCCATTGATCTTGCCGGTCTGATGCAGTACAGCGCCCATGGCCATCAGCAGCAGCCCCTTAAAGAGGACGTCGTTAAAAGCGTGGCTGACCGCGCCGTTAAGCGCAAGCTCGCTGCCAATGCCGATGCCAACCACCATGAAACCGACCTGGTTAATCAGGCTGAAGGCCAGTACACGGCGGAGATCGTTCTCGATCACCGCGTAGAAGATTGGGAACATTGCCATGGCAGTGCCAATATAGATCAAGGCCTCGGTACCTGCGAAGCTTCGCGCCAGGCCGTAGACCGCGACCTTAGTAGTGAAGGCACTTAGGAATACCATGCCGCTCGGCGTCGCTTCTGGATAGGCGTCGGTCAGCCAGCTATGGACCAGTGGAAAGGCACATTTGATCCCGAAGGCAGTGAAGATTAAGACACCGGCGAGCGAGCCAACCCCGAGGGGTCCAAAAGCGAGCGAGCCAGTCTCAGAAATATGCAACAGCGCGCCGGCAAGAAGCAGCAGGCCGGAGGAGATTTGAATGGCGAGATAGCGAAGTCCCGCGCTGCTAGCCCGTGGCGTACGGCGTGCCCAGATCAAGAACACTGAGGAGACCGCCATCAATTCCCAGGCAACGAATAGCGTGATTAAATCACCGGCGAACACCGCGCCAAGCGCGCCGCCTGCATAGACCAGGGAGGAGACTTGTTGTAGTCGGTCTCTAATATGCACCGCATAGATCGATATCAGGAAAGTAGCGAGATGGAACAGGATGCCGAACAGGAGAGAGAGCTTGTCCGATCGTACAAGTTCTAAACGGTAATCGAATAGGGCCACCGTCAGGTCGCTGCCGGCGGCGACATACCACAGGTTCCAACCACCAAACAGCGGTACCAGCAAGGTGAGTGTCGGCCGAAGTCGATTCGGTGCGAACGCCACGACTAGCGCACCGGCGAAGAAGATCAGGAAAGGTGGCAGGCTAGTGATCATAATAATCTTCCCGCCGCATGATCAATTTGCGTAGCACCTTGGCCGCAAGGACGAGCCCGACGCAGGCAACGAATCCATAAAATCCGTAAAAGCCAAACCAGGTCTCCCAGCTGAACAACTCGTGGCGATGAATGACTAAATCAAGCAGCAGCAAGGCAATGCTGACTGCGAGGAATATGCGGACCATCAGCACCACATTTCTGCGTTTTTCAATCCAGGCTTTCTCCTTCATGCGGCCATCCTCACATTCCGACCAACGGCCGAAGAAGGTTGAACAGCAATTGTGGGTACGCGAACAGCACCATCGAGCCAAGCGCGGTGATCGAGATTGCTACCAATTGCATCACCGGGGCCTCGGCGATACCACTGACCGCCGCCGGCTGTGCGCCGCCGGTTGGGAAGAAAGCACGCATCACGATGGGCAAGAAATACAGCGCATTCAGAAGCGAGCTCGCTAGTAAAACGGCGAGCACGGCGTAATAGCCTTCATCGAGAGAGCCGAGCACGAGATAATATTTACTCCATGCGCCGGAAAACGGGGGTAGACCTATCAGCGAGAAAGAGCCGATGGCAAAGGCGCCCATTGTCACTGGCATGGTGCGGCCGATTCCGTCTAACTGGCTGATCTCCGTCTTGCGTGTTGCAGTTATAATCGCGCCGGCGCAGAAAAAGAGAGTGATCTTCGCAAAGCCGTGCATGGCAATGTGGAGCGTTGCGCCCATCACCGCATGGGCGTTGGCGATGGCAACACCAATCACAACATAGGAAAGCTGGCTCACGGTGGAATAGGCAAGGAGGCGCTTAAGATTATCCTGGCGGAGTGCGATCAGTGAGGCGATCAGGATGGTTGCGCCGGCAACATAGAGCAGCCATTCGCTGATGGCGAATTCGCGTAAATTGTCGAGACCAAAAATGTAAAGACCGAGCTTGGCGATTGTGAAGACCCCCGCCTTTACCACGGCGACGGCATGCAGTAGTGCGCTGACCGGTGTCGGAGCCACCATCGCTGCCGGCAACCAACCATGGAACGGCATCAGTGCTGCCTTGCCGACGCCAAAGACATAGAGCAGCAGAAGGATCGCCATAACCGGCTCGGACACTTTACCAGAGAGAATGCCGCCAGAACGGAATTCCAGCGTGCCGGTCGCTACCCAGGTCCAAAGAATGGCGAGCAGTTGAAGCAGAATGGAGGTCGACAGCAGGATCGCCAGATATCGTCTACCCCCTTGGCGCGCTGTTTCGGTGCCGCTGTGAGTGACTAGGGGATAGGTGCAAAGTGTGAGCGCCTCGTAGAAAAAGAAAAGGGTCAGCATATTGCCGGCGAAGGCAACACCGATGACGCTTGCTAGTGCCAGCGAGAAGCAGATTAGGAACCGTGTTTGATGCGGTCCGCCATTGGCGCGAAGATATCCTATTGTATAGATAGTAGTGATGACCCATAGAAACGAGGCAAGTAGGGCGAAAAGCATGCCGAGTGGCTCGACCTCAAACGCGAACGGAAGACCGGGAGCGAACTCAAAGAGTGAGACCGCTGGCCGTGCGCCTGACATGACGGCCGGCACTAGCGCGGCGACTGTCGCGAAGAGGCCGGCAGAGATTAACAATGAAACGCCCTCACGCACCGGCTGAATGCGTCCGACTGACCAGAGCAACAGCGCGCCTGCGACTGGGATAGCTAGCGCGAGATAGATGAGGTCGTCAGTGGTCATGACGGTGTCCCCAACAGCACCTCAGCCGCGCGCTCGGAGACACTGACGGTGATATCGGTGTGAATGCCGAAATAGACTGACGAAGCGATCAAAATCCAGGTTGGAATTAGCATTTGAAGTGGCGCCTCACGCATGGCCTGTAAGTCCGCCGGTGGCGGGCGGAAAAAGGCGACTTCGATAATCCGTCCTACATAGATGAGGGCAAGAAGGGAGCCAAACAGGATAAGAACCGCGACCGGCCAAAGGTCTGCCTCTATCGCCGCCTGCACGAGATACCATTTGCTAACGAAGCCCGAGGTGAGCGGCACACCGATCAGGCCAAGGCCGCCCATGATCAGTGCCGCCATGGTGAACGGCATGCGCCTGCCAAGGCCGTGCAGAGTGCTCAGGTCCACCGAACCTGCGCGGAAGACCAGGCAGCCGAGGGCAAGAAAAATACCGCCCTTCATCATAGCGTGGTTGAAGGTATGGACGATGGCACCAGTCAGTCCGCTGGTGGATCCGAAGCTGATGCCGAGCGCGAGATAGCCGATTTGCCCAATGCTCGAATACGCGAAGAGGCGCTTCAAGTTGTTCTGGAAGATCGCCACAATCGAGCCGACTAGAATAGCGATAAGAGAGAGTGGCATGAGAATTTCCATCAGTGGCATCTGCTCGAAGGAGAATTCTACGCCGAATAGTGTGAAGATAAATCGCAGCAGTAAATAGGCACCGACCTTGGTCGCAGAGGCGGCGAGGAAGGCTGAGATAGCTGAAGGCGCCTGAGTATAGGCATTGGGTAACCAAATATGGACCGGGAAGAGAGCAAGCTTGACCAGCACGCCGATGGTGATGAAAGCCAGTGCGGCATAGATTGGCCGCATATCCGACACTTCGCGAATGCGCAAGGAGAGATCAGCGAGATTGAGAGTGCCTGTCATTGTATAGAGGAGGCCGATGCCGATCAGCAGAAAGGTCGCACCAATTGTTCCCACAATGAGATACTGAAACGCTGCCGTTCTTGCTTGGCGCGACGGCCCCAGGGCGATCAGCACATAGGATGCAAGGGAGGAAATTTCCATGAAGACATAGATATTGAACGCATCCCCCGTAGCCGTGATCCCAAGCAGACCGGTTAGCGCTAGGAGATAGACCGCATAGAATATGTTGTGCCGGGGTGCGGGGATCTCGCGGGCGACGCTTTGGCGCATATAGGGCGCTACCACTGCGGCGATCACACAAATAATTAAAAGCACAAAGCAGTTGACCGCATCGAGCCGGTATTCAATACCGAACGGTGGTGCCCAACCGCCGAGGCGGTAAGAAATTACACCTCCGGCCATGACACGAATCAGTAGCAGGATCGATATCGCCAGAAGGCACCAGGTGATGAGCGTGGTGAACGCCCAGGCCAGGCCCGAGCGCCGTAGTAGAACGCAGAGCGGTGCCGCGATCAGTGGCAGCACGACCTGCAATATGGGAAGGGCGCCTGCGCTCATGTCTTGCCCGCTTCTTCGCCATGACCCTTGGCGTCGGCAGCTTGGATGTCGTCTTCCTCGATGGTGCCGTAATCGCGCTTGATGGTGATGGTAAGTGCGAGACCGACCGCTAGTGTTGAGACGGAGACTACAATAGCGGTCAGTATGAGGACGTGGGGTAGAGGATTGGAATAGAGGGTGTAATCGGGGCTCAGAATCGGGGCGGTGCCGCCCGCAACTTTGCCGGTAGTGATGAAAAGAAGAAACACTGCCGTCTGAAAAAGGCTCAGGCCGATCAACTTCTTAACCATATTTTGGCGCGCGATGACGGCGTAAAGGCCGATGGCGGCCAGCGCGATGGCGGCCCAATAGTTAAAGTGTGTAAGTATTTCCATCGCCGTTTCGCGCGCTCACTTCCTAGCGTTGCCTGGCAAAGCTGAAGAAGATAATCATCATCACTGCGGCAACCGCCATGCCGACGCCGATTTCGATGATGATGATACCAATATGATTTCCGTGGGCCGCATTATGGGAGAGGACGCCATATTCAAGGAAGCGTCCGCCATAAAGAAGGTTCGCTATGCCTACGCCGGCAAACAGCAAAACGCCAAGACAGGCTACGCTCACCAACACGCTTACGGGGGCTACGCGCCTCGCCTTGTCTACATCGAAGACGATAGCGTGTAGTATAAACGCTGCAGCGATGATCACGCCCGCCTGAAAGCCACCACCCGGACCGTAATCGCCATGCATCTGAACGTAGAAGCCGAACAGCAATATAAACGGGATTAGCAATTTNGCGACAACCCGCAGTATGAGTAAATCGCTCATNCTTCATCCTCGCAGGCCGACTCATCCAATGTTTTCGCGCGCCGCCGCCTATNAGCGCCGCCAAGTAGCGCGAGTACNCCCATGCCGGCGGTGAAGATGACCGTTACTTCGCCAAGGGTATCGAAGCCCCGATAGGAGGCAAGTACGGCAGTCACCACATTGGGCACGCCGGTCTCCTCTTCGCCGCTTTCAAGATAATAGGGTCCGACATGCACCTGTGCCGGCGAATCGATGGAGCCAAAGTTCGGCATGCCCAAAGTAGCGTAGACAAGGAGTCCGGCAGTAGCGAGGGAAACTGAAAGCGGTATGAGGGGACGGTAGCGCTTGCGCTTGCGTTTTTCTACGTGGCCCGTGAGTGCGATGGCAAGCAGCATTAACACGGTGGTCACTCCTGCTCCAACGGCCGCCTCTGTAAAGGCGACGTCGACGGCGTCCAGCACCACCCATAGCCCGGCCATTAGCAGGCTGTAAATGCCAAGCAGCATTACAGAAGCAAGAAGATTACGTAGCCACACTGCGGCAATGCCAGTGGCTGCGACGAAGACCAGAAGGACTATGTTGAGTGCGAGTTCTATGTCTGACCGTCCTTGTCATCCATTTTGTCGCGGCCTCTGGTCCACGGCTTTAGACCGTCGAGGAGCGCGGCGTGGGCTAGGGCATGGGTCGCAACCGGGCTGGTGAAGATCAGGAATATGAAGATCAATGCTAGCTTGACCGAAACCAACCAGTCGCTTGACTGCAGTAACAAGCCGAGGAGGATGAATCCGGCGCCCGTCGTATCAATGATACCGGCCGGGTGCATCCGGCTGAAGAGGTCTGGCATACGCCAAATTCCAAGGCCACCAACGATGACAAAGAATGCGCCGATGGCTATCGCGATCCAACTGAGGATATCGAGGATCATGACTGCTTTTTTACGTTTGCTGGGTCGCGTTTGACGTAACGCAACACGGCGATGGTGGCGATGAAATTGATTAGCGCATAGAGTAGCGAGATATCGAGGAAGTCTGGTCGCTCGGTAATGAATCCGAAGACGGCAATTAGCAGCACAGTCTGGGTGCCAATATGGTTCACCGCGAGGATTCGGTCATAAACCGTCGGTCCGGCGAAGGCTCGGGCGAGCGCAAGCGCCATCGCGGCAATCAGCGCGGCGGTGGCGGCAAGGAAGATCATAGTTTCTCCCCCGTTGTCGGTTTGCCGCCTTCTGCGACCGTGACACGCTGGTCCAATTTGCCTGTCTTGAGATCCGACATGGCCGACTGTGTAAGGGCGTGCACCTCTAAATCGCCATTGCGCAAATTTGTTGACAGAGTCCCTGGGGTTAGAGTGATAGAATTCGCGTAGAGCACGCGCCATAGATCGCTTTTTTGCGTACATGGCACGCGCTCAAAGGCGGGATCTATATTGAGGCGTGGTGCTAGTACTTTGCTAGAAATGATGATTGACCAAACCAAAATCTGGCCTGCAAGCCACAGCCAGTAAACCGGTAGGCGCCACACGGGCCCAATGTAATCGCGCTGGTGGTCGAGTAAATCCATGCGGAACGTTACGTAGACCGTAAACGCGACGCATATCGCACCGGCAATCATCAGGAAGGGCGTGAAATGGCCAGATAGTAGAATCCAGGTGCCGAACAGTACTGCGAATAGGCCAAAAGTGTGCAACAAAATATCTCCCCGCGACGAATGTTTGCTTGAAACGTTTAAGGTCTAGGAATTTAGCTCGATTCGCGGCCTAATTATGCCACAGAGCTAATGAATCATTCTAATATGGTGGAATATTTTTGAGGAGAAACAGCCGCCGGGATCAATCCTTGATTAATGCAGAAATATGATGAAGCGGTTAGATAGAGCTATCGAGCACAAGGGAGCAGACAGCGAATATCGGCAAGGTTTCACGCCGGTCACGCTACTTGAACTCAATGTCTGATTCGCTCTGTTCACCGATTAATGTTTCTAGTTTATCTCCTGGTGATTGAGACCTTATCTTAATTAGCGCTGTTACTCCCTAAACGTTGTTGTGCGGCATAGGGATGGTTTGTCAGGAAAAATAATTCAATTTCGATGGCACCATGAGCCACGCCACAACATTCATACCAACGCTGCGTCGCCATGCGCCGGTCATTGTTTGGATCATTGCCCTGGCGACTCTATGGTCTGCTTCCCCGGTCCAGGCGCAACAGGAACTGCCGCTCGAGATTCTCGTGATCGAGACATTAGCGGGCAAGCACTTGTTTCAAGTCGAGGTGGCTCGCACCGACACGCAGCGGGCCGTAGGCCTGATGTGGCGTGAGAGGATGGATCCGAACAAGGGGATGCTTTTTGACTTCAAGAATGAGCGCTTCGTTACTATGTGGATGAAAAACACGCCGCTCTCGCTCGATATGTTGTTCATCTCGATCGACGGGCGCATCGCCACTATCGCTACCCATACTAGGCCCTATTCGACCGAGCGCATTCATTCTGGTGTTAAAATTGGCGCGGTGCTTGAGCTTCTTGCGGGCACTGCAGAGCGTTTAGGTATTGCGCCTGGCGACTTGGTGCGGCATTCAATGTTCGGTGATCCGCCCTGAGCGGCGTGATTACGCCAACCCACGAAACCAGCCGAGCGATGCCTGCCATGTGGAAAGCCCAAGACGCCGTCCTCACTTTCGCCGTTTGCCTCCTGGCGGCGCTCATCCTTCTGCCTCCCGTGGCGCCTGCGGTGGCTGACAAAGAAGAAGTAGCGACCGAAGCGGCAAGACTTGCTGAGCAATTGGGACATTTTCTAAAGACAGGGCGTTGTGTAAACTGCGATCTCACCAAGGCGGTGATTGGTGCCAAAAATCTGAGTGGTGCGCGGCTTACCAATGCAACAATGACCAGTGCTAACTTGGCCGGTGCGGATTTTAGCAATGGTGAACTTGCCAAGGTGAAGCTAAGCGACGCTAATCTTGTCGGCGCTAACTTTACGGGCGCTAACATGAAGGGTGCAGACCTTTCGGATTCGGATCTCACAGGTGCTGTGCTGCGCGGCGCCGACCTGACTGGCGCTGATCTGACTGGCGCCAAGCTTGACGGTGCCGATTTTTGGGGTGCGGAAATCCGCCGCGCCGACCTCTCCGATATCAAAGTCGACAAGAGCAAGGGCATCACCAAGGATGAAGTCGGTAGCTCGGGTAAAATTTCGATCTTCGATCGGTGAAATAAATACATCGTGTAATGCAGAAGTGGCTGGATTTATTTTCGCTAACGCAGTACCTAGCGGTAATGTCGGGGCGTAGCGCAGCCTGGTAGCGCACCTGCTTTGGGAGCAGGGGGTCGGAGGTTCAAATCCTCTCGCCCCGACCAAATATCTAGCTAGCCGCCTTATCCGCCAACATTGGTAATTGCTTTGGTCCCCGGAGGGATGAGCATTGGAGAGATAGGACGGCTAAAGCGCGCAAAGTGATTTCAGACCAAACACTTCTAACCCCATGTCCTTGAGTTCAACAGAATTTGCGGACGAGCATTATTGGTATAATGTTCCCAGCATCATGACCACCGATTGCAATCAATTTTCCGTTACCGTTAGCGACGAATTTTATGTTGTTGCGATGGAGCCGGGTCACGATCGACCCGATCTTCCGGTTTGGGCGGCAAAACGCTCTGGCGTCTTTACTTTTGACAATGCCGCTGGGCAGCGCATTAAGCGGATCGATATTCCAGAAGTTAAGGGTGTGTGGCAGCTGCTGAATGTGATGAGTGATGAAGAATGCGACCGGTTGGTTGCGTTGAGCGAAGTCCTTGGCTATCACGGCGATGCGCCGGTGTCTTTGCCGCGTCGAGTCCGGCATAACGATAATTTTAATTGGGTAGTTGATGATAGCGTCGACGGCGTAATCTGGAATCGGTGCAAGAAATTTTTTGCCCCCTCAAACTATACCAGCTTTAAGCCACTCGGTCTTAATGCGCGATTTCGTTTTTATCGATATGGCGTGGGCGATTATTTTGCACCGCACGCTGATGGCGCTTGGACTGGAAGCCGCGTCGTGGATAGCGAACTCGTTCGTGACGCTTATGGAGACCGGCTCAGCGAGATGACTTTTCTGATTTTCCTGTCTGACCGCTATGAGGGCGGGCGGACCCTGTTCCAGACCTTTGATGGCGAACTCGCCGCCGTCGCTACGCCCAAGGGTGCCGTACTCTGTTTCCCTCA
>PBDG01000038.1 GCA_002717225.1 Rhodospirillaceae bacterium | reverse complement strand
CCTAAAGATTGATGGCAGAGCAAAGACTAGGCAATTAAAAGTGATGATACTCGGCGTCATCGGCTCGATCCGTATATCTTTTTTAATGCGCTGAACAGGAAGATGTTGCAACCAAGGTCCATAAGGCAGCTGTTTAGATGAGGTTTAAGAACCTTAATCACCCCAGCCCTTATCAGATAAAACTCATTCTGAATTATGCGCTAATTGAAGATCCGGATTGGCCATAACGGCACAGGGCATAGCCTCCGACTTTAACGTATTACAAGCTTTGGTTGCTTCGCTCTTGCGCAAACCTAGAAAACGGGCGCGGTAAAGAATATTACCGCGTGTCATTTCTATTGGCGTGAGGGCTGCCGAAGCATCGAGCAATAAGGTAGTTAGCCTCATGGAGACCGATTTTAGGGCTGATTCTGCGGATTGCACTGAGCGGTAGGCTCCGATCTGGATTG
Source organism: Rhodospirillaceae bacterium (assembly GCA_002717225.1). Taxonomy (GTDB): domain Bacteria; phylum Pseudomonadota; class Alphaproteobacteria; order UBA828; family UBA828; genus PTKB01. The sequence continues at coordinate 39,119 of PBDG01000038.1, read as the reverse complement.
CCCATTTTCCGATCTTTGGGCGCGGTCGTGTCGGCAAAAGTAGCGCGGAGTTTAAGAGTTGGGTTGACCCTAATTGGGCACCTGGCTTGATAATGGGGATCGGAATCTTCCTGCTATGTACGCCAGCAACTTGCTTACTGTTCTGTTTCCAGTCACGCTTCGCCATGCGCTCGAAACCAAGGTCAAGTAACTTAACCATATGATTATCTCGCGATCTGGCCGTACGACCACCAAAGACCACGGCTATCACCCGCCTCCCTTTGCGCGTAGCGGTGGCGACAAGATTAAACCCTGAAGCGCGGATATAACCAGTCTTCATGCCATCCATGCCCGGATAACGATAGAGGAGGTTATTGTGGGTCCGGTGAGTGACACCCCGATAGGTGAACGAGGTCGTCGAGAAAAAATCATAATACTGCGGAAAATCTCGCAGAAGTGCCGTAGCGAGGATACCCATATCGCGAGCCGAGGAAAGCTGCTTACGGTTCGGCAGGCCAGAGGCATTTCTAAAGCGCGTACGCTTCATGCCAAGATCACGCGCCCGCTTGGTCATCGCAATGGCGAATTCCCATTCACTGCCGCTGATCGCCTCGGCAACCACGGTTGCAACGTCGTTCGCCGATTTAGTCGCTAATGCCATTATCGCTTGGTGTGCGGTAATCTTCTCTCCTCTCTTGAGGCCAAGTTTTGATGCAGGCTGCCCAGCCGCACGCTTGGAGACCTTCAGTTTGGTTTTTAGATTCATTCGTCCGCTGTCGAGCTCGTCGAACAGCATATAGAGCGTCATCATTTTTGTTAGCGATGCAGGATAATTACGGGTATCAGCGTTTCGGGATCGCAGCACTTCACCGGTATCAGCATCAAGGATAATGGAGGCGTAGCCTGCCTCTCCTGGTTTGGCGCCAGCTAGTAATAACGTCATAGAAAGCACAATGGCCGAAGCAACGACGAATAACCGTCGCACAAAAATCCCTCGCTGGTTTGCACTACTATCCGCCACCAAATTACTCATTGCCTTGGAATATTTGAGAATCCGCCATTAGTCCTTATGGAGCAGAACAGAATCACACGTCAAGTCTGACACTTTGTTAACAAATTCTCTAAGTTTTGAATTGTGCCACTTTTTAATTACAGTTTTTTGGCATTTTAGGCGTCTTGCTATGTTCCGGATGAGCACTTTCGTATGCAAAGGCCGCCCGCAGCACTGTCGCCTCATCATAGTTGCGACCAATAATTTGCAAGCCGACAGGCAAGCCATCGGAGGTAAAGCCGCACGGTACAGTTACCGCGGGCTGCCCCGTTAGATTGAACGGGAAAGTGAAGGGACTCCAATCATCCCACGAAGAACCGTCGGGGCCGATAGGCGAATCTCCGCCGAGTAAAAAGGCCGGTAACGGCATAGTCGGTGTGATCAGTAAGTCATAACTTTCGTGAAATCGGCGCATGGTCGCTGCCAATTGGTTACGTGCAAGACCAGCCTTTAAATAATTATCCATTGTAATTGAATCACCTTTATCGGCCACCACACGGAGACCCGAATCGACCATGTCTAGCTGAGCGTCCGTCATACTACGAAGAACGAACGCAGCACCGGCATACCAATGGGCACGGAAAATATCCTGCGGGTTATCAAATCCAGGATCAACCTGCTCTATTCGGACACCAAGCGCCTCAAGTGATTTCACTGCTGCAAAAACTTTTTCCTCTACTTCGGTATCGACCACGGCATAGCCAAGGTTCGGGCTGTAAGCGGCACGAAGACCGAGGACACCGCTTTCAAGAATGGAAACATAATCACGTTTGTCATGGGGCAATCCGTAGGCGTCACGTGAATCAGGCTCGGCCATAACGCTCAACATTAGCGCTGCGTCCAGGACTGTGCGCGTCATCGGACCTACATGAGACAGCGTCCCGAACGGGCTCGCCGGATAGACCGGAACTCTACCAAAATTAGCCTTCATACCGACAGTGCCGGTAAAGGCGGCCGGGATGCGCACTGATCCACCACCATCTGAGCCGATATGCAAGGGACCCATGCCACAAAGCGCAGCCACCGCTGCGCCACCGCTTGAGCCGCCTGGAGTGCACTCTATCTTCCAAGGGTTTTTAGTAACGCCTGTGAGAGGACTATCGGTCACTCCCTTCCAGCCATATTCCGGCGTAGTGGTTTTTCCGAGCAGTACCGCGCCATGCTCACGCAGACGTGCCACTGCGGGAGCATCTTCGTTCCAGGACTGATTACGCTCAGTAGTTTTTGAGCCACGCATGGTCGGCCAACCCTTGGCGAGAACAAGATCCTTGACCGTGGCCGGCACCCCATCGAGACGGCCCTGGGGTTTACCATCGAGCCAACGCTTCTCTGATTGACGGGCAGAAGCCATCGCACTATCGTCATCGACGATGCAGAAGGCATTATAGGCGTCTTGCAGATCGTGAATGCGTGCGAGCACTGCCTCAGTTACGGCAACCGGCGACAAATCACCAGACTCGTATGCCACCAGTAACTCAGTGGCAGTTAATTGGCAAATTTCGTTACTCACGGTGTCTCCTCCCTTTCGCCTACACGATTCAGAAATCTGGTGGCGCAATCCCGCTTTTGGTTAGTTGGGAAACCAGCGCCTCTTTGAGTCGCAACAGACCGGCCCTATCCCTGGCTTCGCAGCGTGCTACCAGAACTGGTTGGGTATTGGATGCACGCAGTAACCACCAACCATCCGTCGTGCTTACCCTAACACCATCACAGCTATCCACCGTTGCACCCTCCACGGCAAGCCGCGAACGCACTTCCCCAATGGCTTTGAATTTACGCTGGTCAGAGCATTCAAAACGAAGCTCCGGGGTGTTAAGACGGACCGGAAGAGAGGCCCGCAATGCAGCTAGGCTGTCGCCCGTGCTTGAAATTACTCTCAACAGTCGGATCGCTGCATAGAGCGCATCGTCATACCCGTAATAGCGATCGGCGAAGAATATGTGGCCACTCATCTCACCAGCCAACGGCGCATCAAGTTCGGCCATCTTTGATTTAATCAGGGAATGGCCAGTCTTCCACATCAATGGTTCGCCACCGAGCCTGGAGACCTCGTCGAACAGCACTTGACTCGCTTTAACATCGGCAATGATCGTGGCTCCTGGTCGCGCGGCTAGCACCGGGCGAGCCAGAAGCGCAAGGATTTGATCACCCCAGAGAATTTCACCTTTACCGTCAACCACGCCGATACGGTCGCCATCTCCGTCGAAGGCAATACCGACATCGCAGCCTTCATTCCGGACGGTTGCAATTATCTGCGTTAAATTCTCCGGAACAGTTGGGTCCGGATGATGGGCTGGAAAGTTTCCGTTAATCTTTTCGTTGAGTAGGAGATGCTCGCCGGGAAGGTTGTTTGTCAACTTAGTCATCGCTTCGCCGGCAGCGCCATTGCCCGCGTCCCATGCTACCTTGAGCGGCGCCAGACACCTACCCTCTTCTGTCAAACGAGCCACATATCGGTCGAGCATAGGTTTGTAGCGAATTTCACCGGCACCAGAGTTGAAATCATCGGAAGCCGCAAGTTTACCAAGTTCCTGAATGCGGTCTCCGAAGAAAGATTCTTTGCCAAGCATTATCTTGAAGCCATTATTATCCGGCGGATTGTGCGAGCCGGTAATCATTATGCCGCCATCGGTATCAAGGTCATGCACTGAGTAATAAAGCATCGGCGTTGGCCCGAGCCCGATACGGATGGCGTCTGCGCCAGCCGAATTGAGGCCAGAAATCAGCGCCGTTTCCATGTCCGGCGAACTGAGGCGCCCGTCATAGCCGACGCAAAACACTTTACCGCCGGTATCACGTGCTGCAATCGTGGCGAAGGCACGGCCAATTGCCTCAGCGTCCCCGGTACCTAGTGTGTGACCAACGACACCGCGAATATCGTATTCGCGCAAAATTGTCGGGTCGAACCAATACGCGCCACTCACGGACGGCCGACGCAGGTATAATCAAAGCCTTTCGCAGCTATATCCTCAGGCTCATAGATGTTCCGCAGATCGACGATCACCGGTTTTGCCAGAAGCTTCCTAACTCGCTCCAAGTTGAGAGCACGGAATTCGTTCCACTCGGTCAAAATTACAAGACAGTCCGCATTCTCCATGGTCTCATAGGCATTAGTGCACCATTCGATATTAGTCAGTAACTTCTTCGCCTCCTCCATCGCCTCAGGGTCGTAAGCGCGAACGTTAGCTCCCTCCGCCTGTAGCGCGGGGATAATCGTCAGGCTGGCACTGTCGCGAACATCGTCGGTATTTGGTTTGAAGGAAACACCAAGTACGGCGAGGTTTTTATTCTCCACAGTGCCGCCGCAAGCAGCGATGACCTTCTCCGCCATACGCTCCTTGCGCTTGTCATTAATGTCGACTACCGCCTCTACAATACGACTCGGTGAGCCACTTTGTCGGGCGATGCGCACAAAGGCTAGAGTGTCTTTAGGAAAGCAGGAACCACCATACCCCGGACCCGGGTGGAGAAACTTGTTACCGATGCGCCCATCGAGACCAATCCCTTTGGCAACATCATGCACATCAGCGCCTATCTTCTCGCAGATATCAGAAATTTCGTTGATGAAGGTGATCTTGGTAGCAAGAAAAGTATTGGCAGCATATTTTATCAACTCAGCAGTTTTTATGCCTGTGAAGACGACGGGAGTCTCAATCAAAAAGAGCGGCCGGTAAAGCTCTGCCATCAGCTTTTTGGCTCGATCTGATTCGACGCCAACCACGACACGATCGGGCCGCATGAAATCTTCGATTGCAGAACCCTCGCGAAGAAACTCCGGGTTTGAGACAATATCAAATTCAGCATCTGGTCGGCGGGAATGGATGATGCGAGCAATCTCGGCGCCAGTGCCAACCGGCACGGTTGACTTCGTTACCACTACCAAATAGCCGTCCATTGCGTCAGCAATTTCTTCCGCCGCCGCATGAACGAAGGAGAGATCTGCATGGCCATCGCCGGGTCTGCTCGGTGTACCAACAGCAAGCATAACGATATCAGCACTCTTCACTGCCTCGGTGATATCGTTGGTAAAGCTAAGGCGCCCTGCTTTGACATTGTTTTTAACGAGATCCTCAAGACCTGGCTCATAAATCGGAACCTTACCCGCATTGAGGCCATCAATTTTCTCCCGCACTTTATCTACGCAAACGACTTCGACGCCGAATTCAGAGAAGCAGGCGGCCGAGACGAGGCCGACATAGCCGGTGCCGATCATGGCGACATGCATGGCGATAATCCGTTAGAAGTTAATCCAGGTCACAGAGGTTTTTGAGAAAGTCGGATAGATCTCTTCCAAGGTCGTCGCGGGCTAATGCGAAGGCAACATTGGCTTGCAAAAACCCTAGCTTACTACCGCAATCAAAGCGCTGCCCTTCAAAACGCAAACCAAATGCCGAAACACCGTCATCGATCAGCTTGGCAAGGGAGTCTGTGAGTTGAACCTCACCACCTACCCCGCGCTCCATGAGGCCTAGATAAGAAAACACCTCAGGCTGCAATATGTAACGTCCGATTATGGCAAGGTTGGACGGCACCTCGTTTAGCGCTGGTTTCTCTATCATGCCTTTGATATCGATGATGTGGCCGTCATCTACCGCAACATCGACAATACCATAGCGGTTGGTCTCTTCTATCGGTGTCTCAGCGAGCGCATAGACGCAACCGCCACGCTGTTTGTAGACATCCATCACCTGCTTCATGCATGGCGTATTGGACAGCACCAGCTCGTCGACGAGTAACACCGCAAAAGGCTCATTGCCGACGAGGTGACGTGCGCACCAAATAGCGTGGCCCAAGCCCAGCGGTTCCTGTTGGCGGGTATAGGACAGCGCGCCAGTAGGCGGAATGAGATTTCGTGCTATTTCTAGCTCTACCGTATTGCCGCGTTCGGCCATTAACGCCTCGATCTCATATGAATGATCAAAATGGCTCTCAATTGCTGCCTTGTCGCGCCCAGTGACAAAGATGAATTGCTCAATACCCGCATCCGCCGCCTCCTCCACCGCATATTGGATAAGAGGCTTGTCAACGATGGGGAGCATTTCCTTAGGCACAGCCTTGGTGGCCGGCAAAAATCGTGTGCCGAGGCCAGCAACCGGAAATACAGCCTTTTTAACTGACCTAATCATGTAACTGCGGTCCTTACACTTAAATGAAATCTGCTGCGGGTTGGCAAAGTGTTTGTCATCTTTTACGCCATCGGGCAAGAGGCCGAGTGACCGCTAAGTCAGAACCGGCGGCGCTTTACTTGCCCTCAAGCAGAACCTCCTTGGCTTGATTAATTTTTGCTGCGAGATAGTCCGAGCCGCCCTGATCGGGATGATTTTTGAGTTGTAATTTGCGGTGGGCCTCTCGAATTTCGATCTCGCTTGCCCCTGGCACGAGACCAAGCACCTCATAGGCCTCATCCCTGCTCATGGTAGTAGACGAAGTGCGTCGACGGTGCCTTGACCCATCTTCCTCTGTACCCTCACGCCAATTCTCGCCATACATGTGATCGAGATAGCTTTCCATCAGCCGCGCAGACTGTTCGTCGTTGGCCCTGCATTCTCGTAAAACACTTAACAACTCCTCACGAGAAAGTTCGTTGAGCTCACTGCTTTCATATTTTCCGTGCAATACGGTGCCATGCATTTCTCCGCTATCATGATCAAGATTCATACGCAAATACGCAGTCTGGACCTCAGATTGCCGTCCCGGAGAGGGCGTGCCACTCTGCGAAACGCCGCTTCGCAGAGAGCGTAAAATCAACGGCAGAAAAATCAACGTTAACGGGATGGCCGCCAATTGAATCCGCCCAGTAGCGCCCAAAAAGATCGCTATAGCAGCACCAAGACAGAGAAAGATCCATTTCAAGACCTTAGCAAGACGAGAGGGATTGGCGCTCTCGTACCAGCGCATAATCAGCAGCGCCGCTACCAGTAGGGAAATTCCAAGAACAAGATATGTCACCATAGTGGCGCGGAACCTTCAGGAATTTACGATTTTGGCCCAGTCTACCTGATTTGGTGCGAGATTTGCAGCGCCGCACCGCCCTCGCGTTTGCCAAACCTAAGTAACGCACGCTTTCCGCCTGCGGCGTAGACGGCGACGGCACTCAGCAGATTCTTAAGTTCTGCTGCACTGTTTGTATCAAAATGCAGATAGGCCCCACCGGAAAGTCGAGCGATTTGACGAAAGGCCAGGCTAGCTTCGTGGTCGCCTCCTTCGTGGAAGATAAAGGCCGGTACCTTGAGGAGGCCAAGCTCACCCGCCAGCACGCAGAGATTGTCTACATCCTCCTCCATTGCGTCACCCACGAAGACCAATGCACCCAGCCGTTTCTTCTCACTCTCGCGAATCGCGTGATTGAGTATTTTGCTAATTTGCGTATGACCGCCAAGGCAATGAACGGCTGTCATATGGCGAACCAGGGAGCGTGAATTATCGAGCCATTTTGTCGCACGAAACTCACTAAAACCACGGTAATAGACGAGTTGGACCGAGAGGCCGCCGAGCGCTGCGGTCGCTTGAAACATCTCTCCCTGAATGTGGCAGGCACGATCCCAACTTGGCTCACGGCTGGCAGTCGCGTCCATCGCGAACATAAGTCGTCCCTTATCCGAACCCTTAATCGGGGCCGGTGTTGCCGCTACTGTGCTCAGAAAGGTGTCGACGTCTGACTTGGCGCTATCGCTCCCTGCAGACAGATTTTTGTTCCTTGACGACATTTCATTGCGCTCTCTTTTACACTGAAGCATTTCTTGCAAAACTATATCAGACCCAGCGCGCGTAGCTCAGTAGCCATCTCTAATGGCATATCGCCAAATTCTTCCATGGTGGCACCAAGATCCGGCGGTACGCTACTTTCCTCCAAATACCGCCAGCCCTGATGAGGACGCCGCCGTGTCGGAACGGTTAGGACCAGCTCCGGATTAAGCACAACGGCGCATTTGTTGCTACCAGTATCCTCGTTGCGAACATATTTAAAACTGAGAATGCGCTGACGCACTCGAATAAAATTGCGCACCACCCAATAAATCGAGCCGCCTTCCAATATCTGATCTGAACGACGCGGCATGAATCGAGTAACGTGGCGTAATTCGCCTTGTTCTGCGAAACGCTGTTGCTGTAACTCCCTCAAATGGCTAATATTTTCAATGCCGACTGCGAGCTTCAACAAGTGGAGCGCCATCGTCGGACTAAGCCCAATGCGGTTTTCTTTTTTCGAAAAACGCATTCATGCCCTCCTGTGCCTCATCGGAGACGCGCACCCGCGCAATTCGTTTTGTCAGATCAGCGAGTAGGGTACTATCGAGCCCGCGTCCATTCACAGCCTTGATCAGTGCTTTGGCTTCTAAATGGGCGTTGGGCCCACCCTGAAGGAGCATTTTGACGAATGTTTCACCACGTGCCTCCAACTCTTCGTCCGGAACCACCTCGTGTACCAGGCCAATATGTTTTGCCTCATCGGAGGAGATAAGCTCACCAGTGAGGATATAACGGCGAGAACAGCTTTCGCCAATCGCCTTTACGATGAACGGGCTGATGACCGATGGAATAAGGCCCAGCCTAACCTCGGTTATTGAAAAACTCGCACTTCGCGCAGCGATAGCAATGTCACAGCAGCAAATTAGACCTACCCCACCAGCATAAGCAGGACCTTGAATAAGTGCAATGGTAGGCCGGGGAAATGAATCCAATGTATAAAGGAAATCGCTTAATGCGCTGGCATCACGTAGATTTTCTTCTTCAGAAAACATTGTAGTCTTCTTCATCCATTGAAGATCAGCTCCAGCGCAGAAGCTCTTGCCCCGCGCAGTTAGCACCACCACGCGAACATCTTTATTATCGCCAAGTGAGCGTAATTCGCGGGTCAAAGTAGCCAACAATGCGTCGTCAATCGCATTATGCTTTTCTGGTCGGTTAAGCGTGACAGTGGCCACACCCTTGGCATCCACGGTAACAAAAACATGTCCTTCGGACATCAGCTCACATCCTAAATATGCCAAATGTTGAATCTTTTCTCGGCGCATTGGCCGCAGCAGCCAGCCCGCGAGCAAGCACCAAGCGTGTATCTGCTGGATCAATCACGCCATCATCCCATAATCGGGCAGAGGAATAATACGGCTTTCCTTGAGATTCGTATTGTTCAAGAATCGGCGCCTTGAATTTAGCCTCATCTGTTTTTGGCCACTCTTCGCCATCACCAGCGATCCGGTCGCGCCGGATCCGTGCGAGCACGTTTGCCGCCTGCTCTCCACCCATCACCGAGATACGCGCATTTGGCCACATCCAGAGAAAGTGCGGCTGATAAGCACGTCCACACATGCCGTAATTACCGGCACCGAAGCTACCACCAATGATTACGGTGAATTTAGGCACATTCGCGCAGGCAACGGCCATCACCAGCTTAGCACCGTCCTTGGCGATACCGCCCTGCTCGTACTGTTTACCAACCATAAAACCGACAACGTTCTGCAGAAAAATAAGTGGAATACCGCGCTGGCAGCAAAGTTCGATAAAATGCGCACCTTTGAGAGCTGACTCAGAGAATAAGATACCGTTATTTCCAAGGATACCGACCAGCCGGCCGTCGATACGGGCAAAGCCCGTGACCAAAGTCGAGCCATAGCGCGATTTAAATTCATCGAATTCGCTGCCATCGACTATGCGAGAGATAATCTCACGCACATTAAACATTCGCCGAAGTGAGGTTGGCACCACACCGTAAATTTCTTTGGCGTCATAGAGTGGCGGCACAGGCTGGATTCCCTTCGGCGTAACACTTGTGTGGTCGCTGAGTCGGGCAACCACCCCCCTGGCGCGTTCAAGGGCCGCGTCGTCGTCATCCTCGAGGTGATCAGCCACGCCAGAAATACGCGTATGTACATCTCCGCCGCCAAGCTCCTCTGATGTTACCTCCTCGCCGGTTGCAGCCTTCACCAACGGTGGGCCACCCAAAAATATAGTGCCTTGATCTTTGACGATGATGGTCTCGTCTGACATCGCAGGGACATATGCGCCGCCAGCAGTACAAGAGCCCATAACCACTGCGATTTGAGCGATTCCATCAGAAGACATACGTGCCTGATTGTAGAAAATTCGCCCGAAATGGTCTCTATCAGGAAAAACTTCATCCTGGTGGGGCAGATTTGCACCACCCGAATCAACTAAATAAACGCAGGGCAGATGGTTCTGCGCAGCGATCTCCTGGGCACGAAGATGCTTCTTGACCGTGATTGGATAATAGGTACCCCCCTTCACCGTAGCATCATTCACGACCAACACGCAGTCACGCCCGGAAACCCGGCCAATGCCAGTGATGATGCCGGCGGCAGGTACGTCGTCCTCGTAGAGGCCATGGGCCGCGAGAGCAGACAATTCAAGGAATTCCGTCCCCGGATCAATCAGCGCGCTTATACGTTCGCGCGGAAGCATTTTACCGCGTTCAGTATGCCGCGCCCGCGCCTTTTCGCCACCGCCATAATTGATCTTCTCTAAGGTTGCATCTAGCCCATCAACAAGAGCTTGCATTGCTTTTGCGTTTTCTAAAAATTCCGGCGAGCCGGTATCGATTTTGCTAGGCAAAATTGCCATGTGCTGACTCCTCCTTATAAACTAAGATTACCCGCCCACGAGGTCTATTGAAACATGATCGTAGCGCCGCGATTGACTATAGTGAGCCGCGGAGGAACGTATGATGAAATTACCTGAATTGAGCGACCTTCAGGCGGCAGGCGAATTAGTCCATCGTAGCGTGGCGCCGACGGCCCAGATCTGTTGGCCACTTCTGAGTCAGAGGGCTGGCACTGAGGTGTGGGTCAAGCATGAGAACCACGCTCCGACCGGCTCTTTCAAGGTGCGCGGGGGGCTCGTTTACATGGATCAACTAAAGCAACGAGGCAGCATACGCAGAGTGCTCGCTGCTACCCGCGGTAATCACGGTCAGAGTATCGCGTTTGCGGCGTCACGCGCCGGCTTGCTAGCAACCATCGTCGTGCCGCAGGGCAATTCGCCAGGCAAGAATGCGGCAATGCGAGCCCTTGGCGCTGAACTGATCGTAAATGGCAACGATTTTCAAGAAGCACTAGAATTTACTACAACGCTAGCTGACGAAGACGGTGTGGAAGTAGTGCCCTCCTTCGATATGACGCTGGTCCGAGGTGTAGCGTGCTATGCCCTGGAGCTGTTTTATGCAGCGCCGGATCTTGATACAGTCTATGTGCCGATAGGGCTTGGATCAGGCATTTGTGGCGTAATAGCAGCCCGCGATTCGCTTGGCTTGAAAACTAAGGTGGTCGGCGTGGTGAGCAAACAAGCTGCGTCGTATGCACTATCCTTTGAGGCCGGAGAGCCGGTCACTACCACCAGCGCCGATACCCTGGCCGATGGATTGGCCTGCCGCGTCCCAGTCGTCGAGGCACTGGATATCGTTCGCGCCCGGGCTGAACGTATCGTCCAGGTGAGCGAAGACGAGATTATCGCCGCCATGGGACATTACCTAACAGATACCCACAATCTTGCCGAGGGTGCGGGTGCCGCGCCACTCGCGGCACTTCTAAAGGAAAAGCAACAGATCGCGGGCAGGAAGGTTGGCCTTATCCTTTCTGGCGGCAATGCCGATACGCCGCTGATCAAACGGGCGCTAACGCATGTCGCCAGCTAATGCTTTTCGCCAATGTGTCATCATCTCTGACCCAAGATAGCCAAAAGGTGCAGAAAATTTTAAATAGAAACCTATCGCCTGCGCTATTTTCCCCTACTCCGAAGAGATTGCACGGGAGATGACAATGCGCTGCACATCACTGGTTCCTTCATAAATCTTGCACACCCGCATGTCTCGCCAATATCGCTCAACCGGGAAATCGTTGAGATAACCATACCCACCAAATGTCTGGATCGCGTCTGAACAGACTCGTTCGGCCATCTCCGAGGCGAAAAGCTTTGCCATGCTGGCCTGTTTGATACAGGGCTGTCCAACATCTCGTAGTCGGGCAGCATTGTGAACAAGAAGGCGTGCCGCCTCGATCTCAACTGCCATGTCGGCAAGGCGAAAAGCAACAGCCTGATGTTCGATAATAGGTTTGCCAAAGGTCGAGCGATCCTTGGCATAAGCGAGTGCCGCTTCATATGCAGCTCGCGCGGCACCGAGCGCCTGGGAAGCGATGCCAATACGCCCACCTTCAAGGTTAGAGAGCGCCACCCGGTAACCATCTCCAGGGTCACCGAGCATCAGATCAGGTGTGAGCCGCATTTCATTAAATACGATCTGACAAGTATCATGGGCTCGTTGACCAAGTTTTTCCTCATGGCTGGAGACAATGTAGCCCGGTGTGTCAGTTGGCACGATGAAGCAACTCAACCCTTTCTTACCGGCGTCCGGGTCAGTCACTGCGAAGACCAGGGCGACATCCGCCTTAGAACCGGAGGTAATAAATTGCTTAGTACCATTCACCAAATAGCCGTTACCGTCTAGCATAGCGCGAGTACGCAGAGCCGAGGCATCGGAGCCGGTATGAGGCTCGGTAAGACAAAAAGCGCCGAGCTTCCCTCCGCTCGGCAGCGGCTTAAGAAAACGCTCTTTCTGCTCTTCAGAAGCGAAGGCCTGCAGGCCAGCGCAGACTAAGGAATTGTTGACGCTCATCCCAGTCGATGTGCCAAGATCGCCGACCGCGATTTCTTCCATGGCGAGGGCATAGGAAACGTGATCAGCTCCCGCCCCACCATATTTCTCGGGCACCATCATGCCCATTAAGCCGAGCGCACCCATGCGCTGGTACATATCCTCGGGAAAACCATTATTTTTATCCCACTCAGCCGCGTTGGGCGCGAGTTCATTGGCAGCGAAATCGCGAGCCATGTCGCGAATCATTATCTGCTCTTCGCTAAGAAACGTGCTATCGGCGCTCATGACTAACTATCGTTTTTAATTGAAAATTTCAAAATGGCACTCCTGAGGCACGCATTCCGCGCCATTAATCGGGAGGATATCTTGCGGACAGCAGGAAAAAGCAATCACAGCGTCGCGCTCGGCGCGCAGCACCACATAATCGCCCGGTTTACTTACCGGTGGTTCAAAACTTACTGAGCCATCCGCCGCGACAGGGATATTCATCCACATATTCCAGGGAGAAGGCGTCTCTGGCGGTGTCAGGTCAAGCTCACCAAGAGCTAGGGAAAGATTTTCGGTGCAGTTTTCGTGATAGCCCTTACAACCAAGCTGCTCATAGCGGTATTTATCGCAGGCAGCTATCAGCGTGTCATGAATTCCGGGGGAAGTATCCTCTAATAAAATTAGGATGGGCTCTCGGTGATTGCTTACCATCCTATCTCCGACACGAGGAAAAATACCTCCGATAGCGGCGCGACTATGTTCCATCGACATGAACTCATTCATATTCCCAGGGATAAAAGCCCAGGTATCGACCACTTGGGTCCCGTAAGTATTAATCAGCTTGAGCGACTGCCCCGCTCTGAGCCGCGTAGCCCTACCAAGGCGGGCCGGGATGGTAACAATCATTAGTGTACGAGCTCGACCGCAATAGCGGTCGCTTCGCCACCTCCGATGCAGAGCGCGGCGAGCCCTTTGTCCTCACCATAATTCTGCATCGCTGACAAAAGCGTGACGATCAGTCGTGCACCGGATGCACCGATAGGATGGCCGAGGGCGCAAGCACCACCATGAACATTCACCTTGTCATGCGGAATATCACAATCGCGCATCGCCGCCATGGTGACCACAGCGAAGGCCTCGTTAATCTCGAATAGGCCAACATCGTCCTTGTCCCAACCCACTTTCTCCAGGAGTTTGAAGATGGCCGGTCCCGGTGCCGTGGTGAACCAGGCCGGTTCATGGGCATGACTAGAATGGCCCCGAATAATAGCAAGCGGCTGCAGGGCGCGCTTTTCAGCTTCTGATCGCCGCATCAGTACAAGCGCTGCTGCACCATCGGAGATTGAGCTCGAATTCGCTGCCGTCACGGATCCGTCCCTAGCAAAGGCCGGTCGAAGCTGAGAAATTTTTTCAAGATTGGCCTTGTGCGGTTGCTCGTCTTTAATGATTTCATTCTCGCCCTTGCGAGTCCTGGCCGTAACCGGAGCAATTTCACTTTCGAACAAGCCTTCCTCTATTGCGGCACACGCACGGGTTAGCGAAGTTATAGCGTATTCATCCTGCTGCTCGCGAGTGAACTGGTATTTCTGTGCTGTTGCCTCTGCAAAGACACCCATCAGAGTACCCCTATCATAAGCGTCCTCGAGACCGTCAACGAACATGTGATCCTTAACTTCACCATGCCCCATACGGTAGCCCTGTCGCGCTCGATCAAGCAAATAAGGCGCTTTGCTCATGTTCTCCATGCCACCCGCAACCATGATGCCATGAGCGCCTGCTGCTATCATGTCATGAGACATCATCGTTGCCTTCATGCCAGAGCCGCACATTTTGTTTATTGTGGTGCAACCAACTGAGTTGGGAATGCCGGCTACAAGTGAGGCCTGGCGCGCCGGTGCTTGGCCCTGCCCAGCTGACAAGATATTGCCCATGATAACCTCGTCAACATCTTCCCCTGAGAGCCCTGCTCTTTCCAGCGCGGTGCGTATCGCCACTGCTCCCAACGCCGACGCAGTCACATTCTGAAAATCCCCCTGAAAGCCGCCGATCGGCGTACGCGCCATACCGACTATTACAATCGGATCATCACCCATCTTTCGGTCCTCATACTGATTGGTTGGTATTCCCACGGAACAAATAAAAATTATTTTCTTGTATACAATCTCTTAATAGATTTCGTTGAACAATTCTCTTCCAATTAACATACGCCGAATCTCGCTGGTCCCGGCGCCAATTTCGTAGAGCTTGGCGTCTCGCAACAGACGACCAGTGGGCGATTCATTTATATAGCCCATACCTCCAAGGGCCTGAATCGCTTCAAGAGCCATCCAGGTCGCCTTCTCACTGGCATAGAGGATTGTTCCAGCAGCGTCCTTGCGACTTATCGCCCCGTGATCACAGGCCTGTGCTACGGTATAAACATAAGAGCGTGCCGCGTTCATTATAGTGTACATGTCAGCGATCTTACCCTGCATGAGTTGAAATTCGCCGATCGGTTTACCAAACTGTTTGCGCTCATGAACGTAAGGCAGCACGACATCCATGCAGGCT
This sequence comes from Rhodospirillaceae bacterium, assembly GCA_002717225.1. GTDB lineage: Bacteria > Pseudomonadota > Alphaproteobacteria > UBA828 > UBA828 > PTKB01. The sequence continues at coordinate 23,946 of PBDG01000038.1, read as the reverse complement.
TGCATGATGCCAAGTGGCCCTGCAGCAAGCACCACTCGCTCATAATCGAGACCGCTCATCAGCACTTTGACGCCGTCATTGACTTCGCCAAGCACATTTTCTTCTGGCACCTCACAATTATCAAAAACTAACTCACAGGTATTGGAGCCGCGCATGCCAAGCTTGTCTAACTTCTGTGCTGTAGTAAATCCGGCCAAGCCCTTCTCAATCAGGAATGCCGTGATCCCTTTGGTGCCAGCGTCAGGCTCGGTCTTGGCATAAACCACCAGAACCTCTGAATCCGGACCGTTGGTAATCCACATCTTGTTGCCGTTCAACACATATAGGTCACCCTTTTTCTCTGCGCGGGTGCACATGCCAACCACATCAGAACCCGCGTCAGGTTCACTCATCGCCAGCGCGCCAACATGCTCGCCCGTGATTAACTTGGGCAGATATTTTTCTTTCTGTGCGTCATTGCCGTTGCGACGAATCTGGTTAACGCAGAGATTAGAATGAGCACCATAACTAAGGCCCACGGATGCAGAGGCTCGGCTAATCTCTTCCATTGCCAAAGCATGTTCGAGATAACCCAAGCCGGCACCGCCAAATTCTTCCTCCACTGTTATGCCAAGGAGACCCAACTCTCCGAGGCGCGGCCAGAGATCCCGCGGGAACTCGTTACTGCGGTCAATTTCTTCAGAACGAGGCGCAATTTCCTTGGCGGAGAATGACTCCACCGTGTGGCGAATCATGTCAGCGGTCTCGCCGAGGCCAAAATTGAGTCCCGGTTTACGGTTGGAAATTATTGTCGCCATGCGTCCTTGCCTCCCGATCAAACTAAAAACATGCCGGCCAGTCCCAAAAAGGCAAGAAAGCCAATCACGTCGGTCACTGTTGTTAAAAGTACGCCGGCTGCCGTCGCCGGATCAACACGTAGACGCCACAGCACGACCGGGATAATCAGACCGAACATACCGGCAACCAACATATTGATGATCATGGCTCCACCGACAACGAAGCCGAGCAATGGGTTACCGTACCAGGTCGCCGCAACGCTACCGGTCAGTACAGCAAATACCACTCCGTTTAGCAGGCCGACGATTGTCTCCTTGCCAAGGACCTGCCGGATTGTGTCAACGGTCAAATCCTTCGTAGCAATAGCACGCACGGCTACGGTCAGTGTCTGAGTGCCAGCGTTGCCACCCATTGAAGCAACAATCGGCATGAGAACAGCAAGCGCCACCATTTGATCTATGGTTCCCTCAAATTGATAAATTACAAGGGAAGCAAGAATAGCCGTAGCGAGATTGACAAGCAGCCAGACGAAACGTCCACCTGCAGTCTTGAAGGCTACACGATAGATGTCGGCATCAGGCACGCCGCTCAAGCGGAACATGTCCTCTTCGGCCTCCTCGCGCGCTACATCGACCACATCGTCAACGGTAATCACGCCGATCTGCCGCCCACTGGAACCTATCACCGGCGCTGAAATCAGGTCGTATTGCTCAAACAGAAAACCAACTTCTTCTCGGTCTATATTAGCTGGAATGATATGCAGGTCTTCATTCATGATATCGCGCAAGCGAACCGGACGTCGGGTACGTAGGAGGCGGTTGAGCGGCACAGTTCCAATCGGTTCTTGTCGAGAATTAATCACAAAAATTTCATAGAAATCATCTGGAAGATCATCGCTCTCGCGCATGAAATCTATGGTCTGCCCGACAGACCAAAACGCTGGTAGGTGAATAAACTCACGTTGCATCAAGCGCCCGGCGCTGTCTTCTGGATAATTCAGGCTTTCTGCAACACCATGGCGCTCGGAAACATCGGGTAGAGCATTGAGAATTTTTTGCTGCTGGGGTGGGTCGAGATCCTCGAGAACCGCCACCGCGTCGTCAGTATCAAGATCGGAGATTGCCTCGGCAACATCGCGCGCATCGAGTTTTTCGACGATGACCTCGCGTACTCCGTCCTCGATGAAGGCGAGTACCTCGCCTCCTACCAACGCACCGGCCATAGCGACAAAGTGATGACGCTCTTCTCCGCGCAAACGCTCAATCAGATCGGCAAGATCAGCGGCGTGGAGCGGTGCGACAAGATCACGCAGGCGAGTTTCATTCCCGTTACTGAGCGTGCCACGCACCGCGCGAATGAGCTCGGGGGTCAGCCCGTACAACCCCTCATCGTTGCCGGATACTGGGAGCATCTCTTGCTTCCGCGCCCCATTGCTCATGGCCCGTTAACCTGCCTGGGTGTCAAGCGCCCGTCCAATAATGTGTTCGATAGAAGTAAGAGTAAGTAGCTTCCTACCGTTACCGCTGGCGGTGACGAGATGAGCAGACGGGGTAAATTCAAACGCAGTTGCCACTTTCCCAGGATTTTCTTCACAAGAATAAAACATACACGGCAACTACACTTGCTCGGAGCCGAGTTCGTTAGTGAGTGAGTTAGCAGATAGTATGACGAGTTGGCAGAGTTTCAGCGTACGAAAATGCTGTAGCTCTATGTCTTCCAAACCCTGTGGCATTGCTAATCCTCGCAACTCGAAGTCTCGCCACAGTATATCTAAGCAGGCACGACTTGCACCTGAGAAGCTTACTCCTCAGGCTTTTTTATGAGGAAGCGCGTGCCGCCGCGCGAACTTTTTTTGCTATGTTGGGTGCTACCGTACGGTCAAGAGGATGGGGTAAGATCATTTCTGCAGTTAGCTCTTGCACACCATCTGCCAACGCCGACGCCGCGGCAACCTTCATCTCGCCATTGATAATCGGCGACCCAGCATCTAGTGCGCCACGAAAGATGCCAGGAAAGACCAGCACATTGTTTACCTGATTTGGAAAGTCGCTGCGCCCTGTTCCTATCACCTTAGCGCCACCTTTCTTTGCCTCGTCCGGCATGATTTCCGGCAAAGGGTTAGCCATGGCTAGAATTATGGCGTCCTTGGCCATATTCTTTACGTCATCTGAATCAATAACGTTGCCACGAGAAACGCCGATAAAGACATCTGCGCCCTTAATCACACCCTTAAGCCCACCGGAACTATTCCCGCTGTTGGTGTATTCCAGTATGCCTTGCTTAACTGCATTAAGGTCCCCGCGGTCAGAACTGATTGCACCTTTGGAATCACAAATCACAACATCTCCAACAGGGGGAATATTAGTTTTTGGAATACCAACGCCTTTAATCAGACGGGCAATTGCTGTGCCGGCCGCTCCCGCGCCATTTATCACGACCCGCAATTCATTCATATTTTTGCCAGTGACCTTAGCCGCGTTGATTAACGCGGCTAGAAGAACGATAGCGGTACCATGCTGATCATCGTGAAAAACTGGAATGCCGAGGTCCTGCAGCGCGTCTTCAATCTCAAAACACCGCGGAGCCGAGATATCCTCAAGATTTATTCCGCCAAATACCGGTTCAATCAGGCGACAAGTTTCAATAATCTTCTCCGGGTCCTTGGTATTGAGGCAGATCGGCCAGGCGTCGATCTTTGCAAATTCCCGAAACAAAAGCGCCTTGCCCTCCATCACAGGCAACGCTGCTTTCGGCCCAATATCGCCTAAGCCCAATACCGCTGAGCCGTCACTTACCACTGCCACTGAATTTCCCTTAATAGTAAGTTTACGTGCCATCTCCGGTTGTTCAGCGATCACTTCGCAGGGTTTGGCTACACCCGGTGTATAAGCTAGCGAGAGGTCTTCCCGGCTGCCAATGGGGAGCTTATTATTTACACTGATCTTGCCACGGAGCTGCTCGTGCAAAATAAGAGAACGTTCGAAATAGTCGACCATTAGCAATTTTTCCTGGAATCTAGTCTAGTTTGATTGTCGATAGTGCCAGATCGTTTAGTGCATTACAGTTACAAAACGTCATAAAAGGACCCCCATTGCGACGCGCCAAACAAAAATTTGCACCACAACCCAGATTAGAATGGAAGCTCAGCGACAAACCTATTCCATATGACTCAGCAGTGAGCGTGATGGAGAGACGCGTTTCTGAGATTCACTCAGGTGACAAATCAGAAATGCTGTGGTTTTTAGAGCATCCACCGCTTTACACCGCTGGTGCTAGCGCTAAAGATGACGACTTGTTAGATCCCGGAGATCTTCCTGTTTACCGATCCGGACGTGGCGGCCAATATACTTATCATGGGCCAGGCCAACGAGTGGTATATCTCATGCTAGATCTGCAGCGGCGCGGTGCCGATCTGCATCGTTTCGTGCACGACCTGGAACAATGGTTAATCAGCACTCTCGCAGAATTCGATATCACCGGCGAAAGACGCGGAGGGCGAGTCGGTGTATGGATAGATCTCGACGATGAGAGGGAGGCGAAGATCGCCGCCATTGGCATTCGCGTGCGCCGCTGGGTAACTTTCCACGGTGTCTCACTCAATATTTACCCTGACTTACTCCACTACCGGGGCATCGTATCCTGTGGCGTGCGCGAGCATGGCGTAACCTCGCTTAAGGACCTTGGTGTTTCATGCTCGATGGAAGAAGTGGATGAAGTTTTGAAGAGAAAATTCACAGAGTTCTTCGAGGTATAATTCTTGCTACCAGAGTTGTTGAAACATTCTAACATCTCACTCTCAGCAAACGTGATTATTACTTTCGGGGCATCCATCTCGAAAAAAGCGTGGCATCTATAGTTTAAGCGAGAATAGCCGAACAATTGAGTCTTGATTCTGCTATCTAAACCCTACACCTAGTCGTGCAAATTGTACCGCACCGTCGCACCTCCGACCGCGACACCGTATGGTCTGGGCAATATCAGTGGCTTTCCCCATGAATGGCGAATTCGTTGTCGTCAGCAACCATTCTCAGGGTCGCAAGAAAACTCCATAATCACCTGGTCGACGGTGAGAGAATCACCCTGAGAAACTTTAATACTGGAGATCACTCCATCACGTTCGGCACGCAGAACGTTCTCCATCTTCATTGCATCCACCACAGCAAGGGCCTGACCCGCGCGCACCTCTTCACCCTCCTCTACGGCAAGAGAGACTAATAGACCGGGCATCGGTGAGAGTAGGAAGCGAGATAGGTCTATAGGTTCACGTTTTGGTATTTGCGCTGCTAGTTCCGCCGCACGTGGGCTGAGCACACGAACATCTACCTCCGCCCCACGCCAGGAGAGTTTAAAGTTGCTTCCAAAACGTGCCACCTGGACGCTTACCGGGCGCCCATCTAACCTCGCATAGAAAAATGTCTTGGCCGGATCCCAATCGCTTTCAATATCAACCTCCTCACCCTTCCATTTTGCTGAGAAGCCATTTTTCAACGGAGCGACCGAAACGGGATAAAAATTGTCATCGAGACTCACGACGAACTCCATTGCACCGGCGTCAACCCGGCGGGTGGTGAGACGATGTTGAATCACTGCGGCGATAGGTAGAAGCACCGCGAGTTCCGATTCACCGGCTGTGGGCGCAAATCCGTCTGGAAATTCTTCTTCGAGGAATGCGGTACTGAGGTGCCCCTCCCTGAACCGCGGATGACCTAGAACTGCAGAAAGGAAGGTAAGGTTATGCTGCACTCCCTCGATCCGGTAGTTGTCGAGCGCTTCTAGCATAGCAGTAGTAGCGCTTTCACGATCCGCGCCATAAGTGATTAACTTAGCAATCATCGGGTCGTAATACATGGAAATTTCATCGCCCTCGGAAACACCTGAGTCGACGCGCACTGACTCGCTTGACTCGGGCTCCCGGTATCTAACCAAGCGCCCAATGGAAGGCATGAACCCGCGTACTGGATCCTCTGCATAGAGGCGGCACTCGAGTGACCAACCATTACGTTTAATCTCTGCTTGAGCTAAAGGCAGCTTCTCACCCGCAGCGACGCGAATTTGTTGAGCCACCAAATCAATTCCGGTAATGTACTCGGTCACTGGATGCTCGACCTGCAGCCGAGTATTCATTTCTAGAAAATAAAAATTACCCTGCTGATCAGCGACAAACTCAACAGTCCCGGCCGAAATATAATCCACCTCACGTGCCAAAGCGCAAGCTTGCTCGCCCATGTCATATCGCTGGGCATCACTCAAGAGCGGGCTTGGCGCTTCCTCAATAATCTTTTGATGTCGGCGCTGGATCGAGCATTCTCTCTCGGCCAGATGCAACACATTACCGTGACTGTCGGCAAGAATTTGCATCTCGATATGGCGCGGCTCCTCGATGAATTTCTCGATGAATACCCGCCCGTCTCCAAAGGATTGGGTTGCTTCGTGAGTGGCAGACTCAATCCCTTCTAAGAGCATCTCCGGCGAATTCGCAATGCGCATGCCCTTGCCACCACCACCAGCGGCCGCCTTAATCATTAACGGGTATCCAATCTTCTCGGCAATTTTATTAGCCTCGGGGCCCACCTCGATGGCATCCGCATGGCCCGGGATAGTAGTGACCCCAGCCTTCTCGGCAATCTTTTTTGCAGCAATCTTGTCGCCCATAGCCGCAATCGCCGAAGCAGGCGGTCCTATAAAGATAATATTTTCTTCCACGAGCCGTTTCGCAAAACTAGCATTCTCTGAAAGAAAGCCGTAGCCAGGGTGGATTGCGTCAGCACCAGCTGTCCTGGCAGCAGCTACAATCTTATCAATATCGAGATAACTTTCGCTCGCTGCCGGCGGCCCAATGGCTACAGCCTCATCTGCCTCACGCATATGAAGCGCGCCATCGTCAGCATCGGAATAAACAGCGACTGTAGAAATTGCCATCTCCCGTGCCGAACGAATTATGCGGCAAGCAATCTCACCTCGATTTGCAATCAGAATTTTCTTGAACATAGCCACTCTGCCGTGCCCTTGCTGCTAGAGAGGAATATTGCCGTGTTTCTTCCACGGATTATCTAGTTTTTTGTTACGCAGCATGGCAAAGGCGCGACCAAGGCGTCGACGAGTGTTATGGGGCATGATGATATCGTCAATATATCCCCGGTTGGCAGCAATAAATGGATTGGCGAATTTCTCGCGGTATTCTTCCGTCTTTTTCTCAAGAGCCTCCGGGTCGTCGAGTGCGCCCCTGAAGATGATCTCGACCGCTCCTTTTGAGCCCATTACGGCAATCTCAGCTGTTGGCCAAGCAAAGTTAACATCACCCCGTAGGTGCTTGGAACTCATCACATCATAGGCGCCACCATAGGCCTTCCGGGTAATCAATGTAACTTTTGGCACGGTGGCCTCGGCATAAGCGTAGAGCAGCTTAGAGCCATGAGTGATAATGCCATTCAACTCCTGATCAGTGCCCGGCAAGAAACCCGGCACATCGACCAAGGTGAGGAGCGGAATATTAAAGCAGTCGCAGAAGCGAACAAAACGCCCGGCCTTGCGCGATGATTCTATATCAAGACATCCGGCCAACACCATAGGTTGATTGGCGACAATTCCAATGGTAGCTCCATTCATGCGGGCGAAGCCAGTGATGATGTTTCGCGCATAATTTGGCTTGATCTCGTAAAAATCGCCTTCATCGACGACCTTGAGTATTAATTCCTTCATGTCATAGGGCTTCTGAGGGTCGGATGGCACCAGTGTGTTCAGGGAATTTTCCGGACGGTCAAATGGGTCCTCAGTTGATAAATCGGGTGCTTGCTCACGATTCGAAGAGGGCAAAAAGTCGATGAAGCGGCGAACTTCGGCGAGCGCCTCAATATCATCACCAAAGGCGCAATCGGCGACGCCAGACTTCACAGTATGGGTAAGTGCACCACCCAGCTCTTCGTGAGTGACCTGCTCATGGGTCACGGTCTTCACCACATCAGGGCCGGTAACAAACATGTAGGAGCTATTCTCGACCATAAAGATGAAATCAGTCATCGCCGGGGAATAGACAGCCCCGCCAGCGCAAGGGCCCATNACAACAGAGATCTGCGGCACAACGCCGGAAGCCAAAACATTGCGTTGAAATACCTCAGCATNTCCGCCAAGGGAGGCTACTCCCTCATGGATACGTGCGCCGCCTGAATCGTTAAGCCCGATAACAGGTGCACCGACCTTCATCGCCTGATCCATGACCTTACAAATCTTCTCCGCATGGGCTTCGCTCAGCGAGCCACCAAACACAGTAAAATCCTGGCTAAAAATGAACACAAGACGTCCATTAACGGTGCCATGTCCGGTTACCACGCCATCACCGGGGATGGTGAGTTCATCCATACCAAAATCGCTGCAGCGATGCTCAACGAACATGTCATATTCCTCAAATGANCCTTCGTCGAGCAGCAAAACAATTCTCTCACGCGCGGTCAGCTTGCCTTTCTTATGTTGAGAAGCGATTCTTTTTTCCCCACCGCCCTGCCGNGCTGCGGCACGTTTCTTCTCAAGTTGCCGGATAATGTCNTGCATGCGTCTCCCCCCGCCTTCCAGCGAATCAGTGTCGTGACAATGCCAGAAATTCGCTGACAGCGGAAACCTCTCGTCGGAGGTTTTCGAGGCGATTGGATAGTTCTTTNTCCGCCCCCCANCGCTGAAGTTGCCAATGTTCATCGACATGAGAGNCCAACCAGGCTCTCTCAGCGTCTATTTCTCCCTCCAAAAGGGCCAGTGATACAATCAGCGAACCGGTCACCCCAGCGGCAAAATGGAGACCCGTCAATGTAAGGTTACTTTCCCTCCTGACAGCGGCACTGAGGTTTTTAATCGCGTCATCGTCCTGTTCGATTGCCGTGACTTCAGTAGTAATCGCCAGTTGCGCGTCATAACGTACTCCGGCCCAATCGAGTAACGGTTGCCACGCTGCAGCTTGGCGGCACACGAGCTCCTCCGGCTCCTTGGCCCGATAACACAGNAGATCCGTTTCACAATACCTGNCAGTCTCTATCTCTACTGCAGTTCGTTGCGGCGCAACCTGATCTAGAGAAGTGCAAACGAACCTCATCATTGGCATGGCTTCTTGACAGACTTTCTCTTCCTGAGCGCACCATTCCTTGGCCACAGCGTCAGCAACCGGACGCACCGCAACAATAAAGGGTCGTTTGGCAGGTGTTTTTATTGGTCGGCCATCAAGCTCCACCGTGAAACCTCCTGCCGTTTCCGCGACCTTAACGTCCTTGTATAGACGTTTTGTNGAACCCTTATTCATAAATACCGAGGGTATCATTCACCATATCCGCTAANCTATCCGTCAGTATTCCAAAAGGTGCAATCTTCNTACCTGGCTGCAACGATTACACATCCTTGCCTGCTGGTCCTAACACTTAGACTAANAAAATTTTCTGTGCCCGTACTGNCGTTTACAATGCAGANTAAGTGTTCTAATGGGAGCAAAANGCCNCCCTGCAGTACCGTAATCGAAAGGTCGAAAAGGCGTCCATTTTCTTCAAACGGCCATCAAAGCAGGTAATGAGCCATTGATCAGCACCAGGATGACAAATCCGACGAAGTTATAGCAAAAATACATCGGTTAATTCTTCTCTGGCCATTGAACGATTAGCGTCGGCAGTTCACTCATTTTATCTATTACCCGATGAGCACCGGCAGCATGTAATTCGGCTGTTTCATGATAGCCCCAGGAGACGCCAAATGCGCCAGTACCAGCATTTATAGCCATTTCAATATCGAAAACTGTATCGCCGACAAAAATAGTTTCATTCTTATCCGCCCCGGTTTCCGCCATCGCCTGCTCCAGCATAGCAGGATGCGGTTTGCTCGGCGCATCGTCTATCGTCTGTAAGGTCGTAAAATACTTACGCAAACCATGGGTTTCCAACGTGGCAAGAAGACCGCGACGGGATTTTCCTGTTGCAATGCCTAGAATGTAATTTTGCTCCATTAAATATGTGAGTATCTCTGCGACATTCGCAAATAGGGGTTCGTTTAAATCTGCTTTGGCACGCAACTCGATGAAACATTCTTTNTATGATTCTACCAGATCAGTGATACGTCCTGCGTCTCCCTCGGGGTAAAGCCGGTGTATCGCTTCCACCAACCCCAGACCGACTATGCGCTTNACGGCGTNAGGCAATGGNGGCATAAGGCCACAAGCCTGAAACGCTGTCCTCATGCATTCAACAATGACATGCTGACTGTCCACAAGGGTACCGTCGCAATCAAATATTATGAGACGCATCAGGGTTCAAGGTCTGNAAAAGGATCAGCCATGCTNTTGGCGTCGAAGCCGAGGTGGCGCCAGGATCTCTCCATATGCGGCGGCAGTTGGGCAGTAAGAGAAAGCCGCGCCCGGTGCGCCTGATTACCTTCTGGGTGTGGCAAACTGAGCGCCCTGGCATGGAGGTGGAGGCCAACGCCGAAGCCCTTCCCGTCTGCCGTACCAGACTTGGCCGGGTATTTACAGTCACCGAAAATCGGACAGTCCAGAACTTCTGCACAATGAACGCGCAATTGATGGGTTCGTCCAGTAAATGGCCAAAGCGCAAGCCAAGCCATTTTGTCACTGATGGTATCCAAAGTGGCGTAATAGGTTAACGCATTGGCACCATCACTANCTGGCATGACGCGCTCAAACCCTTTGGAGACGGTTTTCTTTGCTAAGGCCGCGTCGATCCGTCCACGCCCTTGGAGCGGTGCTCCAACGGTAAGAGCCCAATAAANCTTACGAAGTTGCTTGCTACGAAAATAGTGGGTCAGACGCCGCGCAGTGNCAGCATTGCGCGCAAGCAATAATACGCCACTTGTATCCTTGTCCAGCCGATGCACAAGCCGGGGTCGTTCGGGTGAATCAAATTTAAGGCCATCAAGCAGAGCATCGACGTGGCGCGTAACACCAGATCCACCTTGCACTGCAATGCCTGTCGGCTTGTTGATCGCCAGTACGTGTTCGTCCCGATACAGCACCCAGCTTTCCACCAGTGAAAGGTCCTCTGGAGTTAGTTTTGCTCTATCTTTCTTACGTTTGTTGGATCCGATACCTTCAGGCAGGGGGGGTAAACGCACTCGATTACCAACAGCGAGCCTTTGCCCCGCCTTTACACGCCTGCCGTTAACGCGGACCTGTCCAGTGCGAAGTAGTTTTTCCAATCTGCCATGAGTAAGGCCGGGAAAACGCTTCTTGAACCAGCGGTCGAGACGAATATCCGCCTCGTCAGAACNGATGATTANGGTTTCAACACGTCTCATGAGTGGCGCAGTTTGCTCCAATAATCTAGACGCTTTTTGATTTCGCGCTCAAACCCNCGTTCNACCGGACGGTAGAATNTTTGCCGCTCCAATTCCTCAGGGAAATANTTTTGGCCAGAAAACGTTTCCTGTGTNTCGTGATCGTACACGTATCCATCGCCATACCCCAGGTCCTTCATCATCTGGTTCGGCGCATTGAGAATATGTTTTGGTGGCGTGGCNGANCCACTTTGTTTCGCCGTATGCATGGCAGCGTCAAGCGCCTTGTATANGGCATTCGATTTTGGAGCAGTGGCAAGATAGANTACCGCTTGTGCCAAAGCCAATTCGCCTTCTGGTGTGCCGAGCCGTTCATATGCTTGCCAGGCAGAAACTGTTTGCTGTAGGGCGTCGGGTTCAGCCAAGCCTACATCCTCGGAGGCGAAGCGTACCAAGCGCCGAGCGATATAGTTGGGGTCTTCGCCACCAGACAGCATGCGAGCTAGCCAATATAGGGCTGCGTCGGCGTCTGAACCGCGCAAAGATTTATGCAATGCGGAAATTAGATTGTAATGGCTTTCCTGCCCCTTGTCATAAAGTGGCGCGCGACGCTGAACTGCTTCGACGAGACCGGTTNCATTCAGGTTCTNCTCTCCTCTGTAAGCAAACAACTCCTCAATCATGTTAAACAAAAAACGTCCATCTCCATCAGCCATAGAGTGGAGTGCTTCGCGTGCGCCGNTATCAAGCGGNAGCACNCTCCCNTCCACCTNCTCAGCGCGTTCCATTAGAATNGAGAGGGCAGTAGCATCGAGGCGTCGTAGCACCAAGACCTGACAGCGGGAAAGAAGTGCGCTGTTGAGCTCGAAGGACGGATTTTCCGTGGTGGCGCCCACTAGAATGACCGTGCCGTCTTCAACGACAGGTAGGAAAGCATCCTGCTGAGCGCGGTTAAAACGATGNATCTCGTCGACGAACAGCATTGTTCCCTGGCCGGACTGTCGGCGTTCNNGGGCCCGCTCAAACACCTTACGTAAATCCGCAACACCCGAGAAGATCGCGCTCAGGGGCTCAAATTCAAGATCTGTCTGCTCCGCCAAAAGTCGAGCTATGGNNGTCTTTCCACTACCCGGNGGCCCCCAGAGTATATGCGAGGCAAGGCGTCCNTTAGCGATCATGCGACCCAACACACAATCAGCACCGAGAAGATGATCTTGCCCGACAACCTCGACAAGCCTCACAGGTCGAAGACGCTCTGCAAGCGGTCGGGCCGCATGGGATTCGAANAGAGAATAAGCCGACGATTTTGCCATCGTCGATATTTTACCGTCCTGCATAGACAAAGGGCAGCCCTATTAGCGCTGCCCTAATTAAATGACCTGAGGNCAAATTTTTGCTATCAGGCCGGAATTTCGTTCTCCCCTTCTGCCTCGATGCTCATATCGGGNCCAGAATCCTGACCCTTTGCATCCAGNTCACGGTCAACTAGTTCAATAAAGGCCATCGGCGCAGAATCGCCGTAGCGAAAACCGGCCTTTAATACGCGAGTATATCCNCCCTGTCGGCTCCCATACCGATCNGCAAGANCCTCNAACAGCTTACCGACGACCTTTTCATCGCGCAGAAAGCTTAGCGCTTGACGCCGAGCATGGAGATTACCACGCTTACCAAGGGTAATCATTCGCTCCACAACAGGGCGAAGCTCCTTTGCTTTAGGCAAGGTTGTCTTAATTTGTTCATGCTTTAAGAGCGCCGTCGCCATGTTGCGAAACATCGCCTTGCGATGGCTCGATGTGCGGTTCAGCTTTCGCCCAGAATTGCGATGCCGCATTACCCTTCTCCTTCAACCTCGACCAGTCGGCCCCTTAATAGGGTTCTTCAAGGCGTTTTGCCATGTCCTCAATATTTTCTGGCGGCCAGCTCGCGATTTCCATGCCGAGATGGAGGCCCATATGGTTGAGCACTTCCTTAATTTCATTCAGCGACTTACGTCCAAAATTCGGCGTCCTCAGCATCTCAGACTCCGAATGTTGAACCAAATCGCCTATATATATGATGTTATCGTTCTTCAAGCAGTTGGCAGATCGCACGGAAAGCTCTAACTCGTCGACCTTTTTGAGAAGGTTCGGATTAAATTCAGGTTCGAGCAATTCTTCTTCACGGTGTGTTTCGTTCGGCTCCTCGAAATTGATGAAGAGTTGCATTTGGTCCTGAATGATGCGCGCAGCCAGTGCGGTGACATCCTCCGGAGATACCGTGCCGTTGGTCTCAATGGTCATAGAAAGTTTATCATAATCAGTTACTTGGCCCACACGGGTATTCTCAACCTTGTAAGCAACTTTCTTAACAGGGCTGTAAAGCGCGTCGACAGGAATAAATCCAATAGGAGCATCTTGAGGGCGGTTTTGCGTTGCCGCGACATAGCCCTTGCCGGACTGAACGGTTAGTTCCATGTTCAAATTTGCCGCTTGATCAAGCGTACAGATCACCAGACCCGGATCCATTACTTCAACGTCATGTCCAGTTTCAATCATACCAGCAGTGACAGGCCCCGGCTCAGTGGCTTTAAGGGTAAGCCGCTTGGGTCCCTCGCCATGCATGCGTAACGCTAGCGCCTTGATATTAAGAACGATATCCGTCAAATCCTCTCGCACACCTGGAATAGACGAAAATTCGTGCAGAACTCCATCGACCTGAATTGCAGTCACGGCAGCGCCCTGCAGTGAAGACAATAACACGCGCCGAAGTGCATTTCCGAGTGTGACGCCAAAACCGCGCTCCAGCGGCTCTGCAACAACGGTGGCGGTCATGTTGTCGTCACCATCCGGAGAGATGGAGAGTTTCGACGGTTTAATCAGTTCCTGCCAATTTTTCTGGATCACTTATACGTCCTCACGCAATAAGCGAGCGGCTGACCGCTCCTTATATAATGTTTGCATCCCATTCGCCGTCTAGGACGGCGGTAACCTTATGCCGAGGCACACCCGATGGTTTATCAGACGCGGCGGCGTTTACGCGGCCGGCAGCCATTGTGTGGAATCGGCGTCACATCGCGAATCGCGGTGATGACGAAACCCGCTGCCTGCAGCGCTCGTAAGGCCGATTCCCGACCCGATCCCGGCCCCTTTATTTCTACTTCGAGCGATTTTACGCCGTGCTCCACAGCTTTCTTTCCGGCATCCTCAGCAGCCATTTGCGCCGCGTAAGGAGTGGATTTACGCGAACCTCGGAAACCCATGCCGCCCGCAGATGACCAAGAGATGGCATTCCCCTGTACGTCAGTGATCGTAATCATTGTATTATTGAAACTGGCGTTTACGTGGGCTATCCCGGAAGAAATATTCTTCTTTTCGCGCCTACGAACGGTCTTTGGTTTGGCCATGGCGCTTTCCTATTTCTTTTTGCCAGCGATGGCTCGCGCCGGTCCTTTGCGAGTTCTCGCATTTGTGTGTGTACGCTGTCCACGCACCGGCAGGCCGCGCCGATGCCGTAGACCACGATACAGACCCAAATCCATCAACCGCTTAATATTCATAGCGGTTTCGCGCCGGAGATCGCCTTCAACAAGGTAGTCGTGGTCGATGATTTCACGCACTCTGGCAACTTCAGCGTCACTCATTTCATTCACACGTCTGTCAACTGGCACTCCAGCCTTGTCAAGAATTTGACGTGCCTTAGTTCGGCCAATCCCGAAGATATAGGTCAACGAGATACCAATCTGTTTATTTGTCGGTATATTGACACCTGCAATTCGGGCCAAGATCAGAACTCCTTAAAGAACAAAAGGCGCGCCGCGGGCAAATACCGGGGCGCGTGCCCAAACCGGGCGGGATTATCGACAAACCTGTCAGTCAAGTCAATCACCTCTGGCAACTCAGAAGAGGTCAAGAATCGTGTCGCAGACAACATCAATACCTGCCATGCCATCTACCTCAACGAGACGACCATCCGCCTTGTAATAAGGAACAATCGGCAAAGTTTGCTCGTGATAGGTCTTAAGCCGTGCGATCACGGTTTCCCGGTTATCGTCTTTTCTGCGCTCAAATTTGGTAGCGCCACATTCGTCGCATTTACCCTTAGTTTTGGGTAGTTTAAACGTATCGTGATATCCCGCACCACAATTGGCGCAACTGAAGCGCCCGGCGATTCGCTCGATCAAGGCATCTTCGTCCACCAATATGGAGATTACCTTGTCTAAATTCAACCCTCGCTCGTTCAGCATCACATCGAGTGCCTCCGCCTGCAGTGTAGTGCGTGGAAACCCGTCAAGAATAAAACCCTTGGCGCAATCCCCACGGCCGATGCGTTCGCTAATAAGTTGAATCATGAGTTCGTCTGGCACTAGTTTGCCAGCTTCCATAATCGCTTTGGCCTCTTTTCCCAAGTCGGTACCGTCAGCAACAGCGGAACGCAACATTTCACCCGTGGAAAGCTGCGGAATATCGAACCTGGCCATCAAGCGTTGAGCCTGAGTCCCTTTTCCTGCACCGGGAGGTCCCAACAATAACAAATTCATCTCCGGGTACCCCGTAGTTTGGATTTCTTAATAAGTCCTTCATATTGATGTGCCAGGAGATGGGACTGAATTTGGCCGACCGTATCCATAGTCACGGTAACTACGATCAAAAGACTGGTGCCGCCAAAATAAAATGGGACGGAATATT
This sequence comes from Rhodospirillaceae bacterium, assembly GCA_002717225.1. Lineage (GTDB taxonomy): Bacteria > Pseudomonadota > Alphaproteobacteria > UBA828 > UBA828 > PTKB01. Next base: position 8,251 of record PBDG01000038.1, on the reverse strand, counting down.
TAGAAATTAGTAGTTCTGGTAACAAACTAACGGCGGTCAAATAAAGCGCACCGGCCACGGTGAGGCGGGGCAGCACATAGTCTAGATAGGCCGCCGTATTTTTTCCTGGTCGGATGCCCGGGACAAATCCTCCATTTTTCTTCAAATTGTCGGCCGTGTCTGCTGGATTGAAAACAACTGAGGTGTAAAAAAATGTAAAGAAGATAATGGCTGCAGCATAGAGCAGCATGTAGGCAGGCTGGCCCCGCCCAAGGAAACCGGCAACGTCGGTCAACCAACCCGGACCCTGTCCTGCATTCATGCTAATCGCTGTGATTGGAAGAAGCAGAATAGAGGATGCAAAAATAGGTGGGATTACTCCTGCAGTATTCAGCTTCAACGGCAGATGTGAGCTTTCGCCACCGAACATGCGACGACCTACCTGTCGCTTGGGATATTGCACCACTATGCGGCGCTGCGAACGCTCGATAAAAACGATAAAAGCGATTACCGCTAACGCCATAACTATGAGGACAACCAGAATACCGCCCGAAAGCACACCTGTGCGGCCTAATTCAAGCGTATTCACCAAGGCGCGTGGCAACTCCGCGACAATGCCAGAAAAGATAATCAAGGATATTCCGTTGCCGACCCCACGAGCTGTGATTTGCTCGCCAAGCCACATCAGAAAGATAGTGCCACCAGTTAATGTGACCACCGTGGTCATCCGGAAAAACATACCGGGGTCAATGACTGCAGCGCCACTCGCACTTTGATAGCCCTCGAGTCCAACGGCTATGCCATAAGACTGCACCGCGGCAAGGAACACCGTCCCGTAGCGGGTATATTGATTGATCTTTTTGCGCCCCGCCTCACCTTCTTTCTTGAGTTGAGCTAGAGAAGGCAGTACGGCCGTGCCCAACTGAATGATAATAGCAGCCGTAATATAGGGCATAATATTGAGAGCGAAAATTGTCATCCGCCCAAGTGCACCACCGGCAAACATGTTAAACATGCCGAGAATGCCACCCGATTGCTGTTCAAAGACATCAGCAATCACGGCCGTATCGATGCCAGGTAGCGGTATGTAAGTGCCGAGGCGGTAGATTATCAACGCCCCGAAGGTAAACAAAAGACGCTTTTGCAATTCCTTCGCTTTTACAAAGGAACTGAAATTAAGATTCGCCGCAAGTTGTTCGGCCGCTGAAGCCATGAATTAACCGTCCACCGGACCTAGATCGCTCTTACCACCACTATCGGAGTTGGGATTCTTCTCCACCGCAGCGGGTTTTACCTTCTTCTCGCCACTCCTACCTTTTTTCTTGGCGACATTGTTTTTTGTTTTTTTGGGCTCTACGGACGCTTCTTTGATCCGGCGCATATTGATCGTGCCACCAGCGCTTTCAACTGCCGCCACCGCCGCCTTTGAGGCGCCAGTCACATTAATGGTAAGCGGGGTATTTAACGCACCCTTAGCAAGAACACGGACGCCGTCACCACGCCCGCGAACAAGCCCTGCAAGCTTGAGCGCTGTTTCATCCACTGGGTGTTTGGCATCTAGTCGCCCATCATCTACGGCCTTCTGTAACCGGCCGGTGTTTATGATGTCATATTCCTTGCGAAAAATATTAGTGAAACCCCGCTTCGGCAGGCGCCGATAAAATGGCATTTGCCCACCCTCAAAGCCCTTTATGGCAGCACCCGAGCGAGATTTCTGACCATTGTGCCCACTACCAGCGGTTTTACCTTTACCTGAGCCAATGCCTCGGCCAATTCTTCGCCGAGCCTTTGTAGAACCTGGGTTGGGAGAAAGTTCGTTAAGCTTCATAATCAGCTTCCTTCGTCAGCGCGTTCGACACGAACGAGATGGCCGATCTTTTCCGCCATGCCTCGAACCGAAGGAGTATCCTCCAGCACCCGGGATCGGTTCATCTTGTTGAGACCTAATCCAATAAGTGTTGCGCGTTGTGACTTATGCCGTCCAATGGGGCTAGCAATTTGAGTAACGCGGATCTTGTGACTTGACGTTGAAGACATAGTGTTAATTCGCCTCTTGCACGGTTTCCTCGCGGCCAAAAATTTCGCTCACCTTTTTCCCACGCTTTGATGCGATAGCGCGCGGCGACACGCTTCGTTCCAAGCCCTCAAAAGTTGCCTTGACCATATTGTGTGGATTGGAGGTGCCAATTGACTTGGCGACAACGTCCTTCATACCTAACATTTCGAACACGGCGCGCATTGGACCGCCGGCGATGATGCCGGTTCCCGCCGGTGCGGCGCGCATAACGACGCGACCAGCACCGAAGCGACCTTCGATATCATGATGCAGGGTACGTGCTTCCCGGAGCGGGACGCGGATCATCTTGCGCTTGGCTTGTTCGGTAGCCTTGCGTATGGCTTCTGGTACTTCGCGCGCCTTGCCTGTTCCGTAGCCAACACGCCCACGACGATCGCCAACAATTACAAGTGCGGAGAAGCCAAAACGCCGGCCGCCCTTTACGACCTTCGCCACACGATTAATATGTACGAGCTTATCGGAAAATTCGGGGTCTTCCCGTTCGCCCCGCATACGGGCGCCCTTGTCTGGTCGTGCCATGTGACTAATTCCTAAAAGTTTAGCCCACTTTCGCGGGCAGCTTCAGCCAGAGCCTTTACCCTGCCATGATATTTGTAGGCGCCGCGGTCAAACACGACCTCCTTCACTCCGGCAGCAAGTGTACGCTCAGCGATCGTTTTACCTACCCGTCCTGCAGCTTGTTTGTTAGCGCCGTTCTTCATCTCAGAACGCGCCTCCTTTTCCAAGGAAGACGCTGCGGTAATAACAGCACCATGCTTATCGTCAATCACTTGGGCATAGATGTGTTTGCCGGAGCGAAACACTGAAAGACGCGGGCGCCCAGAACTCAGTTTATGCAACCTTGCGCGCGTACGTTTTCTACGCCGTTGAAACAATTCCTGTTTTCGCAACATGATCGGGCCTACTTTTTCTTCCCTTCTTTACGGCGGACATATTCGTCCTTGTAGCGAATACCTTTACCTTTATAGGGTTCGGGCTTGCGAAAAGAGCGAATTTCCGCCGCAACCTGGCCAACTACCTGTTTATTCCTGCCAGTAACACAGATATCGGTAGGTTTTTCACATGTGATGTTTATGCCTTCTGGAATGTCATAATAAACCGAGTGACTATATCCCACATCAAGTTTCAGCTTCTTGCCCTCAACCGCGGCGCGATAGCCCACACCTTGAATTTCCAGATACTTAGTGAAGCCCTCACTGACACCCACAACCATATTATTGATATTTGAGCGGCAAAGACCCCACATCTTCCGGGCACGAATAGATTGGTCTTCTGGCTCAAACAAAATTTGCTTGCCCTCCTGAGTAACACGCACCTCAGGGTTTATCGCCATCTGCATTTCACCGAGCTTTCCCTTAACCATAATTTCGTCATCGGCAATGCGAACTTCGACACCGTCTGGCACTGCGACCGGGCTTTTTCCAACACGAGACATGACGCCTATCTCCGCTCCTAGAAGACTCGGCAGAGTATTTCTCCGCCGACATTCTGTTTGCGCGCTTCGATATCCGACATCACTCCACGCGGCGTGGAAATAATTGAAATACCAAGACCATTATATATACGGGGCAAATCCCCTACACCAGAATAGACTCTTCGTCCCGGGCGAGAAATGCGCTGGATTTCAACAATAACTGGCTTGCCTTCGCTGTATTTTAACTCGACTTCGAAACTAGGTTTTCCGGAATCGCTCTCGGACTTCGCATAGCCGCGAATATAGCCTTCGCTTTTTAATACCTCGAGGATGGCGGCACGCATGCGCGATGCCGGTGTGCTGACCGAATTTTTGTTAGCGCGTTGCCCATTTCGGATGCGCGTTATCATATCGGCGATCGGGTCTGTCATGGACATTTAAGCGCCCTCACCAGCTCGACTTGACCATACCCGGAATATATCCGGTTGAGGCCAATTCACGTAACGCTACTCGAGAGAGTTCAAATTTACGGTAAACGCCGCGCGGTCGCCCACTCAGGGCGCAACGGTTGCGGATGCGAACCTTCGCACCGTTACGCGGCATGGCTGACAACTTAAGTTGTGCCGTAAAGCGTTCTTCGGCGGGAAGCGATAGATTACGAACGATAGCTTTTAGCTCGGCGCGCTTTTTGGCGTCGCGCTGAGACATAAGCTTCCGTTTTAGGTTCTTCTGTATGGCGCTTTTTTTGGCCATGCCACTCTCTCTTTATTTTTTATTTCGCTTTTTTAGTTTAATTGATGATCGGCATTTGGAAGGCTTTCAACAATTCTCGACCCTCCTCGTCACTAGCAGCGGTAGTGCAAATTACGATATTCATACCGCGCACTTCGTCGACGGCATCATAGTCAATTTCAGGGAAAACGATCTGCTCTTTGAGCCCAAGCGCAAAATTGCCGCGCCCGTCAAAACTCTTGCCCGAAAGGCCGCGGAAATCGCGAACTCTCGGTAGAGCGATCGTCACCAAACGATCAAGAAATTCATACATGCGATTGCGCCGGAGGGTGACCATACATCCAACATCCATGCCTTCACGAATTTTGTATGTCGAAATTGAACGTTTGGCCTTGGTAACTACCGGTTTTTGCCCTGCAATCAACATCATATCCTTGACTGCAGACTCAATCTTCTTTTTGTCCGCAGAGCCTTCACCGACACCCATATTAATGATGATTTTCTCAAGGCCCGGGAGTTGCATTGAATTCTTGTAGCCAAATCGTTCAATCAGCTTAGCGCAAATTTCATTTTCGTATACTTCTTTCAATCGAGGGGCTGTGCCATTCTCAGACATCCATCACCTCCCCCGAGCGCCTAGCAAAACGAACCTTGCGACCATCTTCAAGCATTCGGTAACCGACACGTGTATGTGTGTTTTCGCTTGGATCGATCAGCGCTACATTGGAAATATGGATAGGAGCTTCACGTTCCTGAATACCTCCCTGTGGCTCAGTCTGCGACGGAGCGACATGGCGTTTGACTACATTTACACCATCGACGACAACACGGTTTTCCTTTGGCAGGACTTTCTTAACCTGACCGCGTCGGCCTTTGTCACGCCCTGAAATGACGATAATTTCGTCGTCTTTTTTTATCTTAAGTTTTACCATCATGTCCTGCTTTTTTGGATCCGGCGCCTAGAGCACCTCGGGTGCCAGAGAAATTATTTTCATATAATTTTTAGCCCTGAGTTCTCGCGTGACGGGACCGAATATACGCGTACCAATCGGCTCACCCTGGGGGCTGAGTAGAACGGCGGCATTACGATCGAAACGGATTGCTGTGCCGTCGTCTCGTCGTATTTCCTTGGCTGTGCGCACTATGACAGCTCTGTGAATCTCACCCTTTTTAACTTTGCCGCGAGGAATTGCCTCTTTAACAGACACAACTATGAGATCGCCCACGGAGGCAAATCTACGCTTCGAGCCGCCCAACACCTTGATGCACTGGATCCGTCTTGCACCGGAATTATCTGCAACATCCAGGTTTGTCTGCATCTGGATCATAGCTCAAATACCCTCGTATACCTCTTGGCAATTTTCTGCCGTCAAACTTTAAACGTCCGACGTGTCTTTTATTACTTCCCAACACTTGTTTTTCGACAAAGGTCGGCATTCACGAATGCGTACAACGTCGCCTTCCTTATAGGCGTTTGTTTCATCGTGAGCGGCGTAACGTTTAGAACGCCGGATGACCTTTTTATAGAGTCTGTGCATAAAACGCCTGTCTACGCGCACAATCACCGTCTTGTCAGCCTTATTGCTTACCACCGTACCTTGCATGATCCGCTTTGGCATGCTGTTAACCCCTTCCGCCTAGGACCCAGCACTCTGACCGAAATCGGTCAGTACCGTCTTAACTCGCGCGATATCGCGCCTAACTTCCCGCATACGTGCGGTATTCTCTAACTGGCCTATCGCCTGCTGAAAGCGCAAGTTGAAAGCCTCTTTCTTCAAATTGAGCAACTCGTCACGTAATTGATCGGGGGTCATACCGCGAACTTCGTCGATCTTCATTGCCTAAACCCCTTCCCCGATGCGCGACACAACTTTGGTGCGGATGCGCAATTTAGCTCCGGCCAAACGAAAGGCCTCCGTTGCCACGTTTTCGGGTACACCATCAATCTCATACAGGATCCGTCCGGGTTTCACACGCGCCACCCAAAATTCCGGCGATCCCTTCCCCTTTCCCATACGTACCTCTGCAGGTTTACTGGAGACCGGTACATCAGGAAAAACCCGTATCCACACACGGCCTGCGCGCTTCATGTGACGGGTAATTGCACGCCGACCCGCTTCTAATTCACGCGCGGTCACTCGACCAGGTGTTAATGCCTTCATCCCATAAGACCCGAAATTAAGTTGCGTGCCGCCTTTCGCCAGGCCGTGTATACGGCCTTTGTGAGCCTTGCGATATTTGGTAGATTTGGGTTGCTGCATGGTTCCTAGACCCCTGCCCTATCGCGGCGCGGCATGTTCTTGAGCGCGCTTATCTTGCGCCATTGGGTCGTGTGCCATAATTTCGCCCTTAAAAATCCAAACCTTTACCCCGCAAGTTCCGTAAGCGGTCTGTGCAGACGCCCAACCATAATCAACATCGGCTCGTAGCGTGTGTAAGGGCACCCGACCCTCTCTGTACCATTCTGTGCGTGCAATTTCAGCACCACCAAGACGTCCGCCACAATTAATTCTAATTCCATCGGCACCAAGGCGCATCGCTGATTGAACAGCACGCTTCATCGCACGGCGAAAGGCGACACGACGGACGAGTTGCTGAGCAATATTCTCTGCCACCAGTTTGGCTTCTATCTCAGGCTTACGTATCTCGACGATATTGAGGTGCACTTCGCTGTTGGTCATCTTGCTAACGTCATTACGAAGCTTGTCAATATCAGCACCTTTTTTACCAATTACGACACCCGGCCTCGCAGTATGAATAGTGATACGGGCTTTTTTTGCAGGCCGCTCAATAACAATACGTCCGATCCCCGCCTGACTCAGCTTATCAAACAAAAATCTGCGTATACTCAAATCCTCGAATAACAACTCACTGTAATCGGCATCCGCATACCAGCGGGAATCCCAAGTTCGGTTGATTCCGAGTCTAAGCCCAATGGGGTTGACTTTTTGACCCATTATCTCCCCTCCGCGCGCTCGCGCACGACTATCGTCAGGTGGCTGAAAGGTTTCTGTATACGCCCAGTACGTCCGCGTGCCCTTGGGCGCCATCGTTTCATTACAAGGCCCTTGCCAACATTGGCTTCTGATACGACTAGCCTATCGACATCAAGATCATGATTGTTTTCTGCATTGGCAATCGCCGACTGCAAACATTTTCTTACCGCACCAGATATGCGTTTACGCGAAAAGGTAAGGGATGTTAGAGCTGCGTCTGCATTCTGACCACGGATGGATTCAGCAACCAGATTAAGTTTTTGTGGGCTGATTCGTACATTGCGCAGCACAGCACTGGCTTCATTATCGGCGAGTGTGCGTTTAAGTGCAGATTTACCCATGCTCAAGCCCTCTTCGCACGCTTGTCGCCAGCGTGGCCGAAAAATGTGCGCGTCGGTGAAAATTCGCCAAGCTTGTGACCGACCATGTTCTCGTTGACCAGAACCGGCAAAAATTTGCGGCCGTTATATACACCAAATGTAAGGCCCACAAATTGCGGCAAAATAGTTGAACGCCGTGACCACGTTCGGATGATATCCTTCCGACCTGTCGCGCGGGCTTCTTCTGCCTTTTTCAGCAAATAGCCGTCAACGAACGGACCTTTCCATATGGATCGTGCCATTTTTTTCTCTCTACTTCTTATGGTCGCCGACGTCGCAAGATGAAGCGATCGGTTTTCTTATTTTTTCGGGTCCGTTTGCCCTTAGTCGGTTTACCCCAAGGCGATACTGGATGGCGACCACCCGAGGTGCGCCCCTCGCCACCACCATGGGGATGGTCGACTGGATTCATGGCAACGCCACGCACATGAGGGCGCTTTCCCAGCCAGCGTGATCGGCCCGCCTTGCCGCTGTTCTGGTTTTGATGGTCAGGATTACTGACTGCTCCTATGGTCGCCATACAATCAGATCTAACGATACGCTGTTCCCCTGAGCACATTTTCAAAAGTGCGTAGCCCTGATCTTTCCCAACGAGCTGCACATAACTGCCTGCAGCACGTGCGATTTGTCCGCCCTTACCGGGCTTCATCTCGATATTATGGATGATGGTACC
>PBDG01000037.1 GCA_002717225.1 Rhodospirillaceae bacterium | reverse complement strand
GCAATTCGGGATGCTGTACGAACTAAACGGGCGGTCCCAGGAAGTTCTGCGCCGTCTTGTCGAGGAATTTATGCAGACTGGACAGCCGGTCGGCTCGCGCACCCTTTCGCGCCGTCTCAACAATCCGGTGTCGCCCGCGACGATCCGCAATGTTATGGCGGACCTAGAGGATTCTGGTCTGCTTTTCTCTCCGCACACGTCGGCTGGGCGTCTGCCAACTCAGTTGGGGCTTAGACTCTTCGTCGACGGCTTGTTGGAGGTTGGTAATCTTACTCAACAGGAGCGTTCAAGCATCGAGGGCACATGTAACGCTTCGGGCCGCACCGTGGAGGGACTGCTGAGCGAGGCGACGGAAGCTCTTTCCGGTTTGTCGCGGTGTGCCGGTTTGGTCCTTGCTCCGAAAGAGGACGTTCCGTTCAAGCAGGTTGAATTCGCCTCCCTTGGTCCCGGCGAGGCGCTCGCCATTATGGTGACCGAGAGCGGCGTGGTGGAGAATCGCGTTATCAAGGTCCCGGCGGGCATGCCACAATCGGCGCTTAGTGAGGCGGCTAACTATCTGAATGCACGGCTTTCCGGGCGGACTCTGGAAGAGGTGCGTGCGGCGATCTCCGCCGAGCTAGCAGAGCACCGAGCCCAGTTAGACGAGCTTTCTACTAAGGTTGTGGAGGCTGGCCTGGCCACCTGGGCTAATGAGCAAAAGACTGGCGGTGCCTTGATTGTACGCGGCCGCGCCAATCTTCTAGATGATGTCAACGCCATGGCGGATCTCGAACGAATTCGCAGTCTTTTCGACGCGCTCGAAAGCAAGGAGGGCTTTGTCCAATTGTTAGAAAGCACCGAGGGTGCGGAGGGTGTGCAGATCTTCATTGGTGCTGAAAATAATTTGTTTCACAACACCGAATGCTCGATGATCGTCGCTCCTTATCGTGACAAACAATCGCGCTTTATCGGTGCAATCGGTGTGGTCGGACCCAGCCGCATCAATTATGCGCGCATTGTCCCGCTTGTTGATCACACAGCAAGCGTCATCGGGCGGTTGTTAAGCTAACGGAGATAAAGGTGAAGTGCAGATGAACGATAAAGAGCGGCAGCCTGTCGCTGGAGAAGAAGAGAAGATTGAGGCCGCTACACCCGCTGAAAGTGGCACGGAGGAAAACGTCGTAGCGCCGTGCGAGACAGATACTCCCACGGAAGAACCGGAAGCAGAAGAATCGTCGGTCGAGGATTTAGACGAATTAAAGGATCAGGTTTTACGTGCTATGGCGGAGACGGAGAACGTCCGTCGCCGTGCCAAGAAAGAGATTTCAGACGCTGGCCGTTACGGCATTACTAATTTTGCCCGAGACATGTTGTCAGTTTCTGACAATATGGCGCGCGCACTCGAATCAATACCGAACGAGGCGCGCGAGGAAAGCGAAATCTTTAAGGCGCTTGTGGAAGGTGTCGAATTGACCGCACGTGAAATGGCGAGTGCTTTGGAGCGACATGGAATCACCCAGGTCAACCCTCTTGGCGAGAAGTTTGATTACAATTTGCATCAGGCCATGTTCGAGGCGCCGGGCACTGGGCAGCCGGACGGGACCATCGTCGAAGTGATACAGGTGGGCTATGTGATTGGCGACCGGCTGCTGCGGCCAGCCATGGTGGGCGTCGTCAAGGGTGGCGGAGAGGCCGCAGAAAATGGCGGCAGTGATGGTGCAGACGACGATGAAAACAATATAGAGGGGAAAGCCGACACTAAAGCCTAATCCTGTGGCCCGGTGAAAATTTATGGTATTTCATCTTGCTTTCCGGAAAAAAGTTGTCGAATTCAGCCGGTAAACAGGGCGAATCAGTAAATTTCCTTGGTAATTGGTAAATTTAGCGGTTCAAAAGGTTGTAGGCAGGCTGACGGGCACCAATATATGCCCTCGAGTTGAACCGTCTCGTATTTTACGGATCGACCAACCTTAATGGGATCCCGCTCGGTGCATTGAATGGCCGTTGGGGTCTGCTAAACGATGAGGGCGAGAGATGAGTAAAGTTATTGGCATAGATCTTGGCACCACCAATTCCTGCGTAGCGATTATGGAGGGCTCAGAGCCTCGCGTGGTCGAGAATGCGGAAGGCGGGCGCACCACCCCGTCTATAGTGGCCTTCACCGAGGATGGTGAGCGGCTGGTTGGCCAGGCGGCCAAGCGCCAGGCGGTAACCAATCCGGAAAACACGATTTTTGCCATCAAGCGGCTTATCGGGCGTGCCTTCAAGGATCCGATGACGCAAAAAGACATAAAGATGGTGCCTTACACCATCGCTGAACACGACAATGCGGATGCTTGGGTTAAAGCACGCGGCGAAAACTATTCACCGAGCCAGATCAGCGCTTTTATTCTGCAAAAAATGAAGGAAACTGTCGAATCCAGCTTGGGTGAGACGGTCTCTCAGGCAGTGATTACTGTGCCGGCTTATTTCAATGATTCTCAGCGCCAAGCCACCAAGGATGCTGGGCAAATTGCCGGCCTTGAAGTGCTACGTATCATCAACGAGCCGACCGCAGCGGCGCTCGCATATGGGCTTGATCGCAAGGATGGTGGTACCGTTGCAGTGTTTGATCTCGGCGGCGGAACCTTTGACGTTTCCATCCTCGAGATCGGCGACGGTGTGTTCGAGGTGAAATCGACTAATGGTGATACCTTTCTAGGCGGCGAAGATTTCGATATGCGCCTTCTGTCTTATCTGGCGGAAGAATTTCAAAAAGAAAACGGCATCGATCTGCGCGGGGATAAGCTCGCGCTTCAGAGACTGAAAGAGGCGGCAGAGAAAGCCAAAATTGAGCTTTCCAGCGCTGTGCAGACGGAGATCAACTTGCCCTTTATCACAGCTGACGCGAGTGGACCAAAGCATCTCACTATGAAGGTGACCCGGGCTAAGCTTGAAGCTATCGTTGAGGATCTGATCAACCGCACCATCGATCCTTGCAAAGCAGCACTCAAGGATGCCAGCTTGTCGGCAGGCGAAATCGACGAAGTTATTTTGGTCGGCGGCATGACTCGGATGCCGAAGGTGATCGAGACGGTAAAGAACTTTTTCGGTCGTGAGCCTCATAAAGGTGTTAATCCAGATGAGGTGGTCGCTATCGGTGCGGCCATTCAGGCGGGCGTGCTGCAAGGCGATGTCAAGGACGTTTTGCTACTTGATGTCACCCCGCTCTCCCTCGGCATTGAGACTCTCGGAGGCGTGTTCACCCGTCTGATCGACCGTAACACAACTATCCCGACCAAGAAGAGCCAGGTGTTTTCGACCGCCGATGATAATCAATCGGCGGTCACCATCCGCGTGTTTCAAGGCGAGCGCGAGATGGCGGCAGACAACAAACTCCTGGGTCAGTTTGATTTAGTTGGAATTCCACCCTCGCCACGCGGAGTACCGCAGATCGAGGTAACTTTCGATATTGATGCCAATGGCATAGTCAATGTCTCGGCTAAGGACAAGGCCACTGGAAAAGAGCAACAGATCCGTATCCAAGCTTCAGGCGGCCTAAATGACGACGAAATTGATCGCATGGTGCATGATGCTGAGACCCACGCTGAAGAGGATCAAAAGCGCAAGGAATTGGTCGAAGCGCGCAATCATGCTGAAGCCATGGTGCACAGTGTCGAGAAAATGCTTGAGGAACATGGCGATAAGGTTAGCGCCGAAGAGAAAAATAATATTGAGGCGAAGATCGCCGATCTACGTACCGCACTTGCCGGCGAGGACGCCGCCAAAATCAATACTGAGATGGAGCAACTCGGTCAGGCATCCATGAAGCTTGGCGAGGCAGTCTACAAAGATGGAGGAGCGGACGCGGAAATGGCCGGCATGGCGGGTAGTTCGGGTCCGGACGCCACCGGTCCTTCGGAGGCGAACGACGCACCTGAACCCGATAATGTTGTCGACGCCGAATTCGAGGAATTGGACGACGAGGACAAGGATCAGCGCTCCAACTGATTTGCATTCGGCAATAATGCTATTTCTGCTAATTGTGCCTGCTTCGCCGTCGGTTATATTTTTCGGCGCATGCGGCGTTGTCGATCTCTGAGGGTCCGATGGCCAAACAAGACTATTACGAGACGCTTGGGGTTTCCCGGGATGTTGGCAACGACGAGTTGAAAAAGATCTACCGTAAGCTCGCAATGAAATATCATCCGGATAAAAATCCAGATGACGCCGAGGCGGAGGCTCGTTTCAAAGAATTGTCCGAAGCTTATAGCGTTTTGTCAGATGAGCAGAAGCGTTCGGCCTATGATCAGTTTGGCCATGCCGCCTTTGAAGGCGGCGGTGGTCCCGGTCCGGGTGATTTTGATTTTCGCTCTAGCTTTGCCGATGTTTTCGATGATCTCTTTGGTGACTTTATGGGTGGTGGGCGTCGCGGTGGGCACCGTGGGTCAGCACGTGGCGCCGATCTCCGTTACAATATGGAAGTAGACCTGGAAGATGCATTTAGCGGTAAACAGGCTAAGGTTCAGGCCACAACTTCTGTCAGTTGCGACGATTGCTTAGGCTCTGGTGCGAAGGAGGGTGCTAAACCGACTATTTGCGGCGCATGCGGCGGTGTTGGCAAGGTGCGCGCCCAGCAGGGTTTCTTCACCATTGAGCGCACCTGCCCGACCTGCCAGGGATCCGGTACAGTGATTGCAGATCCTTGCATGAGTTGCCGCGGTTCTGGTCGGGTACAAAAGGAGAAGGCACTCGCAGTTAACATCCCCGCGGGCGTTGAGGACGGAACCCGAATCCGTCTTTCCGGTGAGGGCGAGGCGGGTGCACGCGGCGCGCCTGCAGGCGATCTCTACATCTTCATTTCGACCCGCCCGCATTCGCTGTTTCAGCGCGACGCGATGAATCTTTATTGCGAGGTGCCGATCCCAATGACGGAAGCGACCCTTGGAGGCTCGATTGAAGTGCCAACGCTGGGAGGCGGACGTGCGCGGGTAACTATCCCTGCCGGTACCCAAAACAGCCATCAGTTTCGCCTTCGGGGTAAGGGCATGCCGGCACTTCGGGGTAATGCCAAGGGCGATATGTATATACAAGTGGCGGTTGAGACACCGGTTCATCTCAACAAGAAACAGAAAGAACTGCTTAAGCAATTTGATTCTCTCGGCACCAGGAGTACCAATCCGCAATCGGACAATTTCTTCTCAAAGGTCAAGGACCTCTGGGAAGATTTGAAGGACTGATCTTTCCGCTTGCCTGAGAATAGCGCTTGGTGTGCGCGGTACTTTGTGGTTTTTTCCGCCGAAAGCTAGCGAGGTTCCCATGGCGGATTCAGGTGATATCAAAATTGGCATACCCGGCGCTGCCGGCAGGATGGGTGCGATACTCATCACCCAGGTGAACAAAACCGATGGTTTTTCCCTTGCGGCGGCGAGCGAGATAGCCGGACATGATGCAATCGGGCGGGATGCTGGTGAGCACGCTGGGTTGTCTACGCTAGGCGTTGCAATTAGTGAGAATGCGGATGCTCTGTTTGCTGCAAGCGATACGGTCCTCGATTTCACTCTTCCTGCTGCGACCCAAATTCATGCGGAATGCGCGGCGCGCTACGGCACCGCGTTAATCATTGGAACCACCGGAATTGAGGCTGAAGCGCAGCAGGCGTTAGAAACGGCGAGCGAGAAGACTGTTATCATCCAAGCACCTAATATGAGCCTCTGCGTCAATCTCTTGATGCGCCTCGCTGAGCAAACCGCGGCGCTCCTGGACGAGGAATATGATATCGAGATCGTCGAGATGCACCACCGCCACAAGGTCGATGTGCCATCTGGCACTGCCCTTGGATTGGGTGGCGCCGTTGCTAAGGGGCGTGGTGTATCCCTTGATGAGCTAGCAGATCGCGGACGCGATGGGATCACGGGCGCACGCCGGCGTGGCGCTATCGGTTTCGCCGCGCTCAGGGGCGGTGACGTAGTCGGTGACCACAGCGTAATCTTCGCCGCAGATGGCGAGCGCCTTGAGCTGACACATAAATCTGCCAGCCGACAGACCTATGCACGCGGCGCTCTTAAGGCGGCTCAATGGGCGTACGGCCGGGCGCCCGGCCTCTATACCATGGCGGATGTTATGGAATTGGGCGTAGCTAACTGATACGCCCGAGATCGGCGAGCACTTGCTTCAGTGCATCTGCGACTTCACGGCGCTCACGCGGCATGAGGAAAGCACCAAGACCAAGCGAGAAGCCGTGAGAGGAAAGGCGAATCTCGCCCTTGCCCTGGGCAGTTTCCTGCAACGTGACATTCAGCCAGTAGGGATTGAAGCTCCAACTCCTAGCATTGCGTGTTGTCTCACGCGTGACCCTTACCTCATCCACCTTTACCTGGATGCGTTCGACAATTTTGAGGGTACGGGTATTCAACTTGATCGCAAGCCAAAGAAGAAAAATATCAAGACCGAGAAAGCCGAACACTGGCCAAGCGCCTTTGATCAGAAAGAAGATGCCGACAGCAAGAGAGATTGCACCAACGATGAGTATGACGGTGACAAATCCCGAGCGCGATAGGGCGCGATGTGGCTCGAGCACTGCATCAAAGTAGAGCGGTGTACCAACGGCACAGCCGTGCCCGACCGTGCCCGTGGTTTCAGATCTTTCGTTTTTACTTCCATTCATCTTCATTTCCAGCATTCGGTCAGCGCCGTATAGAAGCGAGCGCGCTCGGCAATATGATTTTTGATAAGAATATAGCCGTTGGCACTGGAGATGAAGCCGGACTCAGTTGAGCGCTTGGGTAGATTATCGGACTCGTTGTTTGCGTTCTCTTTGTCGATCGGTACTAGTGTAATCTGCCCTTGCCGACTAATCTCAACGGCCATGAAAAAAAGCGCTGCTGCGGAGTTCATGAAACGGCTGGCCAAACGCATGCCTGCCCCGAAAACGGAACTTAATTACAAAAACCCATACACTCTGTTGGTTGCTGTGGTTCTTTCAGCCCAGGCGACAGATACTGGTGTGAATAAGGCGACGAAAGCGCTATTCGCCTCTATCGATACGCCGGAAAAAATGGTGGCCCTGGGCGAAGTGGAACTCAAGAAACATATTCGCACCATCGGTCTCTTCAATTCCAAGGCTAAAAACGTCATTGCGCTAAGCCAGATGTTAATTGACAAGCACGAAAGCGTGGTGCCGGGCGAGCGAAAGGCGCTAGAGGCCTTGCCCGGGGTTGGGCGCAAGACGGCAGGTGTGGTGCTAAACGAGGTGTTCGGCGAGCCAGCCATCGCCGTCGATACGCATATATTTAGGGTTGCCAACCGTTCTGGACTCGCTTGCGGCAAAACGCCGGATCAAGTCGAACAAAAGCTCTATAAGGTGGTGCCCGAGGACTTATTATTACACGCTCATCATTGGTTGATTTTGTTTGGGCGTTATGTCTGTAAGGCGCGTAAGCCGGACTGCCCTAATTGCGAAGTGCGCGAATTTTGCGTCTTCAAGAACAAAACCGAGGCGTGAGATTTCAGGATTTCGGGGTTGTGCCCGGTGGGATCATTCGGCTTTCCAGGATCGCGGAAAAACAGGCACGTGTGCCTGCTAGCGCCGTCTCACCGCCGCGTATCTCGAAATAGGAGACACGTACATTCTCTGGTTCGGTTTCGTCGGTATAGAGAAAAATATCGAGCACGCAATCTGCGATCTTGTATTGCCATACTTGAGCCGGCGGCTCTGTACGCAGCAGGGAAGGCTTGCCGAGCAGGTGATTGATGGCGGCCGGCTCTAGTCCCATGAGTTGGGCGGGATCGTTGTTGATAGCCCGTCGGGCAATTTTAGAGGGCACTGCAGACTGGGGCGATGGGGTCGGTTCCTTGCCGCGCAGGGACATGGATGATTTTACTTTGACCGGTTTTTCTGGCTCTTCGGCTGTGACTGTGCGTACCACAATCTTCGCCGTCGAATGCTCTTTTCTGGCTTGTGGCGGCGCGACGCAGGAGACAGCGACGATTAATGAAAAGATAAGCGCCACTGGGCCGGTGAGTGTTGGCCAAGCTGCCCTCCTATGCCAAACCATCAATCGGTTTCTGACAGGGCCCCCGGGCTGGTGAAAGTAATGCTCGGATTGTTCTCGTCCACCGGCTGCACGGCCTCGCGACTTTCACCATCATGTTGCGCTTGGCCGTCTATCCTGCCACCGCGCTCGACCTCCAATTGACCATAATGAACTTTGCCACATACTTGGCCCGAGGCATGGATAACGAGACGGTTATGCACCGTCAATTCGCCGTCAAAAATGCCTGCAATTTCCGCATTGTCGACTACAGCCTTGCCTTTGAAAACACCGCTATAATCAATTTCGAGGAAGCGGCCACTGACCAGATTGCCGTCAATGGTTCCCTCGATCACTAACTGGCCACAGTCCGATATCTCTGCGCCTTTCAGGCTCATGTCCTTCCCGACTGTGAGGCGTTTACTATCGGTGCTGAAATTTTGTGGCAGATCGTCGGGCGCGTGGGTGTTGGAGCTCACTCGGCGATGGGGCACGTCAGGGTGGAATTGCACGGCCCGGCCAGCGCCGTCGGGATTTATCGAATCGCTGGACAGGCGCGGAATCGCATGGTGGTCTTCGCTGCTACTGCCGCTCATGGACCTGCGGCCTCCTGGTTCGTTGCTTCATGTCCGTTCGTCGCTGGGTACGAAATAGCATTTCTTGAAACCATGGAGAATATGGATCAAGAATGCCGTTGTAACGATCGGGGCAATCATACTGACCAGCGGAGCCGCGGATAATAATGCAGTTTCAATACCTGAGACAAATAATTTAATACGATGTTTTCGCCGCAGTTTACTGACTTCAGATAAATTCAAAGGTTGTTGGGCCACAATTTCCAAGAATTTTTGATCCAGCGGCACGCCGTTGATGATGAAATAAAAGAGGGGATAGGATGCTTGCCCAACGGGAAAGAGGGAAAGCGGCAGGATCAAAAGATCGAAAAATGCCATGTTCAAGGCGAAGTTTCTCTTCCATCCCTCACCTCATGCTTGTGGGGTATCGCCGTTCTGGTCGCAAGCGCGACAAAAATCTATATTGCGCCCGGTATAGTGTTGAAATCACCGATTTGGAGTAAAACATGGCGGATGCGACTTTGGACGTGATCGGCATCGGAAATGCAATAGTGGATGTCATTGCTCAAGCTGAGGATTCGTTTCTTATTGAGCATGCACTCAACAAAGGCGCCATGACGCTAATCGACGCCGAGCGTGCCGAGACACTCTATTGCGCCATGGAGGCTGGCGTTGAAGTATCGGGAGGCTCAGCAGCTAATAGCATGGTTGGCATGGCAATGATGGGCGGCGAAGTAGGCTATATAGGAAAGGTAAGCGAGGATACACTCGGCAAAGTGTTCAGCCACGATATGGTATCCGCTGGTGTAGCCTATGAATCTGCGCCTTCGGTTACCGGCACTTCGACCGCCCGCTGCCTTGTTCTTGTTACCGAAGATGCGCAGCGCACGATGAACACTTATCTTGGCGCTTGCATTGAGCTAGGTCCTGAGGATATCGACGAGGCGTTCATTGCCTCTGCCCAGGTCACTTATTTGGAAGGTTATCTGTGGGATCCGCCTGAGGCTAAGGAGGCGTTCCGAAAGGCGCAAAACGTTGCCAAGGCCAATGGCCGCCGAGTTTCACTTAGCCTGTCTGATCCGTTTTGCGTTAAACGACATTGCGAGGAATTGCGTGATTTCGTAGAAAATCACGTAGATATCCTATTCGCTAACCAGGATGAGATCCTTTCACTCTATGAGACAGATGATTTTGACGACGCGCTGCAGCACATCACGCGACATTGTGAGATTGTTGCATTAACGCGCGGCGCTCAGGGCGCAGTAGTGGCGGGGCGCGGCGAGGTACATTTCGTCAACACGGCCCCTATAGCTCGGGTGATGGATACCACAGGCGCTGGTGATCTTTTTGCAGCGGGGTTTCTCTATGGTTTCACCCATGATTTCGATCTAGCGCGCTGCGGCCGTCTTGGCGCCCTGGCGGCAGGCGAGATCATCTCTCATTTTGGCGCTAGGCCGGAAATGGATATCTCCCAATTGGTCGAGGCCAGCGCCCAACCTTTGAGTGGATGAACACGGTGAAAATTACGTTATTTCAATTGGTTAAACATTGATATACCCCTATGTAAAAGGCAAACTACAGGCGTTTGAGGAGTACGGTTATGGGCCAGTTGGTGGATGGAATCTGGCAGCCTGACACACTAGCTGTTAAGACCAAGGGTGGCCGTTTCATCCGCTCTGACACTCAGTTTCGCGATCTCATCACCGCCGACGGGTCGAGCGGTTTCAAGGCTGAATCCGGACGTTATCACCTCTATATTTCGCTCGCCTGTCCTTGGGCGCATCGCACCTTAATCTTTCGCCGCCTCAAGAAATTAGAGAATATTGTAGGCCTCTCCATCGTCGACCCGTTTATGGCTGATAAGGGCTGGGCCTTTAGCGATGGCCTGGGCTGTATCCCTGATCCCCTTTTCAGTGCGTGCAATATGTATGAAATTTATGTTCAGGCACGGCCCAAATATTCGGGACGCGCTTCAGTGCCAGTCCTCTGGGACCGCAAGCGCGCCACCATCGTCAACAATGAATCTTCGGAAATCATCCGTATGATGAACAGTGAATTTGCCGCTCTGGCGCCGGAAACGCCAGATTATTATCCAAAATCAATCCGAGCAGAGATTGATATGGTCAATAAGCGGGTTTATACGGATATTAATAATGGTGTCTACCGCGCAGGTTTTGCCAGCACCCAGGCGACTTATGAGGAGGCATTAAACCAGCTCTTTGATGCACTCGATTGGGTCGAGGAGCGGCTTGAGACTAGGCGTTACCTCTGTGGTGCGGCGCTGACCGAGGCGGATTGGCGGTTGTTCACGACGCTCCTGCGCTTCGATTGTGTTTATGTTGGTCATTTCAAATGCAATCTCCGACGGGTTTCAGATTATCACTCCCTTTCCAATTATTTACGCGAGCTTTACCAGATTCCCGGCATCGCAGATTTGTGCGATTTCCGCCATATCAAGGAGCACTACTACACTTCCCAGGTGAGCATCAACCCAACTCGCATCGTGCCCGGGGGACCCCAAATAGATCTTCTCGAGCCGCACGACAGGAATCGACTCTGACTCTGACCCGGCGATCAATTAATGGTTGATGGCCGTCCGCCACCAGATTCTCGGCAAGACGGCCTTGGTCACACGCCGCCAAGGTCTTGGCGCTCAGCACTGGGCCTTTATCGCGACCGCCGATTTTGCTCCATATTTTTTCTGGGCCTTTCCTCCGGGTTACCCTTGGCTCTGGTCGGAAATACGCTGTTCATGTGGCTGGCCCGAGAAGAAATCGACAAGACTACGGTCGGTCTATTCTCAGTGGTTGCCCTGCCCTACGCGTTGAAATTTCTCTGGGCACCAATCATCGACAGAGTGCGGTTTCCATTGTTCACCCGGTTTCTGGGCCAACGTCGTGGCTGGGCAGTAGCGACTCAGCTTGCCTTGATGGCAGCGATTGCTGCGATGGCACTCACAGACCCCGGGACCAATCTGTGGCTGTTGGCGCTGTTTGCTCTGTTCGTAGCCATTTGCAGCGCTAGTCAGGATATTGTGATTGATGCTTACCGGGTCGAACTTCTCGAAGAAGAAAAGATTGGCGCCGGCGCTAGCACCTATGTGTTTGGATATCGGGTCGGCGTGGTGATTTCCACCACTGGTGCGTTGAACATGGTTGGCGGACTTGGCTGGAACGCGGTCTATCTAATCATGGCGGCTTTGGTGACTATTGGATTGATCACCATTTTGGCAAGCCGCGAGCCCTTGCATGTGGTTAGCGAGGAGTCAGCAGCGCGTGAACGCCGGGTAAGCGCATATCTTGCCTGCAGGCCCGAGCTTACCCGCCGCCGTGCGGCGATATTGGCTTGGCTCTACGGTGCTGCGGTGAGTCCTTTCGTGGATTTTATGACGCGCCCGTGCTGGCTAGTCATGTTGTTATTCGTTGTCTTCTACAAACTCGGCGATTCCATGGCTGGGGTGATGACCGGATATTTTCTGGTTGAACTTGGTTTTAGCGACGCCGAGATCGGAAATATTGGCAAGACGGTCGGCACCGTCTCGACTTTGATGGGCTTTTTAATTGGTGGCTGGATGATGGCCAAGTTGGGGTTGCTATGGTCGCTCTGGATTTGCGGTGGTGCCCAGATGCTTTCTAATTTGGTCTTCGCTGTACAGGCGCAGGTTGGTTATGACACGGGGATGTTGGCGATTGCGTTCGCCATCGAAAATTTAGCGGGTGGTATGGGAACGGCAGCATTTGTTGCTTATTTATCAGGTCTCTGCAATCTTACCTATACGGCGACACAATATGCCCTTTTGAGCGCCGTCGCTTCTGTTGGACGAACGCTCCTCGCTGCGCCAGCCGGGCGCCTAGCGGAGGTTCTGGATTGGTCACCGTTTTTCATTGTGACAACGGCTGCTGCACTGCCTGGCTTAGCATTCTTGTTGTGGATAACAATGGCCCACCGCAAGCGCGAGCGAGATCAATCGCCCAGATAATCATAAAAAATTGATTAAGGGATTAAAGCGTTTCGGATTTTGAGTGGTAAAGTGGTTTTAGCGTTGTAATGCGATAGGCGGCGTTGTGTAGGGACAGGGTAATATAGCGCCTCTTCCAACGTCCCCGCTAAACGCGGCGCGGGTTTTTCCGCCATTTCTCAACGCTTAAATTTTATGACCGTGTTCCCATAAGCATTTCTTCCGAAATACATCTATATGCGGCAACAACATCCTTTTCAGTTCTAATTTTTCACATCAGGTATTTTTGCCATTGCTGCGTCCAACAATTTTTTGAGTGATGCGACTTCATCTTTGAGTGAGTTAATCTGACCAATAAGTGAGTTATTGCTACCTGCCGCCCCTTCCCACAGGCCTTTATATTTTTTCGATTCTCCCTGTTCGTGTGCCCAATCAGTAATACACTGTTGGTGATCGTTTATTGGTGTCTTACTCTCTTCTGCTAAGGAATTAGACGCAGTTCCAAAAGAAACTGACAACACAATAGCAAGCATTACGACTTTGATCATATGAGCTTTCAGACACTCAAAACACAGTCTTTTGATCATGTTAGACTGCCTTCAGTATGTGCAATAATTATTTAAGATGATAGCATGGAGCTTTTGGGTTTCGCCCAAGAGAATTGTAAGTTTCTTCGTCTACAATATTCTGAAATACCAATATTTGGAAGTGGGAAGTTTATGGACGTGCGCTTTTCCACCAAAAATTTCTACATTGTCAGTGAAAAATTTGTTGTCCTTTTTCCCTACGACTTTTCTAACCATCACCCATCACCATCAAAATTTTGGGGGGGCAATTGCGATGAAAGGTTGGGACAGTTGTACGCAATAATCACTTAATTGCGTATCAATCTACGTACCTATCGTCGGAAAAGTAAGCTGCATTATCAAAAACTAAGGCTCACCAAGGAAAAACTTAACCATTCGCGATGGGGCGTAGATCTATATTTCAAATTCGGCGAGAACATCTCCGACAAGATATAAGGAACCACAGACGAGAACCCGCCCGGTTGGTGCATCACGCGTCAATCGGTTGAGAGCTGCGGGTACATCCACTGCAGTAAGGGCGCTTAAACCCAGATTCTCTGAAACTTTTTGAATTTCAAGGGGATCAATGCTGGCCTTTGTTTTGGGTACCGGAACGGCAGTGAGGTTGGTAATGAGAGGTGCCAAGGGGCGAAGAAATTCGACCGGCAGCTTAGTATTGAGCATTCCGACAACGAGATAAAGCGGACGATCTTGCCAATCCCTAGCTGCGGCAATCGCCCGCCCTGCCGCTTCGTTATGGCCGCCATCGAGCCAAAGCTCCCAGTCTTTTGGTAGCGTTGGTGGGAAGATTTGCTGTAGTCGGCCAGGCCATTGCACTTCCGCGAGTCCCTCGGCGATAGCCGTTGGATTGAACAAGTCAGCACCGAGCACCTCCAGGCAGGCGATGGCAATGCCTGCATTGCTAATCTGATGGGCGCCGGGAAGGGCTGGCAGCGGAAAGTCACGAACGCCGGTTGCACCCTCATAACAAAGCCCGTCTGCCTCGGCGCGAACTTGCCACTCCCGGCCCTGACGGATTAGCGGTGTGCCTCGCTTCGCCGCCTGCGCCGCAATGGTTTGTTCTGACTCCGGCTCCTGTGCCGCGATGATGGCAGGGACACCGGGCTTGAGGATACCGGCTTTCTCTGTTGCAATCTTGGCGAGTGATTCCCCTAAATATTGCGTATGGTCTATGGAGATGGGCGTGATCGCGCTCAAGGCAGGACGTGCGATTACATTGGTTGCATCCAGTCGCCCACCAAGACCCACTTCGAGCAACACAAAATTTGCGCTGTTGCGAGCGAAAGCAAGAAAAGCGGCAGCAGTAGTGATCTCGAAGAAAGTAATCGGTGCGCCCCGGTTTGCCGCCTCGCATTCGAGCAGCAACTCAGCTAGTTCGCAGTCACTTATCGGTATGCCGTTGAGCCGAATACGCTCATTAAAACACACGAGATGGGGTGAGATATAACTGTCAACCTGCTTGCCGCTGGCGCGTAGCATGGCGTCCAAATAGGCAACCGTGCTGCCCTTGCCGTTGGTGCCTGCGACATGAATTACTGTCGGAAGCATGTTCTCGGGGTTGCCGAGTGAGGCGAGCAGCCGCTCCATACGGCCGAGCGAGAGATCAATCAGCTTAGGATGGAGGGTATGCAGGCGGGCGAGAATACTTGTGCTGGGTGTTGCCTGGTCTTCGTTCATCCCGAAGGGTCGTTCGCAGGGGTTTGGTTGAGCTTAACAATCTCTGCCGTCGGTGGTGTGTCGCGCAAGAGCGAGATCAGCTGGCACAACGAGGCACGCAGATCCTGGCGGCGCACTACCATATCAATAATGCCATGCTCAAGGAGATGCTCAGAGCGTTGAAAGCCTTCCGGTAATTTTTCGTGGATCGTGTCCTCGATCACGCGGGCACCTGCAAAACCGATCACGGCACCCGGCTCGGCGATTGTTATATCCCCGAGCATAGCGAAGGAGGCGGTCACCCCGCCGGTGGTTGGATTGGTCAGCACCACGATATAGGGTAAACGCGCCTCTTTGAGCTCGTCTACCGCTATGGTTGTGCGTGCCATCTGCATGAGTGAGAGAGTGCCCTCTTGCATGCGTGCACCACCTGAGGCGGGCACCACAATGAAGGCCGAGTCCTGCAATACCGCGAGGCGCGTGCCGGCAAGCAGCGCCTCGCCAACGGCGACGCCCATGGAACCGCCGAGAAAGGCAAAATCGAAGGCGGCAATTACCGCTGGTTGACCGCTGAGCATGCCGTGAGCGACGACGACTGCGTCTTGATTGGCCTCGCTGCGCGCGTCGCGTAAACGGTCTTGATAGCGCTTGCGGTCCCGAAAGCGTAAGGGGTCGGACGCTACTTCGGGCAGTTCAATGGTCTGGAATTCGCTGTCATCGAACAAATAGCCAAGCCGCTTCATAGCATCAAGGCGAAAATGATGATCGCAATGGGGGCAGACGCGCTGGTTGTGCTCAAGTTCGCGATGAAAAATCATCTGCTCGCAAGCGGGACATTTTTCCCACAGGTCTTGGGGAATATCGTCCTTACGGAAAATGCCGCGCACTTTGGGGCGGGCGAAGCGTTCGAGCCAGCTCATGAGACGGTCCCCGTTGCCGATTGGCATACGCCTGCGCTCAATGCGCGTACTAGACCTAGAACGGAAGCTACCGTCTCGGAAGAGGCGGTGCCATCGCTATTCAAACTGTTTTCAAGTTCGGAAATGATAGCGGTGCCGACTACAGCCGCATCTGCTGCACGTGCCACCTCGGCGGCCTGTTCCGGCGTTTTAATTCCGAAACCAACGGCGATCGGCAGTTCTGTGTGATGGCGTAGACGCGTGACAGCGGAGTCAACCGAGCTTTCTGTAGCACCTGCAGCGCCAGTAATGCCGGTAATGGAGATGTAATAGACGAACCCGGAGCTGTTTTCGAGCACGTGGGGCAGACGGACATCATCAGTGGTGGGAGTGGCGAGGCGGATGAAATCAATTTCCGCCTCGAGTGCTGGCAGGCAAAGTTCCCGGTCTTCCTCTGGCGGAAGATCAACGACAATCATGCCGTCCAACCCAGCTTCTTTCGCGTTCTTCAGGAAGCGCTCGACGCCATAGATATAGATCGGATTGTAATAGCCCATCAGCACCAGCGGAGTTTCGTTATCTTCCTCGCGGAAGCGACGTACTAAACCAATTGTTTTCTCCAGCGTAATGCCTGCCTTTAGAGCGCGCTGGCCAGCGAATTGAATGACCGGTCCGTCCGCCATCGGATCGGTAAAGGGCGAGCCGATCTCTATGACATCAGCACCGGCGGCGGGCAAGCCACGCAGAATCTCGAAAGAGGTTTCAATATCAGGATCGCCCATCATGGTGAAGGTGATCAACCCGGCCCGACCCTCCTTGCGGAGTACTTGGAAGCGTTTTTCGATACGTCCGCTCATATGTCGGTCTCCAGCGCTGCGGCGACAGTGAAAATATCCTTGTCGCCACGGCCGCACATGTTCATGACAATGACATGCTCGGGCGGTAGCTTGGCCGCGATCTTAGCAACATGGGCAAGCGCATGGGCAGGCTCGAGTGCCGGGATAATGCCTTCAAGGCGCGAGCAGAGCTGAAAAGCTTCCAGCGCTTCGCCATCCGTTACCGGAGCATAATCGACTCGCCCCACATCCTTCAGCCAGGAATGCTCCGGCCCGATACCTGGGTAGTCGAGACCGGCGGAAATCGAATAAGCCTCCTGGATTTGGCCATGTTCATTTTGCAGCAGATAGGTGCGGTTGCCGTGCAGTACGCCGGGGCTACCGGCACTGAGGGAAGAAGCGTGGTGGCCGGTATCAGTTCCTTCGCCGGCTGCCTCGACGCCAATCATATCGACGCCAGGATCGTCGAGGAAGGGATGAAAAAGGCCAATCGCATTTGAGCCGCCACCGACGCAGGCGACCAGCGTATCAGGCAAGCGCCCCTCGGCCTGCATGATCTGCTCGCGGACCTCCTCACCAATGACAGATTGAAATTCGCGTACCATCTCCGGATAGGGATGCGGCCCAGCAACAGTGCCGATGAGATAATAGGTATCCTCCACATTGGTCACCCAATCTCTGAGCGCTTCGTTCATTGCGTCCTTGAGAGTGCGTGAGCCTGAGGTGACGGAGACCACTTCGGCACCAAGCAGCTTCATGCGGAAGACATTAGGTTTCTGCCGCGCGATATCGACCTCGCCCATATAGACTGTGCATGGTAGATTGAAGAGCGCGCAGACTGTCGCCGTGGCGACGCCATGCTGTCCGGCGCCGGTTTCGGCGATGATGCGGGTCTTGCCCATGCGCTTTGCGAGAAGTATCTGTCCGATACAATTGTTGATCTTATGCGCGCCTGTATGATTGAGCTCGTCGCGTTTGAAATAGATCTTCGCTCCGTTCCAATATTCGCTTAGGCGGCGTGCGTGATAGAGCGGGCTGGGTCGGCCAACATAATGCTTGAGCCAATGGCTCATCTCTTCGGTGAAGGCGGTATCTTTCCTGGCGACGCCCCAAGCCGCTTCGAGGTCAAGAATGAGCGGCATCAGCGTTTCAGCAACATAGCGCCCGCCGAAAATACCAAAATGGCCCTCAGGGTCAGGACCGGCGCGATAGGTGTTGGCTGTGTTCATTTTCGTTCCAAAGTCATCTGCCCGCGTCACAGAGCAGCGCAACGAGTGAGAAAGCGGCTCACCAACTCGGGGCTCTTGTTGCCAGGTGCTGTTTCCACTCCGGAGGAGACATCGACTGCCCGAGTGCGCGATATCCTAACCGCTTCGGCCAAATTGTCGATATCGAGCCCACCCGAAAGAATCCAGGGCAGGCCGAAAGCGGGCTCTTCGAGTGCGGCCAGCATACGCCAGTCGAAAGAGAGTGCATTGCCCCCGGGGAGCGCGCCTTTAAGGTTTTTTGGCGCCTTAGCGTCGAATAGGATCCAATCCGCCACATCACGGTACGTTTGAGCGTTCTTTATATCGCCGGGAGCTACGACCTTAATTGCCTTGATTACGCTGGCGTTGGTGTGTGCTTTAATCTCGGCCACGCGCTGGGGGCTTTCAGACCCGTGCAATTGCACGAAATCGAGGCGTATCCCTGTGAACACATCATTCAACAAACAATCGTTAGGATCAACGAAAACGCCAACCTGATAAATACCTTCGGGTGCTTCGTTGGCTAGCACGCTGGCCTTCTCGGGCGTTACCGCGCGAGGAGATGGTGGATAGAACACAAAGCCTAGAAAGCGCGCGCCCCCCTTTGCCGCCGCTGATACCGAGGCCATGTCGTTAAGGCCGCAGATTTTTGCGCTGATTCCCATTGGCGCCATCTCGCTATCCGTTTGTTAAATTGCTTTGAAAGACTGTCTTGCGAGGGCTTATGGGGTGCGTGGGTGGCGGCGTCAAGTCCATGCTATGTCAAGTCTCCGGGCGACACTAGGCGGCGTTGATTGCTTTCGCTCTTGTTTTCCTCAGCTCTGCTAGCCGCTATTTGGTCAAGCCGTTGACGCAGCGCAGAAATTTCTTGCTCCAGCGCAAGATTGTGACGCCGAGCTTGGCGCGCCTCGCTGCGCCAGCGATGATCAAATAGCCAGCGAATGAATGCGCCCAGTACAAAGCCAAAAGCTAGTGCCCCGATCACTGCCGCCCAGAGGGGAATGTCCAGTTCATAGGGCAGCGGATCAAAATGAACACTGATAGCCGCGCGGTTAGCAATAGCGAAAGCAATGATCACTAAGGCCAATGGGACCGCGATGATCCAACCAATAAATTTCACGCCGTCAACCTCGGCAACGAAGGCGCGCCAAATTGCGCGGCGCGGCTAGTTCTGATTGATGCGTTCGCGCAGTTCTTTTCCGGTCTTGAAAAACGGCAAATGCTTTTTCGCCACACTAACCGATTCGCCGGTGCGCGGATTGCGTCCGATGCGCTCACCTCGCGCGCGCACCGAAAAGGCGCCAAAGCCACGCAACTCCACTCTATCTCCGCGCGCGAGCGCGGCACAAATTTCATCGAATACCTTGTTCACCACGCGCTCAAAATCGCGGTGATAAAGGCGTGGGTCGGGATACATCTCAGCGAGTCGCTGAATGAGTTCGGATTTGGTCATGCCTTCGCCTCCCCTAATCACCGCCTCTTGCTCACCGTCCCATACCCCCTGAGTGCTAGCAAGCCGTCGTATTAACTGTATTTTACCGGTGACCAAGCCCAGGGTGCCAAACGGCGAGAAGGCCGTCAAGCATCAGACGGCGCGGCAAAACCGATTTTCCCACTGAGGACACAAGACGTTCAACGATATCCTCCTGCTCGCCTAGATCAAGATCATACACCCGGAGTGTAGATGAAATACCTCGTTGACTCTCCAGCCAACGTCGGGCTTCTTCTTCACCGCCAATTTCATCAATCAGACCGCTTTTTACTGCTTGGCGGCCAGTAAATACCCTGCCGTCCGATATCGCTCTTGCCTCTGAGGGCTCAAGACCGCGGTGTTTGGCTAATAGATCGACAAAATACGCATACATATCGTCGACCAAGGCTTGACTGGCAGCACGGCCTGCCTCGTTGAGGGGTTCAAAAGGCGAGGGCGTGCCTTTGAGTGGCGCGCTTTTGATTGCTTCGGTTGCCACCCCGAAATCGGTGAGCATTTTTGTCACATCAGCGGTTTGAAGAATGACGCCGATCGAACCGGTGACGCTGGAATTGCGCGCAAAAATTCGTTCGGCTGCCAGTGCTGCCATATAGCCGCCAGAGGCTGCAGTGGTGTCCATTACAGCGACTAGTGGTTTTTGCGTAGCGATCTGACGCAAACCCAAGAATAATGCCTCGCTGCCAGCCATGGTGCCACCCGGCGAATTGATGCGAACAATAACCGCTTCGATATTTTCATCGCGGGCGATTTCGGAGAGCGCTTCGCCGCGTCCAGGGTAGTCATAGATCAGGCCGGTAACCCAGAGCCGAGCGATATGGTTGCCGCTGGCTGGTCCATCCACGGTGTGGCCAATGGTGACTATGATAAGCGCGGCCAATGCAAGGATTGCTAGAAGACGCCAAAACATGACCCCGCGCTTAAGGCGCTGGCGGTCGAGCATCCTATCAGGATTGAGCTTCATGCAAACCGCTCACTCCCCGCATTGCCGATCAGATAAACGCGGGCAATTTGCCACGCCGGTCAGCAGTGGGGTGAAGCCGAATTTTTTAAGAGTCCTTGGCTTCCTCGTCACCACTTTCAGCCATGTCGCCATTGTCTTCAGCAGGCTCAGCGCCATTGTCGGGTGTAGCGCTGTCGTCCGGTTCTTCGGCACCCACTGCTGCTGGACCGGCCATGACTTCGCTTGCGGGCGAGGAATTTGGCGTATTTGCATTGTCTTCGGGTACG
This sequence comes from Rhodospirillaceae bacterium, assembly GCA_002717225.1. GTDB lineage: Bacteria > Pseudomonadota > Alphaproteobacteria > UBA828 > UBA828 > PTKB01. Next base: position 27,724 of record PBDG01000037.1, on the reverse strand, counting down.
GCGCCAGCTTCCTGCTCCTGCTTGCGACTTATCGCGGCACCCAAAATATCGCCGAGGCTGGCACCGGAATCGGTCGAACCATATTCTTCGACCGCCTGCTTCTCCTCTTCAACTTCAAGTGCTTTGATGGATAGAGAAATCCGTCGCCCCCCGCGCTCAATCTGAGTCAGCTTGGCATCGAACTTGTCGCCGACCGCGAACCTATCGGGGCGCTGCTCGTTGCGGTCTCGTGCAAGATCGGAACGGCGCACAAAACCGCTAAGCCCGTCGAGTACTTCCACCTCAACGCCGGAATCGAGAACTCCGGTGACGGTGCAAGTAACCGCTTGGCCTTGTTTGCCGTGGGCGACTTGGAAGGGATCATCATCGAGTTGCTTAATGCCGAGGCCGACACGCTCCTTCTCAATATCGATGCTAATCACCTTAACCTTGATCTTGTCTCCCTTGTCGTAATTTTGGATAGCCGTCTCACCGGGCTGAGCCCAATCGATATCAGAGAGATGCACCATCCCGAATATCTCGCCGGCTAGTTCGACGAACAGGCCGAACTCGGTGATATTCTTTATCTCACCTTCGAGCACTGTACCTTCTGGGTTCTGCTCCTCGAAGTTAGTCCATGGATTAGCTAGGCACTGCTTGAGGCCAAGCGAAATGCGCCGCTTGTCGGAGTCGACATCGAGCACCATGACTTCAACTTCTTGGCTGGTCGAGACGATCTTGCCTGGATGGACGTTCTTCTTGGTCCAGCTCATTTCAGAAACATGAACGAGGCCCTCCACGCCGGGCTCGAGCTCGACGAAGGCACCATAGTCGGTAATGTTTGTGACCCGACCGGTATATTTTGCACCGACCGGATACTTTGCCCCGATGCCCTCCCAAGGATCGGCTTCCAACTGCTTCATGCCGAGCGAGATGCGCTGGGTCTCGGCGTTGAAACGGATCACCTGAACCTTGATGCTCTGGCCGATCTGCAGCGCGTCGTTCGGATGGTTAACACGTCGCCAGGCGATATCAGTCACATGCAGCAGGCCGTCCACACCGCCGAGATCGACGAAAGCGCCGTAATCGGTGATGTTCTTGACGATACCGTCGAGTACTTGGCCTTCGTGGAGATTGGCGATAAGTTCGTTACGCTGCTCAGCCCGGGTGTCTTCGAGAACTGCCCTGCGTGACACCACGATATTACCACGCCGACGATCCATTTTTAGAATTTGAAAAGGTTGTTCTGTGCCGATCAGGGGGGCTATATCACGCACCGGACGGATATCGACTTGACTGCCTGGCAGAAATGCCACAGCGCCGTCGAGGTCGACGGTGAACCCGCCTTTGACCCGGCCGAAGATCACACCATTGACGCGCTCAACTTTATCGTGGGCTTTTTCGAGTTTTTCCCAGGCCTCTTCACGGCGAGCACGCTCACGGCTCAGGACGGCTTCGCCTCGTCGGTTTTCGATGCGTTCGATGAATACTTCCACCTTGTCGCCGATCTTGAGCTCATGCGGCTGACCCGGCACCGAGAATTCCTTGAGTGGTACCCGGCCCTCGACTTTAAGCCCGACATCGATTAATGCCGCGTCGTTATCTATGGAAAGCACTGTGCCTTTGATCAGGCGACCCTCAAATCCGGCGCCGTCGCCGACAAATTCGTCAAGCAGATCGGCAAAATTTTCTTTGCTGGGTGCCTGTCCCTCGGCCGTTTGCGTTGTCATTTGTTCTCCATTCCAACAAACATTCCACATGGACGGCCGGATTATTCCAACCGCGCAGCGATATAAGTAAGCGACCGATCAAACACCTCATCTGGCATAAGATCGGTTGTATCGATCCTGAGCGCATCTTCAGCCGCCTTAAGCGGCGCGACTGCGCGCCCGCTGTCCCGGGCGTCACGATCTTTCATTTCTTGCAAAACGCGCGATTCTATACTCTCCGCGCCGCGCAATCGCAACTCTTTCACGCGTCGTGCCGCGCGCGCCTCTAACGAAGCATCGAGATAGATTTTGACGTTTGCTTCGGGGCAGACCACGGTGCCGATGTCACGACCATCCAAAACCGCTCCTGGCGGCGTAGTGGCAAAGGCGCGTTGATAGACCAAAAGCGCTGCACGAACGGGCGGATGGGCGGAGACGATTGAGGCAGCCTGACCAACCGTTTCGGTGCGAAGATTGGAGGCATTGCGATCCATTTCCTCGAGATTTTTTGCGGCTTGTTCGCCTGCGTTCGCATCTGAGGGATCCTCACCGAGGCGGAGCATGCGTGCTGCGACTGCACGGTAAAGCCCCCCAGTATCTAGATGGCGGAAGCCTAAATGCTCCGCTAGGCGGCGTGCCAATGTGCCTTTGCCAGACGCCGCCGGACCGTCGACGGCAATCACAACCGTTGGAAACTCCGCTCCTTTTTTGTCAAACATTCTCAATCCGTGCGCCCAGACTGCTCATCAGGTCGACAAAGTCGGGGAAGCTTGTAGAGATTGACGCACCATCGTCGATTGCCATTCCATCTCGGCATGCCAAGCCAAGAACGAGAAAAGCCATGGCGATGCGGTGATCGAGATGGCTTTTGATTTTTGCTCCGCCAGGCGGCGGTGCACCCCTGCCGTTGATCAAGATATCGTCGCCCTCGTTTGAGACTGAGACACCGGCAGCTAACAGTCCAGAGAGAATCGACGCAAACCGGTCGCTTTCTTTGTGGCGCAACTCATCCAGCCCACGTAGCCGGCTTTGACCGTCGGCACAGGCGGCAAGTATAGCGAGAACCGGATATTCGTCGATCATGCTGGGTGCGCGGTCCGCCGGCACGTCTATTCCCCGCAAGGGGGATGCGACGACGGCAATGTCGACAACAGGCTCGCCGGATAGGTTCCGTGCGTTCTGCAGTTTTATCTCGCCGCCCATCTCGTGGACGCAATCCAGTAACCCGGCGCGCAACGGATTGACGCCGACGTTCCTTAACAGCAACTGTGAGCCAGGCACAATCAATGCAGCAGCCAGAGGAAAGGCGGCGGAGCTGATATCGGCGGGCACTGAAAGTTTTTGCCCAGCAAGCTCTGGCTGGCCGGTGAGAGTGATGATACGCGTGCTCTCGGCATCATTCACCACGCTGATCTCGGCCCCGAAATGAGTCAGCATACGCTCGGTATGATCTCGGCTCGGCGATGGCTCAACCACGGAAGTTTTTCCGGGAGCAGCAAGACCAGCGAGGAGTATCGCAGACTTTACCTGAGCAGAGGCCACCGGCATGGTGTAGGTGATTGGCAGAAGCTGCGTGCTACCAATCAGAGATAGCGGCAGGCGACAGCCGCTTCTTGTCGTGACGCGCGCTCCCATTTCAATTAGTGGCTCCATGGCCCGCTTCATGGGTCGGCCGCGAAGCGAGGTGTCACCGCTAAAAAAGGTAGCGAACGGATAGTGAGTAGCAACTCCCATCAAGAGACGTGCCGCGGTGCCTGCATTACCAAGATCCAATACGCTTGCAGGTTCCTTGAATCCCCCAATACCAGTGCCCCACACTCGCCATCTGCCAGGGCCGTCGCGCACGATCTCCACGCCATAAGCTGTAAGCGCACGCGCAGTCGCCAAAACGTCGTCGCCTTCGAGTAAACCATCAATTCGGGTTTCACCCACGGCGAGCGCGCCGAATATCAAAGCTCTGTGCGAAACTGACTTGTCCCCCGGCAAATCCACTTCGCCCAACAAAGCGGGGGATAGCTGGGACGAAAGGGGCCAGCCGTTAGAATGGATTATCTCATCTGTACCGAACGTGGATGTGGTGGATTCATCCAAAGTAATTTGTTCGCCTTGTTTCAAATGCCGTCTCCAGCCCACTCGGGCGCAAGAACAAATCAATGCCCGACTCTAAACGCATTATATTTTTGACAGAGCCTTTCGGACGTGGCAATTGGCTCTGGCTCGATTACTCTATAGTGGGAGAGAGACCGTGGCGAACGAGAAATGGGGCACCAAGCGTACATGCCTAACGTGTGGCAAGAAATTTTACGACATGCGCCGCGAATCAATCGTGTGTCCGANCTGCGACGCGCCGTTNGTTGTCAAGCCCCCGNCCCGAACAAGACGCCAACATGGCACTCCAGTGCCTAAGCCTGCCGCNCTGCAACCGCAAGCCTCCANCATCNGCGAAGATAGNGCAGACAATGTGGGTGACGGAGAGAAATTNGGCATCGNTGAAGATGACGATATAGGGGTAGATGACGCCCAGGACGAAGAAGCGGTTGAGGCCATCCCGGAACCTATGGAAACGGGTGAGGACGAAGACGATATGGGCGAGGTTATCAAAGGCATCGAAAAGCCGAATAAACTCGACGCCTGAGAAGTAAAATTTCTGCATGGACTTGCATCGGGGTGGCTGGAACCATATTTTTGAACAATCGGCAGCGGATATTAAGTTTTGGGGCCATAGCTCAGTTTGGAGAGCGCTTGAATGGCATAGGACAAGTCTCCGCTCTCTCCTTCACATTAATCCCCACAAACCCCCTATTGAAGCCAAAATTTAGACGCAGAAATCTGCGATTTTTCTCCATCCTTTGACCAAGTATTGACCAAGTATGATTGCTTGGCTACATTTTTGTAATGTCGAGCAAGCCTCTTCCGAACAGCCAAACCGAAATTGTGAAAGACGCCGTATGGCTCTATCAGCAAGCGTGGAACGGCCAAATTCTGCCCAATTGGTATGCGCGAATTAGGCTTCCTCAAGAGATTGAAAGCCGAAAGAGGCAAGATGTTCGTCGCTCTACAAAGAAAGAGAGCAAAGATGAAGCGGCACAGTGGGCAATCGACCTTTATCACGAAATGTGTGGCAATCAGAAACTTGGAATGCCCACTGAGAGCAGAACATTTTCTTGGATATTCGCTGACTATCAAAGGCTTCAGAAGAGAGGTGTAGATGCTGGCGAGGTCTCAGAAAATCGTTATCAACTCAATGACAGCACCTATCGAAACTATTTAAGTTCGTTTTTTGGTGAGATGGATATTCGTAAGGTGAACTCTGAAACCATCCTTGAATACAAAGCCCAACGAAATACTCAGATGGGCTTGGCTGGCGGAGCTTCAGTCAGAAAAAGAACTAAGCCGTCCGCTCATACCATCAATGTTGAAAATATGGTTCTGAGGGACATTCTCAAACACGCCCACGATAAAAAATATATTCACAGCATTCCCACTATCAAAAACAACTATTCCCAAAGGGTTCCTCGCTTGGATTTCAGCGCAGATGAGTGGGCTTACATTCTGAAGCGATTTGATGAGGACATTGCGAAGAGCAAACAGAACCAAGTCGCAGTCCACGAGTGGCGCTATAAGCTGATGCTCAAAACCCTCTGTCAGCTGCTCGTTTACAGCGGAGCGAGAGTTGGGGGAGAAACCAATCAATCACTCATTTGGGACGATGTTCGTGCTGTTGAAAACGTCAGTGGTAGGGAAAAGCAGCATCACATTGGAACTCATACTGAATGCCCTTATGACAAGAGAGAGATAGTGCGTGTTGAGGTTATGGTTAGGAACGTCAAATATCGCACGAAACCCAATCCTCGATTGGTGATGGCTATTCCTTATCTTGAACCAGCATTGAGAGCTTGGAGGTCAGCAAGTGATTTTGGTCTCAATAACCAATTCATATTCTGTCATCAAGGCGATGGAATGAATGGTGAGCCATCAACGCAAATCAAATCTTTCAAGAGTGGCTTTGAGCGTTTTCTGAAAAGGCACTCCAACGAGGATTTCCTTTTGTGGAAAGACGAGGAAAGCCCCCATCGAACTCTTTATTCCCTTCGTCATACTTATGCGACGCAACGCCTCATCAATGGAGACATTGGGGTGTATGAGCTTGCTCGAAATATGGGAACGTCTATCAGAGAGCTTGAACGAACCTATGCTAAGGCTCTTCCACAGGCTTTCGCAAAACAACTTACAGGTGGGCTTCGTTGATGGACTTTCTCATAGCCATCTTAGTAGCACTACCAATCCTTCTGATATGTTTAGGATTTGGGAAGTCAGTCGAGGTTATGACTGACAGGCTGATTAATCACTCAGACAGCCAGAAACACCACTAAATGGACAAATATATCAAAACAGAATGTGGTCTCGATAAGCTGGAAAAATTGAAATCTTCCACTAGCTTAGTAGGTAAGGTCAGGCTTTGGTGGTTTGTGGTTATCGCATCAATTCGAGATACCATCAAAATCTAAGAAGACACCTAAATGCGTAACAAATTACGCTTTTAACCATTGGCGTGAAGCGTCTTGATTTGATGGGGTTGATAGGCATTTCCCCTCGAATTCACGAAACCTTCAGCCTCAAGCATCTTAGCGATTTTGTACCATGTGGCGTTCTTCCCACTGCCTCTAGGCTTGCGCCTTAATTCACGCACACGCTTGAGCAATGTAGGGTCAGTTTCGTTTAGAGACTTGCGACCCTCGACTTTACGACCTTTTGCCCTCTCCCTTTTCCTCGCAGCAGCTAGCTTATTCACTAGACGTTGCTTCTCAAACTGCGAGAAAACACCTGCCATCTGACGCATTGCTACCTTTGCAGGATCATCGCTCTCAGTGAGGTTCTGACCACTGCTAGTGATGATTTGGATGCCTTTGGCTTCCATCCCCACCACAGCGAGTTCTTGAGCGATAACTGAACGTGCAAGCCTGTCAGCGCTTTCTACAAGCACTACTCGCACCCCATTGCTCTCAATTCTGTCCATCATGGCGTTAAACTCAGGTCTATCACCAATATCATCACAACCAGACACAGCTTGATCCCAGAATTCACCAACAATCTCGTAATTGTGGAGCTTGGCGAAATTCTCGATTGCTAGTTTCTGACGAGTTTCACTATCACCATCCAAACTCGATGCTGAAGACGTTCTCATGTAGCTGATTGCTTGGGTCTTTTTAGCCATTTCCTATCTCCTTATAATGAGAATTATAGGCGATTTCTGGGGATGAACAAGCTATTTATGTATTTTTTCCCAAGAATAAATACATATTCAGATCAGCCCTAACCAAAGTCACAACACTGTTACGACTATGGTTTCAGCCATGTTCACTTAATTAATTTTATGTTGGAGCAGCGTCAGGAGAGTGGCTCAACCGTCTTTCAGGAAATTCAGTTGAGAGAGTTCGTCCCTATTCCATCTTGGCGAGGGCTTTGGGGATGTCAGCGAGCGCCACAGCACGCCAAGTGGCGTTTTCAATCGTCTCTGCGGTGACGAGGGCTTGGGCGATGCTCTCCTTGGCACCCTCACTATCCCCAGCCGCTGCCTGTGCGGCGGCGATAGCAGCGAGCGCCGAAGTACGAGAAAAGGCGTGTTCAATCGACTCTGCGGTGGCGAGGGCACCCTCTACATCCCCAGCCTCTGCCTGTGCGGAGGCAATATCAGCGAGCGGCTTGGCACGAAAATCGGCGTTTTCAATCGTCTCTGCGGTGACGAGGGCTTGGGCGATGCTCTCCCTGGCACCCTCACTATCCCCAGCCGCTGCCTGTAAGGCGGCAATTTCAACGAGCGCGTCAACACGAAATTCGGCGTCTTCAATCGTCTCTGCGGTGGCGAGGGCTTGGGCGATGCTCTCCTTGGCATCCCCTACATCCCCAGCCGCTGCCTGTGCGGTGGCGAAATCAGCGAGCGCCTTGACGAACTTTCTCTTTTCCCAAAACGAGACCATGGGTTTATCGCGTCGGTCCAGGAATTGACGCCTCTTCGGACAGTCTCAACCTCTCCGCTGCGTCAGCCGTGCCTTCCACTGATTGGAGGAGCTGGACTGCTTCTACGAAAAGCTCGTTGGCTTCCCCTATATCGTCCGCCAAGGCAGGCAGAGTGAAGCCCATCAAAAAGAGCGTGATGACAAGGTGCTTCAGCATCGTGGAGATATCTTCCACCGATTCTGATGTTCAAGCAAGGGTAGGGCGGTTCTACCACCTGATGATCTGACTTCTGCGTCAGCGGTAGAGCAGCGCCTAAATCTTAAAATATTAACTGAGGGCTATTGAGGAAATTTGATAACTATCAAATGGCCTTCTGAACAAAAATATGTTACTATAACCTATTGAAACTAAACCAATATTTTCATCTAAAATACCTACGCACCATAAGAACTAAAATTTTATATTCATTGGGATGCGAGAACGTCAGTGGAAGCATCCTTTATGAAATTTTCATTCGCTTTGTGCGCTACCAGCTTAATGAAATAGCGAGAGCGCAAATCCCAAAATGATAACAGCGAGCCTTCATTGCCATTTCGGCTCGCTCCTACTTACTCATCATTCTGTGAGTAGCTGTGGTTTTAGGAATTGTCCCTATTTTAGAGTTTAGAATTGGTAGATTGCTTCAAAATAGTTTACAATTTAGGTAATTATTTCAATTAGTTAGCACCTATAAGACGCGAAGCGTCTATTCAAATTTAGCCATAACTTAATAACAAGGAGACTTTAGTATGAGAGCAAAAGACTTCATTGAACGAGAGTTCAACAGAGAGATAGCACCACCAGAGACGATCAAGTTCGTAGATACAATGTTAGAGCGCTACAGTTTAGGAATGGGTCAGTTTATGAAGCTGCATTTAGCGCTGAACGATTATCCGAGCCGACGCAGTTCGCACTCCCACAACGCCTAAAACAGGGAACTCTTTCCTTGGTCCGTAGCACACAAATTAGATGATTAACCTCTCTGCCATTCCACACCCTATCCCAACGCTTTTAGTTGCCTTTGATATCTTGAACCCTATCGAGAACCACAAGGTCATCTCTCAGCTTCAGCAAATTGCTAGGCTTCATGGGACGACGGTTCGTATCAATCTTAAGACCACAGGTGGGAACATTCCATCGCTGCTCAAGCCCCCTGAGATACACGATACAGATATCTCTCAGGCGCTTGCCATCGCAGACGCAGCAATCAGCCCTAATTATCTTGCTGACCCCAAGGGACAGCCCTTCCAGCAGCGTGTTTCAGCAGTGCGTCCCAAGATGAGAGATATTGTTCTGAAGCAGCTCAAGGGGCAGAGAGGCAAGATCATCACTTCTCGCAAAGATTATATGGCAGCTGCTCAGAAGAGCCTCAGAGGGACATTTAGAGGCAACGATATTTACAGTGCGTGGACTAGGGTTGTCACTGCGGTTTAAGCGCTTTGCTGAACACCAATGATCGGTTGCCTACATATCGTCGGACAACTCCCGAGTTTGCAATTCTTTGTAAAAACTATTGAGAATTTTTAAAGACTCAGAATAAGAAGATACGATGTGCCCAAACGATATATATGTAATTCTTTTGCAGTATTTTTCATTTTCCCAATCCTCAAGGTAACCCTTTTGGTATTTTCCCCTCTTGTAACAGGAGATTAACACTCCATCGCCTCTTGACCATTTAAGAGTTTCGGATATCCAATGCATAAAACCATCGCTTGAAGAGCGCCGAGTTACTTTAGGCTGACCGAATTTGGATGATAATGACTCCTCCAAAAGGAGCATGACATCCCGATCTTCTCCAAAAACAGCCAAATCACCAACAATATCAACTTTCACTAATCGGCCGAACATGAAACTTAGCTTAAAAAATACTTTTTCTGAGCCCTGCTTATTTAAATAATTAAATAATCTAGGAAAATTTATATTTCCAGAATACTCAATCTTTGGGTAACTTAATACATTCTGGCAACCATCTTCCATTAAACGGATGGTTTTGTATGTACCGATTCTAATGTTCTTGTATTTTTCCAGCATATCTGGCGCTAAGGCGCGTCCCTGCAGACTGTGCCTTGAAGAATGTCCTGAACTGGAAAAGACATGCACTTCATCTCCCTTAAGAAGATCAGAATGGTCATTCGAAAAAATATTTTTTAGTTCTAGAAACACTTCATATGTAGAATTATCTTTTGCAGTTTTCTTCCTGTAGGTGAGTATCTCGGGATATGAAGATAAAATGGCCGTCTCGAAAAGATGAAAATTAAAATCATCAAACAAATCATAGTACGTGTCGCAGTTATAAGTATAGCGCTCACCAAACTTTAGCCCAAACGGACCGTCGACGATCACGCGTTGTACGTTCTGATTCTCCAAATGTGTTTCAGTCACGTTGCTACCTTGATCCTCTGGCACCAGAAGTTCTGACCAGATGTAGCCGAAGTGTATGCCGTCACGCGAAACCGCGTACCAATCCCCCTCTTTGAAGGTCACCTCTACGCGCGTTCCTTTCGGAAAGGTGATAACGCGCATCGAATTCACGTCGGCTTGCTCGCGAACATTGGCATTTTGCACAGTCACATAGGGGGCATCCGCAATGGCAGCTCCACTGCCACAGAGGGCCACCGCCAAAACGAAGAGAATTGTCAGTCTTCTTACGTTCCACATCGTCTGCTCCCTTGCTGTCAACAAGATGGTAGCACAAACGACAAAACCACCGACTGAATGAACAGTAGGTGGTTTCTTTTTTGGGCGCATCGCTTGAACGAAGTGGAGGAGTGTTAACTATCGTGAATTTTTTTGTCAAAATCTTTAATGATCACGTCAGTGATATGATTGATGACACTACGATCACCGCCCACCGCTGCGTAGGCTCTCTTAAATTCTTCCACAGCAGGTTCGCCATAGGGTTTGAGCTTGTCCACTGATCTCATAACGTCTGGGTCGTACTTAAGCAGCATTTCCCAATCCAAAGTGGATGTTTGATTGTGCGCGGTTGTGATTTCATCAGATGGCTGCTGGACAGGCGGATGAGATGGATTTGTTTTGGAAGGTCGCGCAGATCGCGCTTTGGCGATGTCAGCGAGCGCCCTTTCACGAAAAACAGTGTCATTAATCTTTCCTACAGCAGCGACGGCTTGAGCGATGGTTTCCTTGGCACTCTCCACATCCCCAGCCTCTCCCTGCGCCCAGGCGATATTACTGAGCACACTAGCGCGGTCATAGACCACTTCAATCGTTTCTGCGCTGGCGAGGGCTTGGGCGATGGTCTTCTTGGCACCCTCACTATCCCCAGTCTCTCTCTGTACGGTAGCGATGCTCGTGAGCGCCAAAGTACGATCATGGGCATCTTCAATTGCCTCTACGGTGGCGAGGGCTCCAGCCACGTCCCGAGCCTCTGCCTGTGCGGTTGCGATATCATGAGGCTGCGAAGGCTCCGGTTGGGTTGCGCCACTCACTGGCCCAGCGATTGCCACGAATAAAATAGCTATTGGAAATATCAGTGTGAGAACAAACCAGCCGAAGCTGCTGCGGCCCTTGCTGCTGGCGATCATGGCGCTGCCAATGGCGAGACCGATCGCAATCAGTATCCCTACTATCAGGATGACTTCCATGCCGTGCCTCCCAACTTTGACGAGTTGTGAGCATTGACGACTATGATAATACCAAAACGACAAAACCACCACTGAGTGAACAGTAGGTGGTTTTTCTATGGGCGCATCTCTTCAACGAAGTTGAAGGGCGCACCCCACCTTCTATTGGAACTTGTCCTTGCAGCTATACAGACACTGATTGGCCGTTTCCGTACAGGCTTCAGGCTCAATATTGAGTTTATCAACAATACAAACCATAAAATCATCGGCACAGGTCTTCTTACAGACTTTGTATTTGGCAGCGCTCTTTTCTGTTTTGGGCGCTTCCGCTATCGGCTCCGCATCTTCACAACCTGAATTGTCCTCACCCCAAGGCGTCAACGTCTTACAGAGAATGGCTCCATCAAGATTGGCATCTTTTAAGATAGCAGTGGAGAGGTCCACTCCGCTCAACTTGGCACCCTCCAAGTTGGCACCCTCCAAGTTGGCTCCATACAAACTGGCGATACTCAAGTTGGCGCCCTCCAAGTTTGCCTCCCTCAAGTTGGCACCCTCCAAGGAGGTGGACCACAAGTTGGCTCCCTTCAAGTTGGCTTTATGCAAGTTGGCTTCGCGCAAGAAGGCGGACCTCAAGGTGTCTTGCTCAAAGTTTGCCTCCCTCAAATCGCATTCGTAACAACGATCGAAAGCCTTGAACTTCTTGAGGTCAGTCTCATCAAACGCAATCGCAGTTCCACTGCCACAGAAGGCCACCGCCAAAACGAAGAGAATTGTCAGTCTTCTCACGCTACCCATCGTCTGCTCCCTTGCTGTCAGGAGAATGGTAGCACAAACGACAAAACCACCGACTGAATGAACAGTAGGTGGTTTTTTTATGGGCGCATCACATCAATGGAATTGATGGGCGCAATATGTATCGGAGTTATGCCTTAGGCAGCCTCCTCGAATTGGGTGGCTACGTTAATGAAACCATCGATTTCATCACCCCAACACGTCCATCCTTCGTAGGACTGACGAGCAAACAATTCCAAGCGATATTCTGGCGAAACCTCTGCGACCAAATCACGAATGCCATCTGGCTTTTTAGAGTGTTCACCTGAAGGAGCTTCAAAAACTGAACTTGGATATTCGCCATCACGTTTGAATGGGCAATTTCCACCCTTCACTCCTAGAAGCAAAATCTCATGTGCATTCGCCCAATAATCTCCAAGTGGAATGCCTTTAGGCTTCGTCCATACTAGCTGTGATCGATACTCAAATCCCCACGCTTCCATCAACGCAAGAGCGTCTTGGAGAGTGTTGGTAGTGCACCAAAGATGAAGCTGTGATTTCTCAGCTGAAAGCTGGTCAACCACAGGAGCCATCTCTAGCAATTCAGTTTGAGACATCGAGTTATATTCATCGTTAATTTGGATGCCTGTTTTGTTGGGAGTTCCTTTTGACGCTGCCCAAGGTGGATCAGCATAGATGCAACCATATTTCGCATCTGTATCAGCAAGCCACGTTAGAACTTCACCTGTTGGTGTTTTGCTGAATTCTGTACGTGGCGAAGAGGCTTTACCTGACGCATAGAGAAATTTGGCATTCTCCCTCGTCATATCTGAAGAGATTTTTCCTTCAGATATTTTTTCGAGAAAAGCATCTTCATCGCTTTCAGTACGCATACGAAGTTCATCGAGAGTTCCCCAAGAATTAGGCAGAACCTTATAAACTTCAGGGCGAGAAAAAGTTTCGCACTCAGCGATCTTCCTCAGTTTTTCCTCTGTGGATTTCTTGAAGGGCAATGTTTTGACGAAATCTTTCCATTCGCCATGAACAGTCCTTTCTTTAGCAGCAACTAGCCAATTTCCAGTTTCAAAGATGCTGTCTTTGGCTTTGTTCCAACTTGCCTCGATCTTGGGGCGAACCCAATCGTATGCTTCTAGGTCTTCAAGACCTTCTGGTATTTCAAAGTCGTAATTTGTTGTGACTTTGTTTTCGTTAGTGTGTGTCATGTGATTTCTCCTTTTTTGACACTCCTAGAAACTGCTAGGTCAGTTTTGAGCTTTTGCTCTCTTGATTTTGTAATTTTATGTCATGTATGTTCTACTAGATAGAACATAAGAAACGGCGGAAAACAGGGAAAAAAGGGAATGCGTGGAGCAGAGACTAGACTTGATGGGAGGAGTGTTAGTAACAATCGAGTGCTTGACTTGATTATTGATATTCAGGCGCGTTCTGCTGGCATGAGTACAGCTGAAATCACGTCTCGTTATGGTGTTGGTAGGTCAACAGCCAAGCGATGGATTGAGGAGATTGGAGACTTTGGATACGACGTTGTTGAAGTACCCAAGCTAGAAGATGACCATCATCGAACCAAACGCTGGAAACTGCGTGAATTTGTGGGTGATGAACACCTTGCAGAGCGTGAAGCAAGCAAAGCTAGAGCATTACGATTTCATGCAACCCTAGATGCTCAAGAACGTATCGCGGTGGAAACTCTGCTCAATCGTCTCGAAGGTGAGGAAAAGAACGCCCTTCGGAAACTATTGGTCGATGACAAAGGATTATCTGAAGGTTGGGCAGTTGAAGCAGAAAAACTCATCGCTCGTACAGCCCATGCGCATTCTGTGGGTGTGAAGCTGTCCTATGATGTTGAAACCCTAAAAACTGCCGAATTCTGTGTTCAGAACAAGCTACCTATTACCATCAAATATCGCTCCCCAACCAAGCAGAGAGCGTCAAGGGTAACAGTTCGACCACTAGGGATACTCTATGGTCGATTTGTATATTTGGTCGCCTCACGCGCTCTCGAAGGCAAGATTGGTTTACCAATTCAGTACAGACTAGACCTAATCCAAGAAGCTGAAGAAGGTGACGACGAATTTGCACTGCCCAATAGCTACGACTTCAAAGCATGGGCGAAGCAGAGTTTTGGGGTGCAGCATGGTCGTGTTTATACATTCCAGCTGACCTTCAAGAAAACCATCGCAGATCGAGCAAGAGCAGTTCAGTTCCACCCATCGCAAAAGATTATTTCAAAATCGAATAGAGAAGGTGAATACGTCATTGAGATAACCTGTTCAGGTCACCAAGAGGTGTTCCATGAGTTGTGTCATCCTGATTGGTTAGGGCGTGTCAGCCTTCGTGGTGAACCTGACCTGATGGACGAATATGGGAGATATGCTGGAATAATCACAACAATGTTGTGACTTTTGCTATCCTGATTGGGTTGGCAACGTGAAGATTGAAGAGCCTGAGAGCTTAAGGGTAGAATATGGTCGCTATCTGAGGCGATTGGAAAAAGCCTTGGTTTCGTAGTGGTTTAAGGCAAAGTAGAAGGACTATGTGTGGTTTAGTAAATGCTTAAGGCCTTGAAATCAAACTTAGTTAATTGACCAAGTTTTGACCAAGGGTATTTTGAGAAGGTTGCGAAAAAGAACGAAAAGTTAAGCATTTCAATGCTTTGGGGCCATAGCTCAGTTGGGAGAGCGCTTGAATGGCATTCAAGAGGTCGGCGGTTCGATTCCGCCTGGCTCCACCAAACACCCCAGAAATTAGGCATTTTTGGCCCTGGCTTGTGGGGCTATTCATACCCAATTCACGATTGATTTAATTCGCACGATAGAAGAAATATCTAGGGGGGGGGTATGTCTATGGACAATTATATAAAAACAAAATGCGGCCATCATAAATTAGAAAAGCTGCATTCTAACAATAGCTTAATAGGAAAAATAAGGCTTTGGTGATTTTTGCTTATTGGTTCAATTCGTGATAATATAGTCAAATTCTAACAATCTAACTGAAAGTTTCACAAATTACGGTTTTTGACTCTCGCCTGCTTAAAATAATTAGTTTGCCAGATTTTATTTTTATTCTGCGAGAGAGCATCAGCGATTTCTCTAACAGACACTTCGGAGGCTTAGCGGGTTAGAGCTAAGTCTCTATTTCNTTAGATTAACAGAGAAGTAAAGGCGCGCCTGGTTACCAGTCTTTTATCGGAGCNTTAGTCTTCTATCAGAATTGCCCGAACTGGAGAGGCATCGGCACCACTTAACTTGAGNGGCAAACACATTAAGGTGTATATTCCTTCCAAGANGTTCTCTAAGTTTATGGCCTCCAAGACTATTACATCCTGTCCTAGNACTTCAAGATGGCTATGAAAGTGCTCTACACCAAATTTTTCTATTGAAATATAATCAATTCCTACTAATGCAGCATTACATTCATTCACTTTTATTGCTGCTTCCTGGCTTAGATAGACAAAATCAGAAACAAATTTCCCAGATTTGACCAGTCCATCCCGAGAGTTTCTAGTTTTAAATAGAATGCCCTCTCCTGGAGATATCAGACTCCAGTCAACTTCAGAGGCCGTTATTTTTTCAGGATTCTTGATTTCAATCACGCGAACACGCCTGATGAAATCAGTCACCTGAAAGTCATCTAGTGTCTTTCCATCAGCATAAAAATGAAACGGCACATCTAGGTGAGTTCCGCTATGACAACTCATTTCTAATCGAGATAAATTACAGAAAGAATCGCCTGATTCCATAATTAAATTTCTGCTATATGCTGTGTCACCAGGGTAGTCTATAGACTCTGTGCCAAGTGTAACGCTGATATCATGGATTGTTTTGTTTTCTAGAACGTTCATTTTCTTATCTCTTCCTCTTTTGATACATCAAACACATCATCGAGTTCCGTTCCTAAGGCAGTCGCTAACGCATTGGTTTTATTTGCCATAAGAATAACCCTCAAAAGTTCTTTCTGTTGAGTGTCCGTCATTCCAGCTTTTTTTGCAGCGTATGTGTGACTGTGAATGCAATAGTTGCAGTTATTTGCTATTGATACGGCAATATAAATCATTTCTTTATATAAGTATGGTATTTCTCCCTCAGACATTACAGATTTCAACTCGTTCCACGTATTATATAGCTCCTCATCATTATGTGACAGGTCTTTCCAAAAGTTATTTATATGCTTTGTCTTTCTATTTTCTTTTATATCATCAAATACCTTTTGAGAAAGGCGACTATTACTAGGTTTTACAGTTGTCATAGAATTCTCCTAATCCTTGTTCGGTTGTGTACCGTACTCATACAACATTTGGGATCGGTAGAAAAAGTCATATCAGTTAAACACCAGGGACTTATTTTAACTAAAACAGGGTAAAAAACTTACATACAAAGTTGATTCTATCAGTGATAAATTATAGTATCCTGAGACTTTTATCGGCTCTGCCTTGGTGAGTGGGTTAAGCTCTCTGTTCTTTTGCATGAACGCTAATAAGTATAAGTAGGTAGAAGAACGTTATACGCTCTTAATATTAAATGGGTAATTTTGTCTTGACCGCATTCTTAGGATGCTACCAATCCAGGGTGCTTGAATGGTTCAGCTTCCTTAATCTCACACGTATCCCTTTTGGGTAGAACAATGGCCCGCGGGTCATGGGAATTTAGGTTACGAGGGGAGAGTTCGCATAAAGCAGACATTATGGTTTAGGTGAATTAAAATTGTTCGTTGATGGTTATTTTGTGTCCATGGCGTTCGGGTGGTTGATCAAGATACTGTGCCATGCCGGCTAAAACCTCTTGAGCCTTTTCAGCTGCTGCGTCTCGCTGTTCCTTACTATTATATAGAACAATTACAGTTGCTCTATCGTCACCTCGGTCTATTGATAACATTTGATTAAGACCATCAATTTGTTCCATTGTTGGACGTAAAGAGGCAGCGTAATTTAGAGCTTCTTGCATAAGGTTTGGTTTAAAGTGCAGTTCAATGACGCTTGCATACATTTGGGTGAGTCTCCTATGCGTGTGCCTGGGCTTTAATGTCTTGTGACGCTGGGAATGAGGGGATTATCCGTAACTGTCGGAGGGGCTTGCGTAAGTTTAAAAACGATTCCAATAAATGCCCTATGATCAGGTGTTGTCGCTCAGTGGCAGATCCCCACACCCATAGCGACGAGGTCAAAATATAATTCAGCATTGGCTTCCAAAACCTTATCTAAGGCCCATGCCGCAGATCCAATAATCTTGTCATGCCAGATCCCAACTAAAGGCAGAAATACTATGGCGGCTATTGCTGGTTTCCAGAGGGCAGGTCTTTGCAAGCCATTTGAAATTTTGACCATGGTCCAACTCATATGCCACTCTAACGTGCCCGTGCTAACCCGTCATCAAATTTTAGCAGTTTTGTATTGTGATGGGCGACATTCCTTGCGCCGTTTTTTGGATCCAGCATAACCTTTGTCAGCCTTAACTAATTCAGTTTTTTAACTGAATTACTGGGCTCGTGATGCAAATTTTTTATGCTCCCTTTATAACGCAGCAGCCTCCACGCCGTAACAACTCTCACGCGTGATGTTATGAATTTCTTCACCTATTGTTAGATCCGGTGAAGGCAGTAAAATCAGTCCTGATGCTCTGAATATCTGCTATCAGGTCGGGCGGCATGTCCGAGCCAAGCTCGGGCGCGGTGCTGGCATATATGGCGTCCGAAAGACCAGTGAAGCGCTCGGCCACCTTGCTGGCAAGCGTGTCATGGCGGCCTATGACGGTAAACAGCGCCAGCACATCGTCGCTAATTTCTTTGGTCAAATCTTGCCACTTTCCGGCCTTAACCATGGCATGCAATTTGAGACCCAGATCCTGAAGATCGTGTTGTTGTAATACTGGCCAATAGGCACGAGTTGAGCCATAGAACGCAATCCGCTGACGTATCCAGGTGGCGCGTGCATCAACCGCTTCGTCGTTAGCACCAGTTGCGATGAAACCGCCGCCGGTGATCTCAAAATTCTCCCGCGCAAGTCCCCGCCCGCCAAGCCCTTTTGCCACAATGGGCCCAACCACATTCTCTTGATAGCGCTGTGTGCAGAAAGGGTGTAGCCGTACTCCGTCGCAGACCTCTGCAGCCAGACCCAGCATTGCTGGACCTACGGCGCCAATGGTCACCGCCGGTGGCGGCGATGGCATGGGTTCAGGCACGAAGGCCGGGGTCATCAGGGTAAATTTATAATATTTGCCCTCGAAGTTGAGCTTGCTACCCTCTTTCCAGCAGCGCCATATTGCGCGGAGCGCAGCGATATATTCGCTTAAGCGCGGTGCTGGGGCGCTCCAGGGCACAGAAAAGCGCCGCTCGTTATGGCCTCGCACTTGGGAACCAAGTCCGAGTACGAACCGTCCGCCGGATGCCGATTGCAAGTCCCAACCGAGATTGGCAACCACCATCGGACTCCGCGGAAAAGCGATGGCGACGCTGGTGAGAAGCTGAAGATGCTCACTCGCGGTGGCAGCGACTGCGAGTGGCAGGAAAGGGTCGTGGCGGTTCTCCAGTGTCATCACCCCGTCATAACCCGCGCTCTCAGCGGCTGCTGCTGCCGCTGAAACCTTCTTGAGATCGTCCTGCGGTAGAGTGGTGAAGATTTTCATGGCTTTACCTTTTTCATGAACGCAAACGTATCGTGGTAGAAGTTACTATCCGCTACGAATTTGCGTTAGCTAAGCTCGATCATGACATGTTCGCGATATGCTGAACGCTCCTGCAGGCGCTCATACCAAGATTCGAGATTGGCGTGTGTCGGGTGCGGGATGTCCATAGCGTAATAGCGGTGGCAGGCGCAGCCGAGTGGAATGTCGGCGATGGTGAGGGAATCGCCGGCGACGAAAGGCTGGTTGGAAAGGTGGGCGTTGAGAATTTCCCAGCTCTCAGACATAGCTTTGATCGAAGCGGTGATGGCGTCGTTATCGCGCTCCTCGGGCGATGTTCGAATTAGGCCCACAAAGACCGGAATAAGCTGTGGAATAATAACCGTCACCATCCAATCCATCCATTTGTCGCCTTGGCAGCGCACGTCGGGATCTTTTGGCCAGAGTCCACCCGCATCATATTTGGCTGCGAGATAGCGCACGATGGCATTCGATTCCCACATCACTGTGTCGCCATCGACGATAGTTGGTACCAATCCATTAGGATTCATGGCGAGAAATTCTGGCGTGCTCAAACCGCCATATTGCCGCCCAGCGTCGAACCGTTCATGTGCCAAGCCTAATTCACCCACGGTCCACATGACTTTCTGGACGTTTATTGAATTATTTCTACCCCAAATCGTTAGCACGGCGTTCCCCTATCATTTATATTTTCTGCGAAAATTAAATTCGCTACAAAATCATAATTAAGTAAAGAGCAGGAAGATAATGCAGGGCGCCAACAGACGGTACGATATTATTCCCTGGGCTGCACAAAACGCTGTTCACCCGGTAACAAAGATGGTACGCGGCGAGGGCATTTATATTTTTGACGCAGATGGGCAAAAATATCTCGATTTTTCATCCCAGCTCGTCAATGTAAATCTTGGCCATGGCCACCCCAAGGTGATCAAGGCAATCCAGGAGCAGGCGGAGAAACTATGTTATATCGGGCCGCATTTTACCACTGAGGTTCGAGATCAACTCGGTGCGAAACTCGCCGAGATCACCCCCGGCGACATCTCAACCGCATTCTTCACTGACAGTGGTTCCGAAGCTAACGAGATCGCCATGACCATTGCTCGTTTAGTTACTGGTAAGCGCAAAATTATGACCCGTTACCGTTCATAATCATGGCACGACAAGCGGGGCGCTCTCGGCGAGCGGCGATATTCGACGCGTCGCTGTTGGTTACGAGCAGTCCAATGTGGTGCGCGTCTTCGACCCCTATTGTCATCGGTGTAGCTTTAAGCTGAGCTACCCGGACTGCGGCGTACAATGCGCATCAAGCGTTGAGGAAGTAATTCAGCGCGAAGGGCCAGATCAGATCGCTGCCTTGATGGCTGAGCCGATGACCGCCTCTGCAGCTGGCCTAGCGCCGCCCGACGAATATTTTCCCATGCTGCGCGAGATCTGTGATCGCTACGGTATTCTGCTCATCGCCGACGAGGTGATTACTGGCTTCGGCCGCACCGGCAAATGGTTCGGCATGGAGCATTGGGACGTGGTACCCGATATGATTACCAGCGCTAAGGGGTTGACATCCGGTTACGTTCCGATGGGCGTGGTGCTTATGCGCGATCATGTGGCGCGGCATTTCGACGATAGCTGGATTCCGGTTGGCTCAACCCAGACGGGCAATCCCATCGCCTGCGCTGCCGCAGTTGCTGCACTTGAGGCTTACGAAGAAGACGAGCTGATCGAGAATGCTGCAGCCATGGGAGTGGTGATGCGCGACGAGCTAGAAAAGCTTAAGCAGAATCATGACTGCGTCAGTGATGTTCGCAGCCTCGGCCTTCTCGGTTGTATCGAACTGGTAAGCGATGGTGCGACTCGTGAGCCGCTTTCAGCCAGGTTTGGCTATGGCGACACCATCGAATGGTTCAAGCGCCGAGTTATGGAGCTCGGCCTTGACGTTCGGATCATGGACCATTTCATCCTTATCGGCCCGCCGCTCTCGATCACGGCGCAGGAGATCGCTTGGGGTACCGGGGTTTTAGACAAGATTTTGGGAGAAATTGAGGGCCGAATGAAAGCTGCCTGACATGATTTATAGGCAAGTGTTCACAAAGAACACTGGTATGACCCTATTCGCGATCTATCTCTCTACGGATCAATATCCAGCCTTCGGATCGACTAAGTGATGCGGCGTCTCGCCGGCCTGGATACGGCGGATATTTTTTGCGATTAGGCGGGCGCCAGACTTGGCATTGGTGACCGATGCAACATGTGGCGTGATGGTGATATTGCGCGCCTGCCACAGTGGGTCATCTGCCGGTAAAGGCTCTTTGCGCGTGACATCGAGGACGGCATGGCTGAGATGGCCTGATTCAAGCGCCTGGATCAAATCCGCCTCAACGACAAGGCTGCCGCGTGCGCCATTGATGAGGCAAGCGCCTCGCGGTAGTTTGGTGAGCAGTTCACTATCAATTATGCCTTCTGTCTCTGGCGTAAGCGGTAGAAGGCAGACGAGTATATCCGAGAGGGCAAGAAAATCGTCAAGCTCCCCCGCGCCAGTGAAACATTCAATTTCCGGTAAATCCTTTTTGCCCCGGCTCCAGCCGATTACTGGGAAGCCAATATGTCGGAGTGCCGATGCTGATGCCTCGCCGAGAATGCCAAGCCCCATCATACCGACGCGCCGCTGATAGGCAAAAGGCACATCGAGACGATGCCAATCCTGCTCTCTCTGTCTAGCAAGATATTCCGGCACTCGGCGGAGACAGTAGAGCGAATACAGCAGCACCCACTCGCGCATGCCCTGAGTAAGGTTATCGTCGACAAATCGGGTCATCGGCACTCCATCTGGGAGCGTTGTGGCGGCCAGAAGATGATCGACGCCTGCACCAAGAGAGGCGATCAGCCTAAGATTGGGAAAGTCGAGAAGGCGATTCGCCATCGGATCCCAAACCAGGGCGAACTCGATCTCTTCTGGTCTACCGATATCAGGCCAGACACGAAAATCTAGCTCTGGCATGACCTCAGCGAACTCTGCGCGCCACTCCTTTGGATCGTCCGTTCGGCTGCAAAAAATCAACGCCATGTCCCCCCCCATGGCGGCCGGAAATACACGATCAGACCAAGAATCTCAATCATCCTACAGCATGTCGCGGAGGCGATAGATAAGGTCAAGTGCGGCGCGCGGACTTAAGGAATCGGCATCGGTTGCGGCGATGGCTTTGCGTATCTCGTCGACTGCTTCCATTTGTTTGGTACTGGAAGCAGATCGTGGTGCGGTGAAGAGTGGCAAATCCATGGCAAGGTTGGTAACAACGCTGCCCTGTTCGCTCTTCTCCAATGTTGCCAGCACTTCCTCGGCCCGGCCGAGCACAGTCTTAGGAAGGCCGGCAAGACGCGCCACATGGATGCCGTAGGAGCGGTCTGCTACGCCAGCCACTACCTCGTGAAGAAACACAACGTCCTCCTTCCATTCCTTTACCTTCATGGTGTGGCAGGAGAGTTGCTCGAGCTTGTGCGCGAGCGCGCTGAGCTCGTGAAAATGAGTGGCGAATAGGGTGCGGCTCTTGTTGACCTCATGAAGGTGTTCGACCGCCGCCCAGGCGATAGAGAGCCCGTCGAAGGTCGCGGTGCCGCGGCCAATCTCATCGAGAATGACGAGTGCCTTCGGCCCGGCGAGATTTAGAATTGCCGCAGTCTCGACCATTTCGACCATGAAGGTGCTGCGCCCTCGTGCGAGATCGTCGGCGGCGCCAACTCGACTAAACAATCGGTCAACGATGCCAATATGGGCGCTCTCGGCCGGCACGAAAGAACCCATCTGGGCGAGAATGGTGATCAGAGCATTCTGTCGCAGAAACGTACTCTTGCCTGCCATGTTAGGGCCGGTGACGAGCCAAAGGTATCCCTCCGGTCCGAGGTCACAATCATTGGGTACGAACTGGCTGTCATGCCCGGCAAGGGCTTCCACGACCGGATGGCGCCCAGCTCGGATATAGAATGCCTCTCCGTCATCTACTGCCGGGCGAATGTAGTGTCGCTCGACGGCGAGTTGCGCCAACGCGGAAGAAACATCAAGCACCGTCGCAGCGTGCGCCAATTGGGTGATATTTTCTGCACGCGCTGTAACTTCTGAGAGCAACTTTTCAAATAGCTGCGCTTCAAGGTTGAGCGCCTTCTGCGCTGCCGTATTGATTTTGTTTTCGAGTTCGCCAAGTTCGACCGTGGTGAAACGCATCGCGCTGGCTAGTGTTTGGCGGTGAATGAAGCTGTCGTCGAGCTTGGCGGCGTTGCGTTCGCTAACATCAATAAAAAAGCCGAGAACGTTGTTGTGTTTAATCTTGAGATTAGAAACATCGGTCTCTTCGCGGTAGCGTGCTTCGAGATTTGCGATTAATCGACGGCTTTGGTCACGGAGCGTGATCAGCTCGTCGAGGGTGCTGTGATAGCCAGAGGCGATGAAGCTGCCATCGCGCACCGAGA
Organism: Rhodospirillaceae bacterium; assembly: GCA_002717225.1. GTDB lineage: Bacteria > Pseudomonadota > Alphaproteobacteria > UBA828 > UBA828 > PTKB01. The sequence goes on along the minus strand of PBDG01000037.1, from coordinate 4,570 downwards.
GGGGCGGAGTTGAAACCAGCGCACGAGTAAGGTGGGCGGCAAGATTATCGTGTCGGCCAAGGCCCTGCGTCATACCAACAACGGTTTCATCAGTCGCCAAGCCGCCATCCCCTTCTAAAACAGAACGAAGCTGAGGTGCCAAGGTCAAGGCATCACGCACCGCCGCTAGATCGCGCGGACCGCCGCGCCCCACCGTGAGACGCGAAAGCGCACGCTCGATATCGGGAAAAGCGCGCAAAGTCTTGCGTATCGACTTTCGCCGTCCCTCGGCGGTGGTAAAAAATTCTACCTGATCGAAACGTCGGGAGATCTCGTGGGGATCGGTCAGAGGTGCGGCAAGGCGTGTGTGTAGCAAACGGGCGCCCGCAGCCGTTACCGTGCGGTCGATTACTGAAAGGAGCGATCCCTTGCGTTCGCCAGAAAGTGCCCGGGTCAGTTCAAGATTGCGCCGGGTGGCGGCGTCGATGGCCATGCTCGCATGTTCCAAAACCTTGGTAAGATTGGCGAGGTGCGGCAGTTTACCCTTTTGAGTCAGGTTGATATACTCGACGATTGCGCCTGCCGATGCCAATTCGGCACGCCCAAACTCGCCAAAAGCATCGAGCCCGGCAACACTATAGAGCGCGGACAGACGTCGTTCACCCGCAGTGCTGTCGAATAGGTGCGCCGGCTGCGGCGATAGAGCAGTTTTCCATTCGGTGAACAGCTCAAACAATTCTGCCGTCCCCATCATAGTTTCGGACAACAAGATCTCGCCTGGTACAAGGCGGGCAAACGCTGCGGACAGGGTTTCCGGTGTGCAGGCCATGACGCGAAACTCGCCGGTTGACATATCACACCAGGCGAGGGCCCAGCACCCTTCCGCTCGGCCGAGGGCGGCAAGATAATTGGAGGCGCGTGCGTCCAACAGCGAATCCTCAGTGAGAGTGCCCTGAGTCACCAAGCGTTCGACTTCGCGCGCGACGACCGCTTTAGCGCCCCGCTTTTTGGCTTCCGCGGGGTCCTCTGTTTGTTCGCAGACGGCGACCCTAAAGCCAGCATGGATGAGCTTTTCGAGGTAGCCGTCGGCGCTCCTGACAGGGACGCCACACATAGGGATATCATCACCGGCATGCTTGCCGCGCTGGGTCAGTGCGATATCAAGCGCGGATGCTGCCTGGATGGCATCGTCGAAGAAGAGTTCGTAGAAATCTCCCATCCGGTAGAAAAGAAGTGTATCGGGATGATCGCGCTTGATAGCAAGGTATTGCGTCATCATTGGCGTTGCTTTGACGCTCGAAGGTTGTGCCGGAGTGGATTTGACTGCTTTTTTATCCATTAGCTGAGACGGTAACATAGGGAAGGTCAGCCTAAACATACTTGCTTTGTCGTGGCAGCGAAACGTGGCTATATATGATAGAAGCTATACCGTAATGGGTTGGCGAGACTTATCTTTAGGTCGCTGGTTGCGTGCGTTGTTGGTAACCGCATTGCCGCTTGCGCTTGCTTTTATCGTCCTGGCGGGGCTCGGTTTGCTGGCACCTGGCACTGCTGCTTTGACTTGGCTCGCCCTCACTCTGGTTAGCGCCGTCGCCATTCGCTGTTTACTCAGCGACTTGTTGGGCACCCGCGATCAGTTGAATCAGATGGTGCGGGGCGAAGTCATCGAAGCCCGTGACGGGTACACGCGAATCGGTCGCGAACTGGCGCAATCGCTGCAGCGCCTGGAGCGTGTATCGAACGATCGAATAGCGTGTCTTAAAAGTGATCATGAGGGTATGGAGCGGGCCCTTAACGCCTTGCCTGTCCCGATTTTGTTACTGAACAACGGACAAAATGTGGTGCGCGCCAACCGTGCCTCGGAAGAGTTGCTCGGTGGCAAGCTTGAAGGCCGTGATCTGGCGGCAGTGCTGCGCAATCCCGACGTGGTCACTGCGCTCGAACAGGCGTCACGCACGGGCTTGGGCCAGGATGTCGCTTTCTCCCTGCAAGCCCCGGTACCGCGTCATTTCTCGGCCCGTGTCGCACCGCTTTCTGAGCATGCGGCGGACGGAACGTCTATGGTACTAGCGCTTGTCGATATGACAGCAATGCGCCGAGCTGATCAGATGCGCGCCGATTTTATTGCTAATGCGAGCCACGAAATTCGAACCCCGCTCACAACGCTGCGCGGCTTCATCGAAACTTTGAGTGGCCCGGCCGAGGAAGATTTGGAGGCGCGGCGTAAATTCCTTGCAATCATGGCTCAGCACGCTGAGCGCATGACGCGTCTGGTGGACGATTTACTGTCGCTCTCGCGTATTGAAATGAATGAGCATACTGTACCGACCAGCCGGGTCGAACTGCCTCCACTTCTTGCCACCGTCGTCGACAGCCTCGATTGGCGAGCAAGTCAACGAGGTGCAAAAATAGAGCAGAACATTGAGGCCGAACTACCGTCGCTCTCAGGCAATGCTGGCGAATTGACACAGCTTTTTCAGAATCTGATTGATAACGCGATCAAATATGGACGCGAAGGCGGCGCGGTGCAGGTTCGTGCTTGGCAAGAGGCGACTGGTGAACGTGGCACGGATGAAGCCATCAATATTATGGTGTCAGTTAGCGACGAGGGTGAGGGTATTGAGCGGGAGCATTTGCCGCGCCTTACTGAGCGTTTCTACCGTGTCGATACGGCGCGCTCGCGCGACCTGGGGGGTACTGGCCTCGGTCTTGCCATCGTAAAGCATATCGCCAGCCGTCATCGCGCTGCGCTGACGATTGAATCAGAATTTGGAAAGGGCAGCACCTTCACTTTAAAATTTCCGCCCGCTGCCTTTGACATGGGCGAAAACGTGGGCTTATAGCGGAAAACTCGATTAGCCAAATCCAAATCCGACAAGGTATTGGCGGTGACGACAAAACGTAGAGCAACTGCCCGGCGGCCTTCTAGCGGCACGATGATTGGAACGGATTTTTCTGGCGAAGGCAGCGGAGGCAATATCGGCATCGATTTAACTGAGGGTGTCATAAAACTGTAACATTGGCGGTATATCACTCTAAGGATGGTTAGCGTCGGCAAAAAATTTTAACACCCCGTCGCTGATTGTGGTTTTGTTTCTTGCGTGAGCGGAGGCCGCGAGCGCGTGCATCTAGTTATTCTTCTCATCGCGCTCTGCGTGATCGCAGCTCTGGGTTATTTTTTCGCCCGGCGCAAGCTTCTGGTTGCGGCGGGGCGCACATCGATACGTCCTCACTCCATGCCGAGCTATCACGGCTTGTATGTTGCGCTCTGGTGCGCGTTGCCATCGCTCGTCGTGCTGTTCGTTTGGCTTATCTTTGAGGAGCGCATTCTCGAGGCGTTGTTGATCTCCTATCTTGGCCCGGAGATCACTTCTCAACCGACAGATATGTTGGGACTCCTCTTGAACGACATTCGTAATCTTGCCATCGGCGACGCGCTTAGCCGCGAGGTAGACCCAGCTCTCCAGGCCGCTGCGGAGCGCTATGCGGCGCTGCGTAGTACTGCGCGGGCAGCTATGTTGGGCGGCGGCCTTGCTCTTGGCGTTGCGGGCCTTACTTGGTCGTGGTCCCGGGTGCAGCCAGCTTTTCGTGCCCGCCATGGGGTCGAGCGAGTGGTCAAGGGCGCGCTGATCGTCGCCTCCTTTGTCGCTGTCGTGACCACAGTTGGCATTATCCTCTCCGTCCTGTTCGAATCGATCCGTTTTTTTTCTATCGTCTCGATCGGTGATTTTCTCTTCGGTCTTGAATGGAGTCCTCAGACCGCGATCCGCGAGGACCAGGTTGGCTCTTCTGGCGCCTTTGGCGCGGTGCCGCTCTTTACTGGCACCCTTTTAATCACTCTCATCGCCATGGTGGTGGCGCTACCAGTAGGGCTTTTCTCTGCAATATATATGTCGGAGTTCGCGAGCCCGGGGGTGCGTAATGCGGTTAAGCCGGTGCTGGAAATCCTCGCTGGTGTGCCGACTGTGGTCTATGGATTCTTCGCCGCTCTCACCGTAGCACCGGCGCTGCGCGATTTTGGCGCTGGTCTCGGCCTCAATGTTGCCTCAGAAAGCGCGCTTGCTGCCGGCGCGGTGATGGGCATCATGATAATCCCTTTCATCTCTTCCCTCAGCGATGACGCTATAGTCGCCGTGCCGCGTTCTTTAAGAGAAGGTTCGCTTGCCGTTGGTGCGACGCGGGCGGAGACGGTGCTCAAGGTGATTCTGCCGGCGGCTTTGCCGGGCATCGTCGCCGCCTGTCTCTTAGCTATCAGCCGCGCCATTGGCGAGACCATGATTGTTGTGATGGCAGCTGGCCTTGCCGCCAAACTCACTGCCAATCCTCTAGATGCTGTGACTACGGTGACCGCCCAGATGGTAACCCTATTGGTGGGTGATCAGGAGTTTGACAGCGCTAAGACCCTCGCCGCATTTGCGCTCGGCTTCGCGCTTTTCGTCGCAACTCTTGCGCTCAACGTGCTGGCGCTTTATATCGCGCGCAAATACCGAGAACAATACGAATGAAAGAGGCGGGCTGGCAGGGTTCCAAGTCGAGCGTTCGGCGGCTCAAGAAACGCTATCGTCGAGAGCGGCGGTTGAAGGTGTACGGT